>CAZLED010000018.1:0-27404 GCA_964558485.1 uncultured Ruminococcus sp. | reverse complement strand
TATATTGAAGTCGAGTAGTGGGGACAACCGCCTCACCGAGGGAAGTGTCCCTCTATGTTTGAGTTTAGAAATATGTTAGGATGTATGGAAGTTGTAAAGTGCATTCACCTATTTTCGGGCAAAAAAAATTCCCTCTTGACATTACCGGGCTTTGGGTGTATAATAAAAGAGGAAACCGTAAGGCTTAAGTTAAACGGTTGTCTTTACTTCCGGTACGCTAAATCGATGAAGAGTAGTGAGCTCTTACATCCATATAGTGAGCCTTCTGCCGAACCATACATGGTTCAACAGACGGCTCACTTTTTCTTTGTATCCTGTGCCTTGGCTGCCGTGGAACGGATCCACATGACCAACGTACAAATCTCTGCATAGTATCTATACAGAGTTTCTAAGATAGTCCAGAAAAAGGATATACCCATGCACTATCGCCCTCCTTTCGTCAAAAACGCAGGAGAACAGAACATAAATATAGATGATATCCTGCTCTCCCTGTGAGGGGATGAACAAGCGTACCAACAACCGCCATTAACCGATAATTGCCTTACGGATTCCGTTTTTATTTTACCACAGCTGGCGGTTTTGTCAATCATTTTTTCAAATACGCATCATTTTTTCTGTTCACAAGAAAGGTTTCTATCATGGCAACTTTACATATGCTCACCGAGACCAGCCAGTTTATGATGGCGTTCGTGCTGGTCACCAATCAAAATAACTGCATCGTCATCGATGGGGGTCGACCACTGGATATGCCGCTGCTGAAGGAGACCATCGCCGGGCGGCACATTTCTGCCTGGATCCTGACCCATGCCCACAGCGACCACATCTCCGGCTTTGTGGATGAGATGGCAAAAAATGGCGGCGCTGACTTCGATATCGAAAAGGTCTACTACCACTTTCCCGATTACGATGGGCTCATCGACAACCACGACGTGCCGGACTATCCCTATTTCCGCTCCGAGCTGGATGAGATGCTGCCGGCCTTCAACGCTGTCCACGACCGGTTTGCCCACCTGGAACACATTGTCACCCAAGGGGAAGTGCTGGATATCGATGAGGTGCACATCGAATTCATCTACACCTACCACGAAGGACTGCACGCCAACCTGATGAACGACAGCTCCACGGTCTTCCGGGTCACCACACCCAACACGTCTGTGCTGTTCCTGGGCGATCTGGGGCCCGATGGAGGCGATGTGCTGTTCCGGGAGTCCAGAGACAAGCTGCCCTCCGAGATCGTGCAGATGGCGCACCACGGACACATGAACGTTTCCATGGAGGTCTACGCTGCCATTCGTCCCAAGGTGTGCCTGTGGTGTGCGCCGGACTGGCTGTATGCAGAACCGGTGGTCCCGGACTATCTCTCCGATGGCGAACGACTGCGGCGTATGGGTCGGATCCGGATGTACGGCACGGCGCTGACCCGGCAATGGATGGAGCTGCTTGGGGTCAAGAAGCACTATGTGACCGCCGACGGCACCCAGGTGATCCCGCTGTGATGGGCGCTTCTCGTTCCTTTGGTTGTTGTATTTTTCAACCATAAAACACGTAGAGAAAAGGATGGATACTATGCATATCATCGATGGAAAGGCCTATGACCTGATCGTCTGCGGCTGTGGCGTAGCTGGCTTTGCGGCGGCGGTACAAGGTGGTCGGGCAGGACTGCGAACGGCAGTGGTCGAGCGACAGGATATGCCCGGTGGTGTTCTGACCGTAGGCGGCAACAACGACATCGCCCAGTTTTTTGCCCACCACAAGCAGGTGATCCGTGGGATCGGCTGGGAGTATGTGACCCGGCTGGCGGCGGCTGGGTATGCGGTCATCCCGGACAAAATGGCAGAGGGTCCTCACTGGATCTACGGCGTACACGTCAATATTCCGGCAGCGGCCTGTCTCATGGATACCATGCTCACCGAAGCCGGCGTGGATCTGTACTATGGTCAACCGGTCTGCACCGTGGAGACTGTGCCAAGCGCGCAGGCCACCACCGACAACGAACCTACTCATATGACAGCTGTAGTCGTAGCTTCCAAGGAAGGACTGCGGCGGCTGTCGGGCAAGGTGTTTATCGACTGCACCGGAGACGGGGACATGGCGGTCTATGCCGGTGCTGCCTACGAATGCGGCGAAGCAAACGAGGTCGATGGATTTTTACAGCCTGGCACGATCCGGTTTTTCATGGACAAGCTGTCGCTGACACCGGCGCAATGTGGGCAGATCGACCGTATCCTGCGGCAATACGAAGCGGACGGTCGGCTGGACCCCACAGATCTGCAGGGTGCCGGGATCGCCAGGCTGATAAGCAGTCGGGGCAACAACATCGGACACGTCTCCGGCTTCCATGGGGACGAAAGCGATTCCCGTACCGCTGCAGAGGTGGCAGGACGGAGCTCGGTTTGGCGGCTCATGGATGCACTGCAGGATGCCCTGTCCCAAATCGGTGTGTCTTTACCGGAACCACCGATCGTGACCATATCGTCCACCACTGCCATGCGAGAGACCCGGCGGATCCTGTGCGACGGCTATATGACTGCGGAAAACTATGTGTCCGGGTACGAATACCCCGATGCGGTCTGCACCTCCTTTTATCCCATCGATCTGCACCGGGAAGGACACAACGGTATCCACCAGGTGTTTTTGACCGATGGGCAGATCCCCACGGTGCCCCTGTCTGCGCTGCTGGTAAAGGGGATCGACAATCTGCTGGTGGCTGGTCGCTGTGCTTCCGGGGATCGTCTTGCCAACTCGGCCTACCGGGTCAAGGCGTCCTGTATGGCCATGGGACAAGCTGCGGCGGCTTGTGGTGTGGTGGCACTGCGTCATGGGCTCCCACTGCGGCAGGCACCACTGACCGAGATCCGTGCACTGCTTCGGGAACACGATGCCATCATCACCGCCGCCGATGTGTTGGACTGACCGCCACCTTGCTGCACGAGAATATTTCCACAAAAAAAGATACAGAGACAAGCGTTCACTCTCTCTGTATCTTTTTCTTTGTTTATATATCTTTCCACAAAATATCCAGCGTATGGTGGGATAGCCCGATGGTGTCTCCTCGTTCGCAGGTGGCAAAGTGGTATTGCAGGTAGAGGTCGTAGGTCTCTGCGTCCATCACATCCACCACGTCTCGCATATAGTTGGTGTGCCCATCCGTTGCCACAAGGTGCAGTCTGGTCACCGGCTCCCCTTGGCGCAGGGCATCAATGTCTTCCGTCCGGTACAGCTGAAACAGATCCCATGGGTTCGAACGTGCCGTGAAGGTCTCCGTGTCCAACAGCTTCTTTTCCAAAAGCACATGGATACCGCCACGGATGAAGCCATAGCACAGGATCGATGGATCTGCCATGCAATAGGCCACACACAGCACACCGCCGGTCCTTGTCACACGCACCGCCTCGGACAGAGCCTGTTTTTGTTCGTCTTTCGTAAAGAGGTGGTACATGGGACCAAGCAGCAGGGTCATGTCGTAGGTATCGCTGGGGAAAGCGGACAGATCGGTGGCGTTCCCCTGGGTGATGGTGACAGGCTCGCCAGGCTTGGTATGCTTCCGGAACAGTTCAATGTTATGCTCGACCAGCTCCACGGCATCGACCTGGTATCCCATTTGGGCAAGCGTATGGCTATATCGTCCGGTACCGGCGCCGATCTCCAGCACCCGCATCCCCGGTCGCAGGGATTTTTCGATATAGCGCATGGTGGTGAGAAACTCCACTTTCCCGTGTGGCGAAGTCAACCGACCGTCTTCATCGTAGTTTTCATAGTAGGCTGCAAGGTAGGTTTTGGTATCCATAGGTTCACCTTCATAAGCTTTCACGTGTGACCAACCATGTTACTGCATCGGCTGCCGCAGGAACAGTCAAGACCGTTCCCTACAAATAGCAACGGGCATCGAACCTTATCTGATCCCGTACTTCTCGATGACGTAATCCATATCCTTGTCGCCACGGCCGGACAGGTTGATCAGCACAGAGCCTTTTCCCATGGTCTTGGCAAGCTTGATACCGTAGGCTACGGCGTGGGAGCTTTCGATGGCAGGAATGATCCCTTCCATCCGGGACAGGGTGTAGAAGGCGTCGATGGTCTCTTCGTCGTCGATCACGTCGTACTTGACGCGTCCCAGGTCGTGGAGGAAGGCGTGTTCCGGGCCGGAGGAAGGATAGTCCAAACCGCTTGCCACGGAGTACACCGGAGCCGGTTCGCCGTTTTCGTCCTTCAGCATGATGCTGTTGAAGCCGTGCATGACCCCTTCGGTACCGTACGTCAGGCTAGCAGCGTGGTCCCCCAGCTTCTCGCCTCTGCCCAGAGGTTCGATGCCGTAGATGTCCACAGGATCGTTCAGGAAGCCGGAGAACAGACCCATGGCGTTGGAGCCGCCGCCTACGCAAGCCACGATGGCATCCGGCAGGTGACCGGTCATTTCGGTGAACTGCTCTCTTGCCTCGATACCAACGACACTCTGGAAATCCCGGACCATCAGCGGAAACGGATGAGGACCCAGCACAGAGCCGATGCAGTAGATGCAGTCCTTGTATTCCCGGCTGTAGGCGGCAAAGGCAGCGTCCACAGCTTCCTTCAGGGTCTGCAGGCCATCGGTGACTTCCACCACGTTGGCGCCTAAGATCTTCATGCGTGCCACATTGGGTGCCTGCTTTTTGATGTCCACCGCACCCATGTAGATGTCGCATTCCAGGCCGAAGTAGGCAGCCGCCGTTGCCAGTGCGACCCCATGCTGACCGGCACCGGTCTCGGCGATGATCTTTTTCTTACCCATATATTTTGCCAGCAGACCTTCACCCATGCAGTGGTTCAGCTTATGGGCACCGGTGTGGTTCAGGTCCTCACGCTTGGCGTACAGCTGCACATTGCCCAGGGAGTCGGACAGGCGCTTCAGGTGGGTGATGGGTGTGGGTCTGCCCTGGAATTCCTTCCGGATCCGGCGCAGCTCTGCGATAAATTCCCGGGAATTGGAGATGGCGTAGTAGGCTTCCGTGATCTCTGCCATAGCGGCCTTCAGGTCGTCGGAGATATAGCAGCCGCCGTATCTGCCGAAATATCCATCCTTGTCGGGATAGTTCTGGAAATAGGTGTCGAAGTTGATTCCGTTGTACATCATAGCTTTTTCCTCCGTAGCTGTGTGGGGTATGCCAATCGTTTTTCACGTTGCATCCACCGTAATGAAGTAATGTAGAAAATAGGATCGCAGACCGGCGTGGGAGGAATTTTGAAAATCAAAAAACGTCCCAGACAGATGGATTCGATCTGCCAAGGACGAATAAATACGATTATCCGCGGTGCCACCTTGCTTCATGACCATGACAGCCATGCACTTGCGGGATACCATCATATCCCCGGCAACTGACGTATGCCCACACGTTGCAGAATACTCTCCATACAAAAACAAAGCCATATAGATTTCCCTGCACCCTCAGCGGTCCATTTCGGCAAACACGGCCATTGACCGTATTCACTTGAAGAATTGTTTTTCACCTGACTCTCAGCAACGCAGGCTCTCTGTGGAAGCATATTCCCCGTTATCTCCGCCTCATCGGTTTGGATGGAAGTAGTATAGCACATCTTTGCACGTTTGTCAAGGGGTTTTTGAAAATTTTTTTGATTTTTCACCGTAAAAAAACGAGCCGCAGTTTTTCACGACTCGTTTCGCTTTGGTTTGATTTATAGAATTTTCCCCACTAAATATTTCATGTGTGCCTGGTCGTCTACCACATTTGTGTCATAGAACAGATTCTGGAACACGCCGCTGCCGCCGTCTTCGCCTACCTTGAGCACCCGGTTGTCCGCTTCTCTGCCGTTGTAGCCGATGCGCAGATTGGTCACCACCGAGGTGAATTTTCCCTCTGCCGCAAAGGCCACGTGCGCCTTTTCCCGGGGACTGTACCACATGGTGAAGCAGTCGTTGTAGGTGCTGGAAATATGGCCAGCCGTGCGGAAGCCCGTGGAGAAATGGTCGCTGTAGGCGTAGTCGTACCAGTTGTTGCCGTTCTTGTCCCAGAAGCCGCATGAACCTTCGTAGTCCGTATAGTCCGAGGTGTACAGCGGATGCACGTTCCGGATGCAGTTGCCGGAGGAGCACAGCATCATTCCAACATACACATGGGCGATGCGCATATTGGTGAAGGTGTTGTCGTAGCCTTCCACCAGCACGCCAATGGAGCCTGTGTCGCCGGAACCCACGATGTTCACCTGGGTGATGTCTGCGTCGGAGGAGCCGGAGTTGGCGCCGTGCTTGATGTGGATGCCCACGGTGGTATGCTTGATGGACACGTTGTGGATCGTGGTCTCTCGTCCACCATCGATGGAGATGCCCCTTGCCTTGTTCTGTCCGTCCACAATGCCACCGGCAAAGCCATAGTTGCTGCCGATGGTCATGATGTCGTTGGCCGGATGGATGGCACCAAGCCGCACCATGGCCTCGTCACTGGACCAGTTTTCGCCAGCCTGCAAAACCGCATAGCCCGACAGCTGCAAGTCTACACTCTTTTTGGGATGGGCAGGCGTGCAGATGGGATTGTCCAGCCGGTAGAGGCCGTCGGGAAAATAGATGGTGCGGTTGGGGTTTTCGTCGATGAGCTTCTGGATGTCTCCGGACACGTCCCGGCTGCCGTCATTTGGCATATAGTCGGTCACGAGGATATAGTTATTCGTCATAGAAAGTACCTCACTTGGGTTGCATTATTGTTTGCTTCTTGCGATTTTCTCGGCACGAATGACCACACGCAGCGGATGCAGCTCCTCGTCCAGTGTCATGGGCATGGGCTCGCCGCAGCGCAGGTGCCACAGCAGCAGGTCGAGAAAGTCCCGGCAGGTGCTTTGGCTCACGTCCAGCGACCCTTCATCATGGTCTGTGTACACATGGGTGTACCGTCCGCCGTCGGTGATCTCTGCCATGCCGCCGGTGCCAAAGATGCGCACCTGTTCGTTGCCCCAGCTTGGGAAAGATTTTGGATTGAGATAGTTCATGCACAGCGTAGCCAGACCGCCGTTTGCCAGCACCATTTGCAGAGACGCCGCCGTGTACAGCCCTGTCGTGTTACCGTTTGCCACTTGGTTCAGGGTCTCGTTACCAAAGTGGGTCTGCACCGCTTCGATATTGGTCACAGCCAGTCCGGTGATGTGCTCGATGAAGCGCACGCCGTGGATGCCGACCCAGCGGATCAGCCCACCGTCGGTCTCCTCATCCTGGGGACGTCTGCCGGGGTTCATGGGATAGGACTTTTGGGCATACACCTGCACCACCTCGCCGAGCTTCCCACTTTGCACCAACTCCCGCAGAGACCAGAAGGGCTCGTAAAACACCGTGTCGGCGATCTCGTGGAATTCTCTGCCGCACCGCTTTGCCACAGCCAGCACCCGATCCAGTCCGTCCTCCGTCAGCACCGCCGGTTTTTCTGCGTACACATGGCACCCGGTTTCCAGGCAAAGGATGGCGTCCTGCTCCTGGTCGGCTCGTTTGGGAGAACAAAGGGACACCATGTCCAGCTTGGTGCCGGCAAGCATTTCCGGCAGGCTGTCGTACCGGGGAATATTCGCCCAGCCCGGGATCACATTTTCCAGATTCTTCCATTGGTCTTCGGTCATACACACGGCGGCGATCTCTCCATCCGGATGATCTTTCAGTCGTCCGTGGATCTGGTGGCCGTTCATGCCATAGATGCCGATCCTGATTTTTTCGTTCATATCCGATCCTTTCGCCGTAGGCTTGGTCAAGCTTCGTTTCTATTTGGAATTATACTATCAATATTCCGTTCGGTCGATGACGGTCTGCTTCAGGGCACCGGAGAGTCGGTTGAAATACTCTGCGTACCCACCGATGCGCACCACCAGATTCTCGTGCTTTTCCGGGTGTGCCAGGGCATCCAGCAGCTCTTCCCGGGACGCACAGGTGATCTGCAGCTGCATACCGCCTTCGGCAAAGAAGCCTTGTACCATGTGCTTCAGCAGCGTATCGATGTGGGATTTTGCCATGCGCAGATTGGTCACCGGTGTACCCAGCACCTTCCCCAGATGGAGCGCCGTCACGCTTTTCAGCATAGCAGTAGGACCGCATACGTCCCGACCATGGACGGCGCCACAGGAGTCGCACAGAGGATCGTTGTCGGCACGTCCGTCCGGTGTGGCACGGATCCCGATACCGGCGTCGGCGTAGGTCACGAACTGGTTTGAAACTGCAAAATATTTGCCACCCGGCGTACAGGTGTGGGTCTCGAACCGGCTATAGATCCGATCAGACAGGATCCCGGCAATGCGGTTCACAGCGGCGTCATCGTTGCCATGCTTGGGACAGCTCTTGCACTGGGCTAAGAACATGGGCTCCCGTTCGTCCAGCAGTTTGATAAATGCATCAGCCGTATATTTCTTTTCGATAAACACCAGCTTCTCGATGGCCGCCATGGAGTCGATCACGTTGATCACACCGGCCACGTTCATGACCGACCAGTTGTATCGGGCACCGCCGGCATTGAAATCGATCTGCTTGTCGATGCAGTCGTCCACGAACAGGGTGCGAACCGGATGGGGTCGGTAGGCGGCTCTGGTCTTCCGGTGCTCTTCCAGAATGGCGCAGACTTCGTCAATGGTCTCTTCCATGGCAGAACAATAGCCGTCCATGAAGGCATCGAAATCGGTATAGTCGCCAAGATGTTCCCGGAAGAAATGGTCAAAGACAAGTGCGGTATTGATCCCGGCGTCGTCGGAGCCCACGTTGGACAGACCCTCGATCATGGTCTCCGTACAGCCACCAAAGGCCATATAGGGCATATCGGCATCGGTGACCTGGGGCAGACGTGCGTGGATCTCCTTCACAAAGCCGTGCAAGTTGTACAGCGCCGGTTGACCGCAGCCGGAGCCAATGGATGCGTACACCGCTTCCCACACGTCGTCGGGCATATCCTCGGTCACCAGTAGCTGGAAGGACGGACGGCGGCAGTTCTGGGCAGCGTGGAGGCACTGGATGGTCAGTTCGTTGTAATTGGGACCCAGCGGAGACGACCAGCTGTTGTTCACGTCCACATGGGAGTACAGCTCTTTGAGCAGGTCTTCGATGTTTTCGCCGTGCCAATAGAGGTACAGCCCACGATCCAGGCCACCCAAATCGTCACAGCCGTCCACGTAGTACACAAAGTTCCAGGATACAATGGCTTCGTAAATATTTCGTGGCGTGTGGTTCGGCACCCAGGACAGGGCATCGATGATGGCGCTGATCCGGTCTGCATTCTCCGGCGTTTTTTCGCTCTCCAAATAGTCTATCATCCGTTGCCGCAAAATCTCGATGCCGTCCAGCAGCAGGGTCATAGCCAGGCGAAAATCTCCTTCTGGCAGCGCATCCACTCGAGCCCGGTAGCCGATCAGACCATCGTTGAGGATCCGGCGGAAATTGATGAAGGAATGGGTGTATCCAGCGCCGCCTACGGTGTGGGGTGTGCAGATGGGTGCCACACGACCGGCGATCTGGTTCAGGTAGGGCACGGCTTCCGGCACCTTTTTCTCGATCTCTCCAGGCAGATACCGCCACGTATAGGAATATTCCGGCACGGCACCCAGGTAGTTGGTGTTGGTCAGGGACAGGCCGCAGGGGTACAGTCTACCGCCTTCGTAGGGTGGCAGAGCGGCATGGGCAAAAAAGTCTGCCGTAGCACGGGAAAAGGCCAGCAGTGGTGTATCGTTGGGGTTTTCAATCAATCCGGCGGCATAGTATTCACCGGCATCCCGAAGACGCTTGACAATGGTTTCCATCGATCATTCTCCTTCTATATCACTTTGCAAACAGCGTTGTGTGTGCCGGATCGTGCCAGCACCGCACCATATCGTCCACCAGTCCGGACACGTACACGGCTTTGTCGGAACGCACCACACGGTCAGCCGGGAAGGCACGGACGGTCTCTTGCTTTTGCAGATAGTTGATCACTTTGGTATGTACGCTGGCAGCCCGGATCCCACAGGGGTATTCGTTGGTATCCCCGGCAAGGGCAGCGGTGATGGCGGTCTCTAACTTTTGCAGGTCGTTGGCAAAGGGATCGCCGTAGGTGTATCGGGTGCCGTCACGGAACACTGCCACAGCCTTGCCGTATTCGGTGTAGTCCGCAGGCATCAAAGACCGGGCAAGAGGCGTATCGCTTTGGGCATAGTAGACGTCTGCCTTCTCGAAATGGAAGTGGTAGATGGGGTTCAGGCTCATGTCCACGGCGTGAGAGGTCAAGTAGTGGAGCGCTGCCCCATCCGGCATGGTCAGGTCTACTTTACAAGTGTCGTAGTTTTCGATGTCGTTGGCACGGTACAGCTCCCCGTGGATGGTGGCCGGTGTGGCAGCTTCTCCGTCTTTGCCCAGCACGAATAGCATATTGTGGAGGTAGTGTGCGGTGGCGTTGTTGGCGATGCTGTCATAGACGGCGTTGCCCTGGTCGTCCCGGATCTTCCCTGCCCAGCCGGAGCCACGGTGGTAGTAGGCAAAGTCACGAGGCCACAGGACCATGGATTTCATATCGATACAACCGCCGAATTTTCCGCTCTGGATATCTTTTTTGATGGCAAGGGTCACCGGGCTGTAGGACCATTGGTAGCCGATAAACACGAACCGTCCGGCGTCCCGGCTGGCTTTTTCCAATATTTCGATGTCCCCTTC
This sequence comes from uncultured Ruminococcus sp., assembly GCA_964558485.1. Lineage (GTDB taxonomy): Bacteria > Bacillota > Clostridia > Oscillospirales > CAG-272 > UMGS1696. Next base: position 16,771 of record CAZLED010000018.1, on the reverse strand, counting down.
GTCGGCGCACAGGGGCTTTTCGCACAGGACGTTGGACCCAGCTTGCAGGGCAGCCAGGATCTGCGGCGTGTGGAACTGGATGGGCGTGACGATGACGGTCAGATCCGGCGACTGCTCGGCAAGCAAGCTGTCGATGGAATCGTACACGGGGATCCCGGCGCTCTGCAGGTCACTCAGTCTGGGCGAAGTGGAGGCAAAGGGGTCCGCTACGCCTACGGGAACGATGCGGTCGTCGTGTCGGTCCAAGAGATAGTCTGTATACATTTTGCCATAGCCGCCGATCCCGACCAAGGCAAGCTTGATTTTTTCCATACTATTTCTCCTATGATAAAGGATGTGGGTTTTCTCTGCCTACATTATACACAAAACGGAAACAGATTGCAATAGGAAATTGGGAAATACAGGAAAATAAGTCGGAGGGCAGAAGTCGTGCTAACGCAAAGTCAGAAGTAAGATGGCAGATGTCAGAAGTCGGGTGCACAGTGTACGTTGGGTTTGTAGACATTTTGTATATTGATATCGGTGTAGGATCGATTTGGTAGCACGTGGTGTATGACTTCTTATTTCTTATCTCTGAATTTGCGCAAGCACTTGACAAGCCATAAAAAGTGTGCTATAATAACGATAGAGGGAAGCAAATACTCCCCTCTATCGGCAACCTCAACATAGCGGCTGCCACTCATGATACTCAGAAGGATTTACGAATGAAGGGTTTGTGGGCCTTCATTCCACCCAGTGAGCTCAATCTGTTGCTAGCAGACGGCTCACTTTTTCTTTGTATCCAAATCTGTAAGCACCTGGTGCAGTTTGTAAACTCGATAGATCAAACCAAGAACTACATTGACGAGTTGCAGAGTATAGATAACAATTTGCAAAGTATCCATTCCCAAGTTCCCCTTTCATGTGAAGATTCCCATGTCAGAAAGAGCTTGTAATGCATCGCCTCCTTTCTCCGTGTGGAAACTTTAGAATACTCCAAAGGCTCTCTCAGCACGGGTGAAGGGGCAGCCGTCTTAATATGTATTGGTTACAAAGGTATTATAGCATAATTTGTCAGGTATGTCAATAGAAAAGTCAGAAGTCAGAGATAAGAAGTCCTACGTGCGACCAAACCGATTCCATAGCAATACCCATATACAAAATGGGCTACAAACCCAACGTACACTGTGCACCCAACTTCTTACTTCTGACTTTGCGTTAGCATGACTTCTGACTTCTCACCTCTGACTTTGCAAAAAATACGCACGTCGTGCAGCCTGGTGCCGCTTGTCGTGCGTATCTTTTGATTCATATTCTTTTATTCCGAAATGGCTTCCATCCACTGTTCCAGCTTCTTTTCGATGCCGCTCTGGCTGCTGGCCATCTTGGAGGCAAAGTTGCCACTGCCGCTGTTGATCACTTCCGATACGATACCAAATACGTTGTTCAGCGAACTGTTCATGATACGACCGATGTCGAAGATCAGGTTGCTGCGGACGATGTCGAATACCTCAGACTGCAGCATGGAGTCGGTGGTGTTGTACTTCACCTTGTAGCAGGTCTCGAAAATGGCAGGGATCACGATCAGGTTGCCGGCGTATGCCATGTATTCCATAACGGCTGCGCTCATAGCCGGGTCCTTGGCAGCCAACGGGATCGCCCACAGGGAGTAGGCATTGGACGTGCAGACCACGTAGTCTCCCTGCACCTCGTCGAACATGGGATAGGGTACAAAGCCTACGTCAAAGTCCAGGTCACGCAGCTCGGAGCTGATGAGCCCCAGCGGGAATGCATAGAACAGCGAACGACCTTCCTTGAATACGGTGGCATCGTCGCCGACCTTGATGAAGGTGGTGTCCGGAGAATCGTGCAGGAACGAGGTCCATTTCTCCACCAGAGATACGGTGCGCTCCGACATATAGTCCGGGTCGATGGTCAAAATACCGTTTTCGTTGGCGGACACGGATACGATACCGGAGGACAGCGCCAATGCCTGTACCTGGATACCGTCGATGGAGAAGCCGAACTGGTCGTTGGCTTCCTGTGCCTTGCCGTCGGAGTTCAGGTCGATGTAGGTGCCGGTGGCCATCTCTTCCATCTTATCAAAGGTCCATTCGCCGGATACTACCAATTCATACGGGTCTTCCAGGCCGTAGTCCGTCAGCAGCTTGCCGTTGAAGAAGATGCCCTGGCTTCTGCCCAGAGAGCTGGGTGCAATGTCGCCGGTGGCAAAGTACAGCTTGTTCAGGATCGTTGCCTTTTCGATCAGGGATTCACGCCACCAGGGTGCCTGGAAATCCAGATAGTCGTAGTCCAGCATATTCAGGAACTGCTCGGTATAGGTTAGGGCACCGATGTTGTTGCTGTGTCCTGCCACAAAGTCGTAGGCACCGTCACCGGCAGTGTTGGCGTTGGTTACCAGGTTCATCCAGCTTGTGTCCCCGGCACGACCATTCTCTTCCAAAAAGGTCAGGCTTACGTTCAGTCGGTCAGCCACCAATGCGTTGCGCTTGTAGATGGCATCGTTGACGGTCTCACCGGTCATTTCCTCGGCGTCAAATTCCACGTCCTCGTAGTGCTGCCAGCCCAGTACCGTGATGCTGGTTCCACCATAGTCCAAGTCCTCCGGCAGACCCAGGGGATACCCGGTTTCTTCGGTTTCCGTAGTCTGTGTGGTGGCGGCTGTGGTGTCAGCGTTCTTGGTATCGTCCGTCTTTTCCCCACAGGATACCAGCGAGGACGCAGCCAGCAGTGCCGCCAGCAACAGGGACAGCGCATTCTTCTTGTTCATCATCTGCATTCTTTCTCCTCATGTATTCGTATTTCTCTGATTCTTAACCGCTATACATTATAGCAAATCCGCGGTGCAAAGTCAAGACGTGGTGCTTCCAAAGAATCATGGCTATAATGCTGCCTTCTTTATTCATCTTTCCAAAACTCGTCCAAAATGTGGCTGAGGCTGTAGGGATCTGCGGTGTAGCGGATGTGCTGCCAATGGGACGGGAACAGCAGCTTGGTGCCCGGTTCGTTGTAGCGGTCGTCGATGAGCACCACCACGCCTCGGTCGGTCTCGGAACGGATCACACGTCCGGCCGCCTGCAGGACCTTGTTCATGCCCGGATAGACGTAGGCGAACTCCTGACCGTTTTCCGTGCGGTTCTGGTAATATTCCGCCATGATATTTCGCTCCGGCGACAGACCCGGCAGTCCCGTTCCCACCACGATGGCGCCGATCAGCGAATCTCCCATCAAGTCGATGCCCTCGGAGAACATACCGCCCAGCACACAAAATCCAACCAGATGCGGATATTTCTGGGATTCGAACACACGAAGGAACTGCTCACGGTCAAAGAGCGTCATGCCACTTTTCTGGCGCACCGTGGGAATGTGGGGACAACGCTTCCGGAACAGGCGATACACGGACTGCATATATAAATAGGAAGGAAAGTATACGATGTAGTGCCCCATTTTGGCTTCCACCACCTGCTCGATCACGTCTGCTACGTCCTCGGCACTGTCCCGGCGGTCGCTGAATCGGGTGCTGGCGCCATCGTAGGCCACCAGACACAGGTTGTCCTTCTCGTAGGGAGACGGCAGGTCCAGGTACACGCTGTCCTTGGAACCGGTGACGCTTTGGTAATATTCGATGGGCGAAAGTGTGGCAGAGAAAAAGATCGATGCTTTGGCACTTTTCAGCATGGCATTCAGTCGTTCGCCCGGGTCCAGACACAGGATCTGCACGGTCATTTTGTGCTGAAACAGTTCCGGAAGCGCCGTTTCCTCTGCGGTTGCGTCAGCTACGGGTTCTTCGTTGGCTACTACTGCGTCAGTTACTGTGGCTGCGCTGGTCGGGGTTTCGCTGGATGCAAAAAAGCAGAATCGGTCGTCGGCAACTGCTGCAGCCTGACAAAATTTGGCGATGGTCTGGCGATAGGGCACCAGGGTACCGGCGAATTCGTGGCGGTTTTTGATGTGCTGCCACAGGACGCTGTTCAGTCTGCCGAATCGTTTGGTGATGGAAATGGGGATCTCCGTGGAGCGCACGTAGCCCAGCTTTTTCTCGGTCTTCCCTACAGTCACCAGGCTGGCTTCCCGTTCGCACTGCCGGAACAGCACTGCAAACCATTTTTCCACCGAACAGAGCGCTTCTTCAAATTTGGCGTCCTCCGGGAAGCATTTGTCCTTCACCGCACGAAGTCTTTCGATGTCCTCATAGTTCAGCGTTGCTGAATACATTTCCCGGGCACGATCGGGCAGGTTGTGGGCCTCATCGATGCAGAACACGTATCGCTCACGCCGGTTGGGGTCTTTGAAATATCGTCGGAGCCGCATAGTATCGTCAAAAAGATAGTTGTAGTCGCACACGATCAGGTCGCAGGATTCGCTGAGCGCCAGTGCCAGTTCGTGGGGACAGACCTCATGCTTGGCTGCCACGGCCTTGATCTGTTCCGGGGTATAGATAGTGCCACCCGTCAGCAGCTCCAACAGGGCGTCGGCTTCCCGTGCTGCCACAGGCCGGAAGGTGTTGTCCCAACCAATATCCCGGCGGCAGGTGCAAATGGGACACTTCAGCGCCATGCTGGATTCTCCTTCGAGCTTGCCCATGGGACACTGCAGCTCCTTGGCAAGCAGCAGCATGGCACGCATATGGGGTGCATGGGCAGACAAGGTTTGGGCGGCGTCCAGAGCAGCTTTGCCGGTGATGGTCTTGGCGGTGGCGTAGAAAATCCGGTCGCACTTGCCCTGTCCGATGGCACGAAAGGCCGGGTACAGACTGGACATGGTCTTGCCGATACCGCAGGGTGCCGACACGAACAATCGTTTTTTATGGTATATGGTGCGAAAGGCTTCCTTGATGAAATCTTCCTGACCGGGGCGAATGGTGGGGTACGGAAAGGGTAAGGATTTTAGTTCATCCAGTCGCAGAGTCAGGCGTTCCTTTTGGATCCGGAAAAAGGGCATGGCACGGCGGAACAGCCGTTCTACCAAGGCTTCCAGAAGCGAAAAACCGAACACGGCACGCCAGCATCGTTTGGCACCATCGGCCCGGCGCACAAAGGTGATCTGCACTGCCACCCGATCCACGGCGCTGGTCTGGCACAGCAGGAAGGCGTAGCACATGGCCTGGGCAAAGTGAGACGGCACCGTAAAGGGATTGGGATTGTTCTGGAAGCTGGAGATGGTTTTGACCTCTTCCACCGTATGGAGGGTACCGTCAAAGGAGATACTATCCGCACGACCATGGAGCTCCACGGACATCCCATCGATGGTACCGACCCAGGCAAGCTCGACCTCCGCAGCGGCGGTTGTTGTATCAAGCCCTAATAGTTTGCCTGCCAATGTTTGATTTGCCGATGAATGGTTTTCCACCAATCGATCTGTGGCACGGTTCACGTGGTAGCGTTTGCCAAGCTGCGTCGGGTCTTCGCTGTGGGGGTCGGCTGTGACTTCGTCATTTGGCGCCGGTTCTGTTTTGTTCGGAAATTGTTCCTCATGCGAAGGCATTACCACCGGTGCTTCTGCATCGAACGCTCGTTTGAAGCCGTATTTTTCCGTGTACGCCAATGGTCTTGCCACGCCATAGGCATAGCCGGCCAGCTCGGTGACGGTGACGGACAACGTATCTCGCTCCCTTTGGTACTCCATGGTGCTGCTCCTTTCGTGGGGTTTTGCAACATTATACCATATCTCGCCGGGTTTTGCAACATTGCCCTTGACATTCGCCGGCGCAATGTGTATAATATTAATGAAATATAGAAGATAAAGGAAAGAAGAATCATGGTACTAACGCCCAAAGAAACCACCGTAGCGTACCGTTGTCCGGCCTGCGGTGCGTTGGTGATGAGCATGGTCGGCGTATTTTCGCTGACGGCCGATATGATGCGTCTGAAATGTCCCTGTGGAGAGTCGGCACTGGAAATTATTTACACCAAGGATAAAAAGGTGCGCTTGAACGTACCCTGCTTTGCCTGTCCCACGCCCCACAGCTACCAGATCTCGTCCCAGATGTTTTTTGAGAAGGAGCTGTTTCTGCTGCCCTGCGCCTATTCGGGGTTGGATATTTGTTTTATCGGTCAGGCAGACAAGGTGCAAAAGGCCGCCAAGGAAGCAGAGGATGAGCTGTCGGAACTGCTGGGGGACACCGATTTTGCGACCTTTGCCGGGGCACGCGGGGAACGTGGCGAGCTGACGGACCCCCAGGTGTACGACATTGTGCTGTACGTGATCCAGGAGCTGCAGGACGAAGGCGCCATCTACTGCCACTGCCCGGCTGGGAAGGGTGAATATGTGGTGGATATTTTCGAAGACAAGATCCGGGTGACGTGCAAGAAATGTGCCGCCACCGTCGAGATCCCCACCGGCAGCCTATCCCAGGCGCAGGACTTTTTGGAAAACTGCACCAGACTGGACCTTACCTAAGTCAGAAGTTAGAAATAAGAAGTCAGAAGTCATGGGTGCAGGTCGTATGTACGGCTTGTACCCATTTTTGTTTTCCTATATTGGTATCGCTGCGGAATCGCTTTGGTAAATCGATACTTTTGCGACACCCGTGAGGACTTCTGACGTCTGACTTCTAACCTCTTACTTATTCCATGTAGCACTTTCCTCCGCAGCGGCATATCCTAATACCAGAGTGGCAAAGGGTGCTGCTCACGTTCTCCGGTTTGGGGATCGGAAAATGCGATGGGAAAGGATAAAAATATGGGATGCTTCTGTAATATCTTCGAGAACAACGAATGGATCTGGATCCTGCTCCTGCTGTTGATCCTGATCTGCGGCTGTTGTAACTGACGGTAAACAAACCCAGCTGTTGCAACTGCCGTTCGTCTGTCGAAAACCTTGGTCGTCCTCGTTTTGGGGACGACCTTTTTTGCATAAATCGCCAAAAAACCATTGCAATTCTCTGGTTTATGGTGTATAATGATGTTGTGTTGTACTATGTTTTTATCAGAAAGGATATTCTATCATGAAAAGACCTGCTTCTTTGCTGCTGGCTATGCTGATGATCGCTTCTTTGCTGAGCGCTTGTAGCAACGGCAATACCGAGACTACCACCGATACCACTGCTACGGATGTAGTGACTGCGCCTGTGGAGACTGAGACAGAGCTGACCCATGGGCTGACCGGCTACGACTTTGGTGGCGAGAGCTATGTGTCGCTGGTGCGTACCGAAAAGCTGCACCACTTCACCGCCGAGGAATATACCGGGGAAGCCCTGAACGATGCGGTATACAACCGAAATACCCTTGTCACCGAAGAATTCAATGTGGCTCTATCCTTTGTGGATGTGGTCAGTGACCGGACGACCTTTAACAACACCATCAGCACCAGCATTCTGGCGCAGGATCAAGCCTACGACCTGATCGTTCCCGACTATTGGTGGGGTGCTGAGGTCAACGGCTGGTTCTTCAACCTGACCCAGGTGGATGTGCTGGCGTTGGACGAACCCTGGTGGTGCGGCGGTTGGAACGATGCTGCACTGATCGATGGGATGCTGCCCGGTGCGGTAGGCTGGTACACCCTGGATATGATCGCCAACATGAACGCCATTTTCTTCAATAAAGACTTATATGCCGAATCCGGTCTGGATGGTGCGTTCGGGTTGGATGGGCTGTACAACACCGTCCGAGAAGGCGAATGGACATGGGATCTGTACACCCAGCTTTGTACCGCTGCAGCCCAGGATCTGGACGGAGACGGCGCTATGACGGATAAGGACTTATACGGTTCTGCCTCTGACCTGCAGTCCGGTCGTGCCATTCTGTGGAGCCTGGGCACGGAGCTGTGTCAGAAGGAAGCTGACGGCACCCTGGTCCCCACGCTGACCACCGAGAAGAACTACGACATTTTCAAGAAAGCGTTGTCCTTCTATGAAGATATCAGCAATGCCTATGCCATCGACGGCGGCAATTTGTTCATGGGCGACCAGATCATGTTCCTGATGTCTGCCATTGGTGCCTCTACGAACTATCGGGATATGGAATCGGACTTTGGTATTCTTCCGTATCCGAAATATGATGTAGACAGCGAATACAGGAACCGGAACTATGGTTCGTCCTATTTTGCCATTCCGATCACGGCCAAGAACACGGAGATGTCCGCAGTGATCCTGGAAGCCCAAAACTTCTACAGCTACAGAGATGTACGACCCACGTATTACGATACGGTACTAAAGGCAAAGGCATCGAGAGACGAAGACACCTGTGAGATGATGGACCTGGTGCTGGAATCCTGCTACATCGACCCGTTCTTCGTGTACGGCACCGTGCTGAACGCCGTAGCAGACGTCCCCTTCAGCCTGGTAGAAAGCGGCAAGGACACGTATATGTCCCGTATGGAATCCTTAGCCAAGTCCATCGACACCAGCTTAGACAAGCTCGTAGAGGCCCTGCACCAAGCAGAAGTGCAGTGATAAGTCGTGCTGCGCAAAGTCAGAGGTTAGACATCAGATGTCAGATACTACGTATGACCAAAGCGATTCTACAGTGATACCAATATAGGAAAACAGAATGGGTGTAAGGTTTTTGTTAGCCTTGCACCCATTTTATATTTGGTGTAGATATAGAATCGGTTTGGTAAATCGAAAGTAGTGCGGCGTACAAAATCGTTTCCGTAGCGACACCAATATAGGAAAACCAAAATGGGTACAAGCCGTACATACGACCTGCACCCATGACTTCTGACTTCTTACATCTTACTTCTGACTTTGCGTAGCACGACTTCTTACTTTTCCACAACGATGGTCTTGATTTCAAACGGATGGAATGTCACATTTACCTTGCCGTCTACCATGGGCAGCTCGGTGCCGGCTTCTTCCAGCAGGTTTGTTACGGTCACCCGTCTGGCACCCGGCAGGGCGATGGTGCAGTTTGTCGTGTTCCGTTCGCATTCGTACAGACGCAGCACATATGCGTTCTCCACGTCCTCCGCTGCCTTTACCGCTTCACACAGCACGTTGGGGGCATCGATAGTGAACAGCTGTTCGTTCGTCACCACACCGGGCACCACCACAGGCTTGTAGTTCAGCTCGTACGCCGGGTACACCACGTTCTCCGCAGCAAAGGCTCCCACGTGGGGCAGCAGGCTGTAGGTCATGGTATGGACGCCGTTGTCCGTGATGGGATCGGGACGATAGCAGCCCTTTTGTAGGGTCAGCCGCATATCGGATTCTTCCACGGAAATGCCGTACTTGCAGTCGTTCAGCACCGCCACGCCATACCGGGATTCCGACAGGTCCGACCAACGATGGTTGCACACCTCAAATTTGGCGGCCTCCAAGGACGTGTTCCGGGTGGTGGGTCTCTCTACGTGCCCGAACTGGATCTCGTTCTTCACAAATCCGGAACGCACGTTCACGTCAAATCCGGCCTTCAGCAACGCATGGGTCTCGTGCCAATCCAGCTTCACCTCATAATCGATCCGGGGATCCTTGGCGTAGAACACGGTATCCACTACAGCTGTAGAGTTCTTGCTCAGCTTATAGGTGCTGCGTACCCGGTATTCCACAGCGCCATCGGTCACCACTTCGTGGGACAAACATTCGGTGACGGCAAAGAGCTTCTGGAAAATATCGTCCTCGATCTCCCAGTTGTCATAGTCCGTGCACAGGCATTCCCCAAACCACAGGGTACCCAAAGCGGCGCCACCGGCCTTTTTTACTTCTCTGTGCACTCTACGGTCGATGAGAGAAGCGATGTACCCGTTCTCGTCAAAGGTCACGGTGTACAGCGGTGTTGTCAGCACGTTTCCGCTCATCTGGAACGCACTTGCGACAGACCCAGCAGGCGTACCGGCAGTCAGCACTACGGTGCCCATAGCCGGAATGGTGGCCTCTACGACGGTCTTTTCGTTGCCGTCCATGTCGGTGTAGACCTGGCTCACCGCATCGGCAAAGCTGTGGGAACCCGCCAAAACGGCGTGTCGTGCCGCTCAAAGGACAGCGTATTGTACAAAGAAACCTTGTTTTCGTCCGCATTTGCCAGGCAAGACGCATAGGTACCCGTGATCTCGTTTGCCTGGGCGATCAGTGCCTGCATCTCCGGAATGGCGATCTCATAGACCTTGGGGATGCTGGTGCCGGGCAGGATGTCGTGGAACTGGTTCTTCAGCAGCACCTTGTACATTTCGTCCCGCTGGGCTTTGTCCGTCTTCCCCGTCAGCACACCGAACAGCTCCATGTTCCGCAGTGCTATTTCGGCAAGGCGATTGTTCTTTTTCACGTCGTGCATCTGGGTCAGGGTGCCACGGTGGTATTCCAGGTACAGCTCTCCATCGTACAGCGGCAGCTTGTCCCGGCGTGCTTCCAGCTTTTGCATAAAGGAGCTGGCGGTCACCGGCTCGATGGTGGGCATACCGCAAAGGTCCTTCACACGCTTCATGTACTCTAACATCCCGTAGGTGGGTCCTCCGCCGCCGTCTCCGAAGCCATAGGCCACCAGTCGGCTGTCGTTGGAGTGCTTGTCCCGAATCTCATTGACCGCCATGTTCAGCGTGGGCACATCGGGGATCACGTGCATCCGGTTCAGGTGGGTCATGACCTCACTGCCATCGATGCCACGCCATACAAAGGTGTCGGCCGGGAAGGTGTTCAGGTCACTCCAGGACATCTTTGTGGTGTAGAAATACTTGACACCGGAACCAAGCATGATCTGGGGAATGGCGCCGTTGTAGCCAAAGGTGTCAGGCAGCCAGAAGGCATCGGAGCGGTAGCCCAGGTTTTGCTCGGTGAACCGCTGGCCGTACAGGAACTGCCGTACCATGGATTCGCCGCCGGTGACGTTGCAGTCGCATTCCACCCAGACGCCGCCGTTGGGGTCATAGCGTCCCTCAGCCACCTTCTGCTTGATGCCCTTGAAGATGTCCGGATAGTAATCCTTCATCCAGGAAAGATGCAGAGCGGAGGACTGGATAAAGGTGTAGTCCGGGTACATATCCATCAGGGTCAGGGCTTCGGCGTAGGTACGGGCACACTTGCGGATGGTCTCAGAAACCGGCCAGAGCCAGGCGGTGTCCATGTGGGAGTGTCCCACCAGTCCGATGAACCCACGGGAACGGTCGCCGCCGGGCTGCTTTTCCAGAGCCGGAGCCAGGATGGGCAGGATCGTTTCGGCAGACGCACGCAGCTCGTCCACGGTGGCATAGGCGGTATCCTGGATCAGGTGCGGGAAGGCGTTCATCAGGCATTCGTGTGCCTTCATAGCGGTGAAGTTGTTCTCCGGCAAACGAGCGATCTGCAGAACGGTGGAAAGATCGAAGCAGAAGTCCCGGAAGGTCGTGTCCAGCACGCACAGGCGAATGCCGTGGAAATGCTTGGTGAAATCCGCCTGCGCTCTGTCCATGCCGTAGCAGCTGTAGGGAGAGCAGCCCAGGCAGTCGTGACCGGCGTAGCACTCGAAGTCCAGGGTGAAGTGTTCCCCAGCCTTGGCGTGGTCGGTGATGAACATGGCAGAGTGCATGGCACCTAAGAAGTTATTCTTAGAATTGATGATACCGGAGGGCTTACCGTCCTTGAAGCAAAGGATCTCCACAGCTTCCGCATCGGGGATGGCACACAGGATGGCGCCGTCACAGCTCTCCGGCACGGTGATCTCACAGCGGAGCCACAGATTGCCGTACTCGTGCCCCCAGGCGTCGCCAGGTCGAATGGGGCTAAAGTCAGCCGCAGCCGGCGGTAGGCGCAGATGCGCATCCGTCTGGAAGCCGCTGACGCCATCCAGGTCACAGACAGGCGAAAAGATGTGTGCCGCATACCGTTCCAGCACATTGTCGAACTTGCGATAGGTCCGCTGGATATACGCATTTTGATTCATCATAATTTGTCGTCCTTTCGTATGGGAGGATAGGAAAAGATTTGCGATATACTTTATTATAGCATTGCACCGGCATGATGTCAAGTGGGTATGCAAAGGCAGAAGCCGTGCTTCGCAAAGTCAGAGGTAAGATGTCAGAAGTTACGGGTGTTGATATAGAAACGATTTGGTAAATCGAAAGTAGGGCGGGATGACAACTACTCGACTACACTAACGATTTGGTATCCAACATCCCGCCGCCGTGCGTCCACAACCATATGTTATTGGATAATGGATACACAAAATTATACGTCACCCCAATCCCGCTGTCGTATATCTACGAACCAATATCATGGGAAACGGATATACGAAAATATTCAACCTAAAACACACGGATATCCTACACCAATATTGTTCGGTATAACACATACGACGGTGTATATCCACAAACCAAAAAATGGATAACGGATACACACACGTCCATATCGGAATTGTTTCATCTAAAGATCATTGGATAACAGATGTACAAAAATATTCAACCTAAATCCCACGTACAACCAACACCAATATTGTTCGGTATAACACGTTCGGCGCCTAAATCCAACGTTATTTTTAATACCAATCATGTACAGGCGAAACACGTTCGGCGGCGGGATGTCGTCACCTGAGAGCGCCGTGAATACCAAGGGTAGGTCATCCCGCCCTACTTTCGATTTACCAAATCGATTCTATAGCGACACCAATGTAGAAAATGGACACAAACATAACGTACACCTCGCACCACGACTTCTGACTTCTTATTTCTGACCTCTTACTTTGAAAAAACTTTTCCCAACCCACTTGACAACGGTGCCGTGGTGTGCTATAATAATACAGAATTTACGAAATCTATCGGAGGATAGCCTTATGGAACATATCAAGACCCTGAAGACCAGAAACCTGTGCAAGAGCGTGAAGAAGGGTGGCTGCGGCGAATGCCAGACTTCCTGCCAGTCCGCTTGCAAGACCAGCTGCGGTATCGCCAACCAGAAGTGCGAAAACGAAGCTGCTAAGGAAACCAAGTAAATCCCTCAAATGCCGCCGAGCTTATGGCGGTATTTTTTTCTTCCTATACTTATTGCTAAGGAGCCAATCATGATACATCAATATCAATTAGGCGGCTACAACATCGTCCTGGACATCTGCTCCGGCGCTGTGCACCTGGTGGACGAGGTGGCCTACGACATGATCGCCCTGTTTCAGGCGCACACCAAAGACGAAGTCCTTGCCCAGATCGGTGAAAAATACATCGGCAAAAACGATATCACCGCCGACGACATCGCCGAATGCTACAGCCAGATCGAAGCACTCCGGGACAACGAAGAACTGTTTGCACCCGATACCTTTGAGGATATGGCAGGCTATCTCAAGAACAAGACCGCAGGCGTGGTGAAAGCGCTATGTCTGCACATCGCACATACCTGCAACCTGAACTGTTCGTATTGCTTTGCTTCTCAGGGGAAATACCACGGCGAGCGTGCTGTCATGTCCTTCGAAGTGGGCAAGCAGGCGCTGGATTTTCTCGTGGCAAACTCCGGCACCCGACACAATCTGGAGGTGGACTTCTTCGGTGGCGAGCCGCTGATGAACTTTGACGTGGTCAAGCAGCTGGTGGCCTATGCCCGGACGCTGGAAAAGACCCACGACAAGAACTTCCGCTTCACCCTGACCACCAACGGTATGCTCATCGACGACGACGTCATCGACTTCTGCAACCGGGAAATGAGCAACGTGGTGCTGTCTCTGGATGGCCGGAAAGAGGTGCACGACCGGTATCGTGTGGACTACAGCGGTCGGGGCAGCTGGGAGCAGATCGTGCCAAAATTCCAGAAACTGGTAAAAGCAAGAGAAACCTACCCGGACAAGACCTACTATATGCGTGGCACCTTCACCCATGCCAACCCGGATTTCCTCGAAGATATCAAGACCATGCTGGACCTTGGCTTCACGGAGCTGTCCATGGAGCCGGTGGTGTGTGCGGATGGTGACCCCTCTGCCCTGACCAAAGAAGACCTTGCCATCGTCATGGAGCAGTACGAAAAGCTGGCAGAGCTGATGATAGAACGGGACAAGGAAGGCCGACCCTTCACCTTCTATCATTATATGATCGACCTGACCGGCGGCCCCTGCATCTACAAGCGGATCTCCGGCTGTGGCTCCGGGACAGAATATATGGCGGTGACGCCCTGGGGTGACCTGTATCCCTGCCACCAATTTGTGGGAGATGAAAAGTTCCTGCTCGGAAACATTTGGGACGGCGTAAAGAATACCGAGATCCAAAAGGAATTTTTGGGCTGCAACGTGTACGCCAAGCCGGAATGCAAGGACTGCTGGGCACGGCTGTACTGCTCCGGCGGTTGTGCTGCCAATGCGTATCACGCCACCGGCTCCATCACGGGCATTTACGAAGCCGGCTGTGACCTGTTCCGGAAGCGGATGGAATGTGCCATTCTGGTGGCAGCCTACCGGGAAATGAACGGCGAGACCGTGGGCAGTGGTGATTCCTGCGACTCCTGCGGCGATTGCGGCTCCTGCGAAGACGAGACCATCCATGCGCACCCCCATCTTTGATTTTTGCCAAAGCTACGCCAACAGCGATACCGTGCGCTTCCATATGCCAGGCCACAAGGGTGTGCCAGGCCACAATAGTGTGGCAGACCACAATAGTGTGGTCGATGTACCGCTGCTGGGTGTGGAACCGTTGGATATCACAGAGATCGCCGGTGCGGACAGTCTGTACGAAGCGGACGGCATTATTCGGGAAAGCGAAGCCAATGCGTCTCTGGTATTCGGTTGTCCAACGTTTTACTCCACGGAAGGTTCGTCCCAATGCATCCGTGCCATGCTGTATCTCTTGACTCTGGCAAGTGGCGGTCGTCGGACTATCTTAGCAGGCAGAAATGCCCACAAGACCTTTGTGACTGCCTGCGGACTCCTGGATATCGATGTGCAGTGGCTGTATGGGAACGGTGACAATTATCTCTCCTGCCAAGTGACGCCCACCGAGGTAGAGGAGATGCTTTGTAGCATAGACGAAAAGCCCATGGCGGTGTATATCACCAGCCCAGATTATTTAGGAAACATGGTGGATATCGCCGGGATCGCAGACGTGTGTCATCGGCATGGGGTGTATCTGGCAGTGGACGGTGCCCATGGGGCGTACCTGCACTTTCTGCCGACGCCTTGTCATCCCATGGATCTGGGTGCCGACCTGTGCTGTACCTCGGCTCACAAGACCTTGCCTACCCTGACCGGCTGTGCATACCTGCATCTGTCCCCTGCTCTGCCCTGCTTTCTGGAAAACAGCAAGGATGCTCTGGCGCTCTTTGGCTCCACCAGTCCGTCGTACCTGCTGCTGTGCTCCCTGGATCGGCTGAATCCCTATCTGGCAGGCGAATACCCGGAAGCATTGGCGGCGCATTGTATAGATGTAGCAAACTGTCGGCAGGCGCTTGGTTCCCTGGGATACCGCTGCATGGGAGACGAACCCGGCAAGCTGACCATATGCCCCAAGTCCTACGGATACACCGGTGCAGCGCTGGCTGAACTTTTGCGCACGAACCATATGGAATGCGAATTTGCCGACCCGGATCATGTGGTGCTCATGCCTGTCCCGGGACAATCGGCAGCTCTCACGCACCTGACAAAGGTTCTGCAAAGCCTGCCCAAACGGGAACCAATACCCGATGTTGCGCCAAGTATGCCCACAAAACCAGCCAAAGCGATGTCCATCCGAGAAGCGCTGTTTGTCCAAAGTGAGGTCGTCCCCATCGAAGATGCCACCGGACGTGTGCTGGCTGCTCTGACCGTAGGCTGTCCACCGGCTGTGCCCATCGTGGTCTGCGGCGAGGTGATCACCGATTCTGCCGTTCGACTGATGCAATACTATGGAATGGAAACGGTGAAGGTGGTACGGGAAGCGTAAAGTTATAAAAAAAGAAGGTCGAAGATATGCCCCGTTTGGCAAGTCTCCGGCCTTTTCTCTATTCGATATCTTCTAGCAAAATCTCTGCCGCCACATTGGTCGCACCATTGGCACGCACGGTCCGCAGGTAGTAGGTGCCGTCTGCGGAAGCGCAGTAGACCTTCAGCGTCTCACCAAGGGGTGCTTCGGACTGGAAGTGCAGTACCATGGAGATGACCCGTTTGCCCTGCATAGAGCCCAGGAAGCCGCACAGCATATCGGGATACCGGGTGTTGTTCATGTGACCGTTCATGTCGATGTCGGCATAGGTGACAGTGTGTTCGCCCACCAAGCTCCAGGACAGCCCATCCGGCAGCTTCATCCGACCGGGGAAATCCAGCGCCAGCGGTGGTTCTGCGCCGTAAATATCACCCATTTCGGATACACGATGCAGCTTTTTGTCCTGCACACCAACCAATGCCCAGGTGGAAGTCGCCTCTGCTATGACCAGATTCTCCCGCAGGATCCGGTAGCAGCGCAGGAAGGTCATCCCACGAGACGGGCAGGGCCAGGATTGGACGGTGATCGTTTGGTGACTGTAGATGGGTGCATAGGCACTGAGCCGCATCCCAGCCAGCACGAAGGCCAGCCCACGCTCGGTGAACAAGGTATCATAGGACAGCCCGGATCTTTCCATTTGCCAATTGGCGGCGTCCTGCATGTATCGCAAAATATGGGAAGCCGACACGACCCGGTTCCCGTCCACGTCGTTGGCGCCCACGATATATTCTCCGCTCCACATCATAATGCACTCCTTTTTTGATTCATCAAACTTGCGTTTGGGCTGGTTACCCATGGGGGCTATTCCATTTTCCTAGTTTTTTGGTTTGTACTGGCGTACGGCGTTTTACCCCATATTCTTTTTCCGATAAGTATCGGAATGACTGACCTGTACGGTCAGTACTCAGAGGGTAAGGGGGAAAATTAAACTTCTTCGGCAGTTTATTCCCCCTTACCCTCCGAGACCTCCCATCCCCTATTAATCGCCTCGAAAAGCACC
>CAZLED010000017.1:0-36286 GCA_964558485.1 uncultured Ruminococcus sp. | reverse complement strand
CTGTTTGCTAGATCCGGCGGTACTGTGCAAGATTTTTGAAAATTGATTTCCGTGTTTTTCAAGCTTGAGACTGTGCTGCGGCGGTCACAGCGAAGGGACCCTTTGACCAGGCAATCGGGCAACCGAGCCACCAGGCAATCGGGAAATGCTTTTTCTTTTCCGATTTCGGGAACCTTTCGATCATACTGCCGTCTAACGCACATACGTAGGTATGTACACATACGTATGTGCACAAATGGATCATTCCTTCACAGCCTCTAAGGATTTGATGCACACGCCTTTTTCGCTGAAGTTCCGCTCGTATTCGGTCATGATGTTTGACCCAGCCCGTTCGGAATGGTGCAGGTCTCTGGTGCAGAAGGTCATGTGCAAGGGGCTTTCGCCAATGGTTTCCAGAGAATAGTCAAAGAGAATGTCGTTATCCGTTTTGAAGCGGAAGGCACCACCGGTCCGCAGCACACGGCAGTATTCTTTCAAAAAGATGGGACTGGTGAGTCGGCGGTCTGCGTAGCCCTTCTTCGGCCATGGGTCGCTGAAGTTGGCGTAGATCACGTCCACAGAGCCGTCCGGCAAATGGGACAGCACTTCCGCTGCGTCGCCGATCACGAAGCGCACATTGCCTCGGTCGCACATGGGGATGTCCCAGCACTGGCCGTCCTTGTAGATGGTGCCGTCGGGAGCCTGCCAGCCGCCGTGGGTCGCCAACTTGCCCAGACCTCTGTCCCCGGCGTATTTCTCCGCTGCGCACACCATCACATCGCTGATCTTTTCTACAGCGAGATAGTTGTGATCCGGCTGGGCCTGGGAGATACCGGTGATGAAGCCGCCTTTGCCAC
The DNA here is from genome assembly GCA_964558485.1 of uncultured Ruminococcus sp. Classification (GTDB taxonomy): domain Bacteria; phylum Bacillota; class Clostridia; order Oscillospirales; family CAG-272; genus UMGS1696. The sequence goes on along the minus strand of CAZLED010000017.1, from coordinate 35,450 downwards.
AGCCGATCTCAATGGCCAGCGGTTGGTCTTTTTCGTAGTATGCGGCAAGGTTCGACCACTTTTCTTCTGTCTCGTGCAGAAAAAGTGCGCCAAGGGCTTCCAGTCTTTCATTTCCGTGTCGTTTTTTTCGCATTCTCATATTGATTATTTCTCCATTTTTTGATAAAATATAGCTATACGCATTTTCCATCCATTCTGGGGATCGTACATGGCGTTTGTGCCTACCCCTATAGTATACCATGAAATGTGGGAAATGTCTATTCCAAAATGTAAAAAAGGAGTGAAAAGCCTGTCATGGAACTGGACCATTTTCTGGAGGGTCTGAAAAACGCTCTGGTCGATCGGGGCATTCCACCGGAAGCAGCTGCCAAACACGTGGCTGCGCTGGGTCGGACCTTCACGGCAGATGACCTGGCAGAGATTCAAAGTATTCGGTCGCCTGCTGAGATCGGGGAGATCGCCGACAGCATTGCCGAGATCTTATATAAAAACAAAGCAGCACGTACCGCTGCCAAAAACGGACAAATGCCATCGGCATCCACGTCTTCCCCATCGTCGGCCTATGCAGCGAATACGCAGCCACCGGAGGAACCGTCGTCTATGGCAACAACTGCCATGCCGCCTGCAGAGGAAGCGACCGATCCGGTGGTGCGTCCGACGATACAGCCAACGGAGGAAGCGGTAGATGCGTTCTCCGCTGCTCCTGTGGCGTCACCCAGAGAGGATACTGTCTCCCGGCATGAGCAGCCCTCTCGACAGGAGCCGTCGTACAGCCGCAGTGTATCGCAGCCACAGCAGCGTTCCGCCGATTTCTTCCGCACACCCACGGAACGGGACAAGACCACCAAGGGTGTGGCGATTTTCTGGTCTGTGCTGATCGTGACCCTGCCCATCACCCTGACGCTGCTGATCGCCATTTTAGCACTGTTTGGCGTGGCGTTTTTGGGGATCATCCTTGCCATCATTGGTCTGGTAGCCGGCATGATCGGTGTCGTAGCGGCTGGCTGCGGACTGGCGCTTGTTGGGATCATCTACGGGATCACACAGCTCTTCTCCTTTGTGGCCGCCGGGCTGTACGAGATCGGGCTGGGTGTCATGATCATTGGTGGTGCGCTACTGGCCGGTGTGATCCTATACAATCTGGCCATCCGGTTTTTGCCCTGGGTCATGAAGTGGCTGACGGTGTTTTTCGTCTTCGTCTTCCACCGGCTCCGGAATCTGTTCTATCTGGCAAGAAGGGAGTGTTATAAGCTGTGAGACCTGCATCTGTTATTTCTATGATCGTGGCGGTACTGCTGATCGTGGCGGGGCTTGTGACCTGCCTGATCGCCAAAAATATGGCTGAGGCCGAGGGGCAGGCTCTGTTTGCGGAAACGAGAGATTATGGTCTGGTCAACACCATCGATCTGGCAGAGACCACCATCTCCAAGCTGGATATTCGTGTCAGCGATGCGGATGTCCACATTTACGGCGGCAGTGAAACATCCTATATCGAAACGATCAATTTTCGTGACAATTATTATTCCTGCAACACCTCCAACCGGGTCGTGACCTTTGACGAGGTGGCAGACGTGACCTCCATGCTGAAGTTCTGGGAAAATGGGATCTCCTTCAAGGGGCTGCGGTATCTGCTGTCCTTCGAGAAGGAAGAACCGGTGGGTGACAAGGTGCTCAACATCTATTTGGGTGGAGAGAACGTGGATCTGAAGATCGTGACGCTGACCGGCGAAACGTGCAATGTGTATCTGGAAAACATCAGCTATGGAACGGAATACACCTTCACGTTTACCGATGGTACCCTGTACAGCACCGACACCTCTGCCGCCACAGTCAATCTGGGTGGAGAGAAGGTGGGACTGCATATGCAAAACAGCACCTTTGGTACCTGCAGCATCGACTGCACGGCGCTGACCATGGACATCGATAAGGGCATGATGCCTATGACGACGATCCAGTGCAGCACGGTGGAAGCCAATATCACGCCGAAGCAAACCGTTGGTTCCCTAAACTACAGTGTCGAGCTGGACAGCGGCTCTGTGACGGTCAATGGCAACGACCTGGGTACCGGGTTCACGCAGAATGCCTCCAGCAACAACAAGTTCACCCTGGAAGCCGTAAGTGGGCACGTGACCCTGACCGATCCGGTCACCGACTGGCCGCCTACAGCTGATTGATTTTCTAACAATGAAAGGACGTACAAAAATGAAATACTACACATACAAGACCAAAGGCACCTGCTCCTCGCAGATCGATTTTGCCCTGGAAGACGGGATCGTAAAGGACGTAAAGTACACCGGTGGATGTAACGGGAATCTGAAGGCCATCAGCAAGCTGGTGGAAGGCATGGAGGCTTCCCGTGTCATCGAGCTGCTGCGGGGCAACACCTGTGGGTTCAAGCCGACCTCCTGCGGTGACCAGCTGGCTGTGGCTCTGGAAGAAGCACTGGCACAGGCGTAAAGCCAGGTTTGTATATAACCCAGTGTAAACGGAATAGAATCAGAAAAAGTCTGTTGTCCTTCCCTGTTCTTTGGGAAAGGCAGCAGACTTTTTCTCGTTTTTGTTTAGATCGTTTTCGGTTCTTCGATGGCGGTGTTCGTGCAGTTTTCGGTCACAATGGGTGCGCCTACCGGGTGCGACGGCAGGGTCAGGTCTTCGGTGTAGGTATTGTCCCGGAACGTCAGGCCATCGGTATACCGGGCATACAGGAAGCGCTTTTCGTGGAGGCGGAAGTGGTTGTGCTCGATGGTGATGCCATGGTGGTAGTGCTGACCAACATTCTCCCGGACGGCCGGCGCGATGGTCACCACGTAGCCACCGGCGTAGGCTGCATCGGCGAAGTTGTTGTTCCGGATGGTCACGTCGCACACCGGGCCGCTTTCGTACCAGCTATTGGCGTCTCCGGCACACTCGATGGCGCAGTTCATGTTGTAGAAGGTACAGTTTTCCACCAGCACCTTTTTGCAGGTGGTCAAAAGGAACCCACGGGGTCTGTTGTTGCCGCAGGTACAGCCGTCCAGATGGACAGCGGGCATACGGGTGTGGTTCTCGATCACGTGATCCTTTTGCAGGGATTCCGGCAGGTTCTCGGCTACCGTCAGCTGCAGGTTTTCGCCGGACAGCAGCTTCGCATCGGTGACGGTCAGCTCACAGTATGGCAGCATGGTCTGGTTGTCCACCAGGCGCACGATATCACCGGGGCGGTACAGGTTGATGCCACGCTGCTGGAAATGGCCGTAGCGCAGAAGCAGGGTGTGTGCATCCAGTTTGTCTTCCACGATGGTGTAGATGCCGTGGAAGTTGCCGGCATCGTCCAGCATAGAGGTAAAGGTGCAATCCTTGTAGGTGATCTGGCCAGTGCAGTTGACGAAGTGGGTGGCGTCGGCGCTGACGGACAGGACTCTGCCGGAACCGGGGCGTACACGGCAATTGACTCGCTCTAAGGTGATATTTTCGGAGCACTGCCCGATAACACCCATGGCGGCGGTGTGGTACAGCTCTATGTCGGTCAGGGTGACGTTTTTGGAATCGGTGATGAAGATGCCGGGGTTATGCCGTCCGCCAAAGGTGCAGACCCACCAGTTGCCCACGGTATGGGTATAGCCGATAGAACCATGGAGACGGATGGTATTTTCGCTCACCTGCTCGGCGGTAAAATAGCGGTACATACCGGCCAGGAAGTCCTGCTCCACCTCACCCAGCACGGTGAAATAGGGATACAGGTACGGAGAGGGTCTGCCGTTGTCGTCGAACTCGGTGACCAGCACACGGTATTCCAGACTTTCCCAACCGTCTTCCGGCGAATAGAAGCACAGCTTGCCGTCCTTGAGCTTGCAGGCAAAGGTGTCGCCGTCAAAGGTCAGGTCTGTGAAATCGGCACCGGCGGCGGTGATCCTTGCCTGGGTGAAGAAGGGATTGCGATAATCCACGTGCAGGTTCCGGATGGCGATGTTTTCCGCTTCGTCCAGCACAAAAGGCGTGATGGCACCGTGGAACATGAGCTCTGCTCCTTCCCCATCGATGGTCAGGTCCTGCTTGCCACGGAGGTCAAAGGCGATGTGCTTGTCGCTGTAGTCGTTGTTGGACACGTAGTAGGGACGCACCACGGTGTGCTCCGGGTACACGTGGATGGTGCCGCCGCCAAGACACAGGGTATCTCCCGGTTTGCAGTCGGCCAGTGCAGCCCGGATCGCTTCTGCGGCATCCTTTTTATCGGGTGCCAAATACTTTTTCAGCTCGATCTTCATGTTGTTTCTCCTATCTTTTTTGTACGCTTATGCCAGAAAACGCAGAGCCGGCCGGATCTATCTGCGGTTCTGCGTCTTCGTATGATTTTTGTTAAGTCTGATTTTCCGAATCCCGTAGCTTTTTCATAATGCACAGCAGCACCACCAGGATCGCCGGGAACACGATGGCAGCCAGGATCCCATAGCGGATGGCCTGACTTTCCACGTTGGCGCCTGCAGCCGAAGCAGTGTACAGATCGGACACCACGCCGGTGATCCAAGGACCCAGGGAGCAGCCGATGTCGCCGCCCAATGCCAGCATACTGAACATGACAGGCCCTGCCTGATAGTGGTATTTCTTCGACGTGTAAGACAGCACGCCCGGCCACATCATGCTGACGCCCAGACCGCATACCGCACAGCCCAGCAGCGAGAACACCGGGATCGGCACGAATACGGTCACCAGGTAGCAGCCCACGGTCAGGGTCGCACAGAAGAACAGCGCCTTTTCGATGTTGATCCGTTCTTCCCCTAAGATACCGTATGCGGTTCTGCCGATGCCCATGAACAGTGCAAACAGGCAGGGACCCAGCAGGTCACCCATGACTTTGGATACGCCCAGTGCCCGTTCGGCAAAGAGGGACGCCCACTGTGCCATAGCCTGCTCCGATGCACCGCCGCAGATCATCATGAGCAGTGCCACAATGAAGACCGGCGAACGCAGGAATTTCCCGATACCGCCGCTTTTTTGTTCCTCCGATACTTCCACGATGGGAACACGCAGGAAATTGAACAGGTTCACAAATGGGATCAGCGCCCACACCAAGGGGATCCACTGCCAATAGTCGTTGCCAATGATGGCAAGAAGCACGGTGGACACGATCACCACCAGCACCTGTCCCCAGGAATAGAAGGCATGGAGCAGGCTCATGGCAGAGGCTTTGGCGTCTCCCGGCAGTGCGTCCACGATGGGACTGATGACCACTTCGGTCAGGCCGCCGCCGATGGAATACAGCACTACGGAGATCAGGATACCGGTGAACGGATCCATGACCTTGGGTAGGATGGCCAGCAGCACCAGACCGACCACGGAAAAACCATGGGCCAGCACGGCGCATTTCCGGTAGCCTAAGATGGGGGTCAGCTTGATCATGGTGGCATCGGTGGCGATCTGCACCACAAACGTGATCAGCACCAGATTGGCCAGATCCATATAGGATACGCCGAAGTCGTTCTGGAAGATCACGAAGAACAACGGTGCTAAGTTTACGACGATGGCTTGGGTGATATAGCCCAGGTAACAGGCGTGTAGTGTGGGAGTATACTTGGATCTTGTTTTTTGCATTTTTGTCATAATCTCCTTTGGTCAGGGGAAAACGGGCTGCGCACATTTTCAGCGACGATAGCCCTCGGTCGTGCGATAGTCCACCAGCGATATGCCGTCGAAATAGGATTCCAGGATCTTCCGATAGGCATACCCCAGGTTGGCCAGGTCGTAGGCACCGTATTGGCTGATGCCGACACCATGTCCCCAGCCTTTGCCTACAAAGATAAAATTGTTCGTATTTTCAGCATATGCCACCTTGTGGAGAATGGTCTCTGTAGAGGTGGCCAGCGTTTCGGTCACGTGTACCTCTTCCACCTTGGGTTCCTCTTTTTTGACCACCACTTCTTCCCCGGTAAAGGCACTGGCGCATTCGCTGGACAGCACAAAGATATCCGACCGTTCATAGATTTGTTCTCCTTCTGCGGACAGAAGCGTCACGGAGAAATCGATGTCGGACACACACTCTTCCACAGCCGTCAGCACGTGATAGCCGTACAGCGTCGTGTAGCCGTAATCCTTGTCGTAATCATAAGCTGCTTTGGCCGTCGAGGTCGAGACGTACGTTTCCGCCGGTGCTGTTTCTGTTTCCGTTGGTTCGGTGGTCTCGGTCGGTGTAGATGGGGTGTTGGTCGCAGGAACGTTTGATATCTCGATCACCTGCTCGGTATACTCCACCTTTCCCTTGCCTACCACAAAGTTGGCGCTCTTGATATTGGGCGTCAGCGACATCCGCACATTGTCGGTGCCGGTGATCTGGGTCACGTTGCCGCTGCTGTCGGTGACCTTTAATATTTTTACGTATGTAGAATTTTCGGCATAGGCGGCGATTTCCACATTGGTGACGGTGCCACGGATGTTGTGTCCTGCCTTCCGCAGTCGCTCGGTCAGCTCAGCCGGGGTCATCTCCACGATCCAGAAGGCGTTTTCGTGGTTCATATAATCTTCCCACGGGGTCTTTTGGGCCTGCAGATAGGGAATGTCACCACCCCAGGCATCTTTGGCGCTGACGGTCGTGCCACCCATACTGGACGCATAATAGGCATCCACGATCTCGCCGTTGTAGGTCATGACCTGTCCGGCCGTCTCCTTGACAGCGGTCATTACGTTCTGGTTGATCCGGCCGGCTCCCTTGTACACCTGGCAATGGGCGTTGCTGCACACGTCCACGTCGGTGCCGGTATGCCGTTCGGCGTTGGTCAGGGTATAGGAGCGTACCACGATGGCAAAGGCCTTCAGCGTCTCTAGAGGCCAGGTGTTGGAGATCTCGTAGGGCAGCACACCGGCTACATAGGCTTCCAGCGGCAGGATATTGGTCAGGGCCACACCGCTCTTGGTGCTGCTCTGGTATCGGCTGAACACAAAGGTCCCGTTGTACACATTGGCCGCCGGGGTCTTGAGCCAGCAGTTGCCGTTTGCATCCTTCTTGGCCTGCAGACCCAATTCGGTCTCACCGCCGCAGTCGTATTCGAATAAGATCGCATCGGTCTGGGGATCCAGCACGGTCACGGAGGTGGCGCTGGCACCGGTGGCATACACGGTCTCATTGGGGTACAGCTGGCCCACCGTGTCTGCCCACTGCTCGGCTTCGTCACGAGTCGTGAAGGCGCCTACACGGATGGTATAGCCGGAATACACGTATGCCGGGATCACAGCCAGCCCATAGCCGGACATGGTCTGTTTCACGGCAGAAAGCAGCGTGGTATATTCATCCTTTGTATATTTGTCGCAGTCGATCTGCACATGGTAACCGCCGATAACCGCATCGTAGGCACTGGACGCCATGGAATAGGTCATGTTCCGCTTGGACAGATTGCCGTCGTTGGCTACGGCGATCTTGGTCTCGCTCAGCTCCCAGATGGGTGTGTAGGCGCAGCTGCCGGTGGTCTCTGCAATGCCGATGGTGAAGCCTGCCGCAGAGGTTACTTCAAAGCTGACCGTCACGTTCTCTCCCATCATGAGTCCCACACGAACAGGAACATCCCCGCTGTCCATAAGCGAGGATGTATCCAGTATTTCGGTTCCCTGCACCACATCGGCGGCGTACACAGAGGCAGACGACACAGACAGCGTCATCAGATAAATGGCATAATAGGCAGCGCCGGCTACCATCAGGATCGCCAAAAACATGGCCAGGATCCGCATAGCCAATTTCTTTTTTTCTTCTCTCGTCCGCTTTTTACGAGGTGCTTTTTCAGGTTGCTGATTCGACAAGGCTGTATTCTCCTTTCACCATGATATATACGGTCTGGGCCGTTGCCATGATCCCACGTCCGTCTCCTCTGGGGATCAGGCACATATGGTTGATGGTCAGGTTCTCTCCGTTGTAGATCTCCACGCCTTCCGTATAGTCGGAAATGCCTTGGGTCGCATTGGGTGCGATACAGATAGCGGCACCGGAACGCAGCAGGATGTCGATGGGTCCTTCGGCAAACAGGCAGTCGCCATACTTCATTTCGATCACCTCATAGGTGGTGCTGACGGCCGATGCGGAGGTGTCGGGCACAGGTTCGGTCTCTGCAGGTGTGTACGTGCCGCCGGACAGGGCATCGATCTTGGCCTCCAATGCGGCGATCTTTACTTCATACTCTTTTACCAAATTGGGACGGAACACCTCCGTCAGGTAGCTCAGGGAAATGATCGGGTCTTCCGAGCTGTCATAGGAAGCGGCCAACACGGTGACGGTCAGCGCCGACAGCAGTGCCAATACACCGCAGAGCCATTTGCATCCGGTATGTTTTTTCATAAATATCAAACCTTTCAAATATAAGAGACGCTTCTATGGAAGACGTTTTTGTCGGTGACAGCCGATCCGCACACCACCGGTCTTCCGCATTCACACCCTTTATTATACCGGAAATCCTACAAAAAAGCAAGAGCGGCAAGCATATGTTCACACCGAATTTACACTTACCGCTGTTTTTTTGCCCTATCCGGGACGAATTTATTCCATAGGCAGCTGCTCGCCCAGCACGGACAATGAGATCCCCACTGCAGGCAGCTTGTTCTTCCGCAGCTTCTGGCGGTTCTCGATCTCAGAGAGTTCCTCGCCATACCGCACGGCTGTGATCTCCACCGGCTCCTTCATGGTGAACAGTATGACACCCTGGGAGCTGCGTGTGGCTTTTACAGAGATCAGCTCAGAGGAAATGAGGATCCCCTTTGCCGCACTGTTTTCCAGCAGCAGATCCATGGGCTTGCCGTCCTCGTAAATGGCAGCCACGATGGGAGACGCATCGGAGAAGGCACCGGTGAGCTTTTTCCGGTTGTTCTTGGTCTCGTAGGCCGTCACCGGGATCTTCACGCCTTTCCCGTTGGCGAACAGGAAGATCATGTTGTGATCTGCGTTGTATGTCTTCAGCGCCTTCATCATGATGGGATGCTCGTCGTCGTCCATGCCCAATTTGGCTGGGATATATTCTCCCAGAGCCGATGCTTTGGTGGTGTCAAAATCCTCCACCTTGGCCTTGTACACCTGCGCTTTGTCCGTGAAGAACAATAGCTCTGCGGTGTTGTCGGTGTCCTCGGCGTTGGCGATCTCGTCTCCATCCTTCAGCTTATGGGCGTCTGCCACACGGAGCGACTGCTGGGTGATCTTCTTAAAGTACCCTTCTCTGGTCAGCACCACGTGGACGGCGTAATTTTCCACCGGCTCTTCGTCGGGCACCTCCGGAATGTCGTCGGCGAAAATGATCTGGGTCTTCCGGGGCTTGCCGTACTTCTTTTTGATCTGCTTGAGCTGTCCGATGATATATTCCTTGACCTTCAGGTCGTCTCCGATCAGCGCTTCCAGATCGGCGATCTCTTGCTGCAGGCTCTCGATCTCTTTGATCCGCTCCACGATGTATTCTCGGTTCAGGTGGCGGAGCTTGATCTCGGCGATGTATTCGGCCTGGATCTCATCGATGGAAAAGCCTTCCATCAGACGGGGCACCACGTCGGATTCCTTTTCGGTCTCCCGGACGATCCGGATGGCTTTGTCGATGTCCAAAAGGATCTTGCCAAGCCCACGAAGCAGGTGCAGCTTGTCCTTCTTTTTTGCCAGATCGTAGCTCAGCTCCCGGCGTACACAACGCATCCGGAACCGGATCCATTCCAAAAGGATCTGTCGGATCCCCAAAAGCTTTGGCGTCTTATCGATCAGCACATTGAAGTTGCAGGCAAAGGCATCCTCCAAGGTGGTCAGCTTGAACAGGCGGTTCATCAGCGCATCCGGGTCGGTCCCACGGCGCACGTCCAGGGTCAGCTTGAAGCCGGACAGGTCGATCTCATCCCGCACATCGGTGATCTCCTTGACCTTGCCCTCCTTGACCAGATCCAGGATCCGCTTCAGGATAACTTCGATGGATGTAGAATAGGGGATCTGCAGGATCTCGATGCAGCTCTTTTGCTTGTCGAAGGCGTATCGGGCACGCAGACGGAAGGAACCAGTGCCGGTCTCGTAGATCTTTTTCATCTGGCTGCGGTCGTAGATCAGGTTGGCGCCGCCAGCGAAATCCGGTGCCACGATGAGATCCAGCAGCTTGTCCACACCGGTCTCCGGGTTCTTCAAAAGTGCAATGGTACCGTCGCAGATCTCGGCCAGGTTGAAGGAACAGATATTGGACTGCAGCCCTACGGCGATACCGGTGTTGGGAGAGACCAGCACGTTGGGAAAGGTAGTGGGCAGCAGCGATGGCTCCTCCATGGTGTTGTCGTAGTTGGGAACCATGTCCACGGCATTTTTATCGATGCCGGCGAATATCTCTGCGCAAAAAGGATCCAGCTTGACTTCCGTATAACGAGGTGCAGCAAAGGCCATGTCCCGGCTGTATTGCTTACCAAAAGAACCCTTTGAATCCACAAATGGATGCAGCAGGGCTTCGTTGCCACGGGTCAGACGCACCATGGTCTCATAGATGGCCATATCGCCGTGGGGATTGAGTCGCATGGTCTGCCCCACCACGTTGGCACTTTTGGTACGTGCGCCGTTCATCAGCCCCATTTTGTACATGGTGTACAGCAGCTTCCGGTGAGACGGCTTGAAACCATCGATCTCCGGGATGGCCCGAGACACGATGACGGTCATCACATAGGGCATATAGTTTTTTTCGATGGTCTCTGTGATCGGCTGATCTTCAATGACCGCAGGGGTCAGATTTTCCATCGGCTTGTCGTTTTTCTTCTTCGGCATGATTTCCTCTTTACGCTCTTACGATATTGGTATTACTATAGTATATGTTATGCATTCGTCTAATTTGCACTGTTTGTTATTAGGCATTCGTCTGTTTTAGTAGGTCATCATTAGGCGTTCGCCTATATATGCACGACCTGTCCGCCGGCGGCACGAATGATCCGGTTGTAGGTGGCAAGGTCGATGCCGTCTTCACCAGGCAACCGGGCGTACAGGGTCTCCAAGGCTTTTTCGTCTGCTTCCCGGAGAATGGCAAACAACCGCCGGGCGTGCTCTGCTTCGTCGTCTGCTGCACCCATGGACAACACCGTAGCCTGCGGGAACTGCTTGGCTTCTTCATCCGTTGCCATCACGCCATACTTGCCCTTACCGACCGACTGCACGTACGACACGAAGCTTTGGCTGTCCGGCGCATCCACCAGGATCACGTGGCATCTTGGCGCATAGTGTTTGTACTTCATACCGGGCGACTGGGGTTTGTCACCGGCTTTGCCAGGGTCGGTCACCGCTTCCGACACAGCGACATGGCGGCACACCTCTGCCAGCATTTCTCTTGTGACGGCACCGGGACGCAGGATCGTACAGCCTTCGCCGTCCGGATCCAGTGCGATGACGGTAGACTCCACGCCAATGGAGCAGGGGCCGCCGTCCAGTATCAGTGGGATCTTGCCACACAGATCCTCGTACACGTGAGCCGCTGTGGTGGGAGACGGCTTGCCGGAGCTATTGGCGCTGGGGGCTGCGATGAGATGGCCGGACACACGAATCAGGGCACGGGCATCCGGATGGGACGGACAGCGGATCGCCACCGTCGAAAGGCCACCGGACACAGTATCGGGGATCACCGGCTTCTTTGGTAAAATGATGGTCAGAGGTCCCGGCATATATCGTTCGGCAAGTGTATAATACAGTGGAACCGTGTGTGCGATCTGCTCCGCCTCTGCCGGTTCTGCCACGTGTACGATCAGGGGATTGTCGGAGGGTCGTCCCTTGGCGGCGTATATTTTTGTGGCTGCTTCGGCGTACAGCGCACTGCCTGCCAGACCATATACGGTCTCTGTGGGGATTCCCACCAGTTCGCCTTGTTGAATATAGGCAGCCGCCTTATGCAGTGCGCGCTCTCTGTCGCTGCCCAATAGGGATAGTATTTCTGTTTCCATGGTCGTATGATCCACCCTTCCATACACGTCTGCCTATGTTAGGCGTATGTCTACTTGAATTCGTTTTATATTAGGCGTTTGTCTCACTCTACATCGGTCCCACTGGAGCGGAGTTTTTCGGCGGTCTCTGCAGTGGCCAATGCGTCGATCATATCGTCCAGCTCGCCGTTGAGGAATGCTTCCATGCTGTGGCTGGTATAGCCGATGCGGTGATCGGTGATCCGGCTTTGGGGATAGTTATAGGTGCGGATCCGTTCGCTGCGGTCGCCGGTGCCCACCTGACTGCGGCGCTCCTTGGCGATCTTATCGTTCTGCTCCTGACACTTTTTGTCGTACAACTTAGTCTTGAGGAGCTTCATTGCCTTGTCTTTGTTTTTGTACTGGCTGCGTTCGTCCTGGCATTCGATAGCGATCCCGGAGGGTTTGTGGATCAATCGGATGGCTGATTCCGTTTTGTTGATGTGCTGACCACCGGCACCGCTGGATTTGATGGTCTCGATCTCCAGGTCGGCCGGGTTGATCTCGATCTCCACGTCCTCTGCTTCCGGCAGTACAGCCACGGAGGCTGTGGACGTATGGATCCGTCCGGCGGTCTCGGTCTCCGGCACACGCTGTACACGATGCACGCCGCTTTCGTATTTCAGACGGGAATAGGCGCCTTCGCCGGACACCAGAAAGGTGATCTCTCGATAGCCGCCAAGCCCGGTCTCGTTCATGCTCACGATCTCGGTCTTATACCGATGGGTGTCCGCATACATGGTGTACATCCGATAGAGCACACCGGCGAACAGTGCAGCTTCGTCGCCACCGGCACAGGCTCGGATCTCCATCACTACGTTTTTGTCGTCGTTGGGATCCTTAGGTAGCAGCAGAATGGTCAGCTCCTTTTCCAGCTGCACCAGTGCTTCCTTACCGGCTTTGTACTCCTCTGCGGCGATCTCTCGCATTTCCGGGTCTTCCTCCATGAGCACACGCGCGTCTTCGGTGTCGGTGTAGACCTTTTTGTATTCCCGGTACTTCTCCATGGTAGGCGCTAAGTTCTTTCGCTCCTTCATGAGAGACGTGTATTTTTCCATATCCGCCATGGTCTCCGGATCGGCCAGAGCAGCTTCGATAGCTTCAAAACGCTTTTCTGCGTCCCGTAGTTTTGTCAACATATTTGTTAGGTTCCTGTCTATTCTGATTTGGCGGATGCCTTATTGTGTTATGCATTCGTCTTTTTGAGAAGATGCAGCCGGATCCCACACCATTCTCCGGCAAAGTAAGCCACTTTCAGATTTCCCTTCTCGTCGTATTGGCAGGTCTCTTCCCGGAAGTAGTAGCCTCGTCTTTCGAACCAGGCCTTGGCTCGTGCCGGGTCGTTGGTCAGCAGTGCGGCATGGGGATACAGTCCTGCTTCCTGGCTATTCAGCACTTCAAAAGCGCCACCGACCATGGCTCCACGTCCATCGGGATTGATCGTAGCTGGCAGGCACAGCATTTCGCCAAGGGCATCGGCACTGTTCGTCAGGTCTTCCCTATCCTTCGCCATGATCGCAAAATGTCCCATTTCCAGTCCCAGCATGGTCTGCACAGCGGCGGCAGTCTCCGTTCGAACGGCATCCCAATTGCCGGTGCGCAGCCAATCGGATTTGACCATAAAGCTGCCGCCACAAGCGATGACGTTGGACAGGGACAGGTATTTTGTCAGGTTGGACTTGTCGATACCACCGGTGGGCATAAAACGCATTTTCTGGTACGGCGCACCCAGGGACGACAGCATTGCCGTACCACCAGCAGCCTCTGCCGGGAAAAACTTCACCGTGGTCAGACCAAGTGCCATAGCGGCTTCTACCTCGGTGGGTGTGGCGCAACCGGGGTAAATGGGGATATGCTTCTCCTGCGCTGCCTGCACGATGGATGGGTTCAGTCCCGGCGCTACGAGGAACTGGGCACCGGCTTCCACAGCTTCGTCCAGCTGCTCTTTTGTCAGAATGGTACCGGCGCCGACGATCATATCCGGTCGGTTTTGTCGCAGAAGACGGATGCTGTCTGCTGCCGCTGCGGTGCGAAAGGTGATCTCAGCACAGGGCAATCCGCCGGCACACAGCGCATCGCCCAGCGGCAGTGCCTGTTCTTTGTCGTCCAGCTTCACCACCGGCACGATCCCGATCTCCTGCAGCTTTTTATCCATTTGCATCTGAACAGTCATAACGTCACTCCTATCTGCTGCCTACACAGCAAAGTCCCCCGGCGATCTTGATAAAGGACACGGGGGTAAAATTCCGCATGGGGAAACACCTCTTTTGGGATCAAGAAGCGTTCCCCCAGCGTCTGATTTTTTATGAAAATACCTTGTTGGATCTATTTAGACGATCGTCTAAATCATGATAGGCGTATGTCTAATGGCGATCACTTGCAGAATACGGAGAAGGCGTGGTGCGCTTCGTACAGGTCATTCTTGGAGATGATCTCGAAAGGTGCGTGCATGGACAGAACCGGAACACCCAGGTCCACGGTGTCGATGTTCATGTTGGCGATATACATAGCCACGGTACCGCCACCGCCCTGGTCTACCTTACCCAGCTCAGAGGTCTGCCAGATCACGCCATTTTCGTCAAACAGATTCCGCATTTCTCCCACGAATTCTGCCGATGCATCGCTGGTGCCGCTCTTGCCACCGCCGCCGGTGTACTTTGCCATACCAACGCCACAGTGTACCAGAGCCGTATTGCGCTTTTCGCTGACACCGGCGTACAACGGGTCGTAGCAAGCGGTCACGTCAGCGGACAGGCACTTGGAGTTGGCACGGATCACAGAAGGATTGCCGCCCAGTTCACAAGCCAGTTCGTCGATCAGATCCATGAAGATGTGACCCTTCATACCGGATACGCCGTCGGAACCGGTCTCTTCCTTATCGGCCATCACCACCATTACAGTGTGTTCGGTGTCGGTGTTTTCCAGCAGTGCAGTCAGTTCGGTGTAGGCGCACACTCTGTCGTCGTGGCCATATGCACCGATGAGCCAACGGTCCAGACCTACGTCCATTGCGTTGCCAGCCGGTACGATGGTAAGTTCTGCGCTCATGAAATCGGCTTCTACGATACCGTACTTTTCGTGCAGGGCAGCCATGACGTTCAGCTTGATCTTTTCGTCAGCAGGGGTCACCGTGCCGTCTTCTTCGATGTACGGAGAGGAAGCGATGATGGGGGTCAGGTTTTCGCCTTCAAAGGCGGAACCCAGAGGACGACCGTTCTGGTCTCTGGACAGATGGGGCAGCAGGTCGGTGATGCACAGTACGGGATCGCCGGGCTGGTCACCGATGCGGATCTCCACGGTCTCGCCGTTCTTCTTGGTCACAACGCCGTGCAGTGCCAGGGGAATGGTCACCCACTGATACTTACGGATACCACCATAATAGTGGGTCTTCAGGTAACTGAAGTGTTCGGATTCGTACAGCGGATGCTGCTTCAGGTCCAGGCGGGGAGAATCGATGTGGGCAGCGCAGATACGGATACCATTTTCGATGGGTTCGGTACCCACACGGATGGCGAACAGGCTCTTGCCTCTATTGTTGTAGTAGATCTTATCGCCGGCTTCCAGCTTTTCACCCAGCTTATAAGA
Organism: uncultured Ruminococcus sp.; assembly: GCA_964558485.1. Lineage (GTDB taxonomy): Bacteria > Bacillota > Clostridia > Oscillospirales > CAG-272 > UMGS1696. The sequence continues at coordinate 19,967 of CAZLED010000017.1, read as the reverse complement.
ACGGAAACCAGCGGCCTCCAGCTTTTCGATGGCATAGAGCACAGCTTCTCTCTCGGTCTTGGCTACGTCCAGGAAGTGCATATATTCCTTTGCGTATTCCTGTACTGCATCCAACTGTTCCTTGGTCTTCAGCTCAAATGCGGATTTCTTGGTGTAGAACAGCTCTTCTTTCAGCTGCTGTCCCTTTGTCTTGTCTGCCATGATCGTATTTCCTTTCATGTGTGAATTTCTTTATGGTAGGACGACAATTCGCTGTAGTACAGCTCTTTGTAGGTATCCACGGTTTCGTTTACGGTATCCACGTAGGCACTCGTTCCCACATCGGGAAAGGTGGTCAGGTTGCCCAGCTCGTCGGTCAGTGTCCGGTCGGTCATCCAAAGATCAACGGTCTCCTGACCGGCATATAGGATGGCGAACACCGTATTCCAACGGCTATATTCTGTGTACAGATACGAAAGCATATAGGCGCCGTAGCGGATGTTGGTCTCCGGATCGTACAGGATGCCGGGTTCCAGATCCTCACGGGTCAGGGTGAGCAGCCAGGAAAAGGTCTCCGGAGAGATCTGCATAAGCCCCACTTCCCCGTCTTCGGAGAGCTTATTGCTTTCAAAATTGCTCTCGGTCTTGATCACAGCGTACAGGATGTATTCCGGCACCCCGTATTCCTCGGCGTATTTGGTGACAAATTCGGCAAAGCGCACCGGATGGTTCTCCAGGTCGATGCGATGCCAAATGGTCTGGTACAAAAAGCCGCACGCCAACGACAGGCACAGGATCACCAAGATCACCAGGCTGCGGACCAGCGTACTGCGAACCTTCATGCTTTCCTCCTGCGCAGGTCTTCGATAACGCGATCCACACGGCTGTACAGGGTCTCCCGGTCGGCGTCGTTTTCGATCACGTAGTCTGCTTTTTCCATGAGGAGCTTCTGTGCCATCTGGGTCCGCAGTCGTTTTTCGGCAGCCGATCGATCGATGCCGTCTCGCTTCATGATCCGATGGATCCGCAATTCCTCCGGTGCGCTCACGCAAATGACGGCAGCACAATGGGCATCAAAGCCGCTTTCATACAGTAACGGTGCATCGATCAGCACGATGTCTGCACCGTTGGCGCTATGTTTGGCGGCGATGCGTTCCGTTTCTGCCAGAATGAATCGATGGGTGATATGGTTCAGATCGGTGAGATTCTGGCGACACTGCTCTGCTGCCGCCGGGTCACTGCCGTCTGTAAACACCAGCGAACGCATGGCAGCTCTGTCCAGCGCATTGTCCGGCGTCAGAATACCGCACCCGAACCGCTCCACCAATGCCTCCATACAGGGAGACAAGGTCACAGCCGGGCCGGTCATGCCACGGTACACAGCATCTGTATCCACCGATGGAACGCCACGGTCGGCAAACATGGCCGCAATATACCCTTTTCCCGATCCGCTTCGTCCGCACAGTCCCACAAGCATTTTGCTCTCCTCCATTGCCACAATCCTACCTGATATCTGTAATCCTATATATTGTACCACAAGACGGACGTTTTTGCAAGAGAAGGATGTGAATATCTTGTAAAATTCGCAAAAATCGTGATTTTACCAAAATCAGGACATGGGCAGACGGTTTACTAAGATCTGTGCACAGATACCGGTGAAAAGCCCGGACAGGATACCGGAGAACAGGAGCACCGGCAGGTACACCAAAATGGCCGTGGTGCCCATGAGCAGGATGGCGGCGGTGATCTGCCCCACGTTATGACACACGGCACCACAGGGACTTGCCAGCCACAGATGGCTTTTGGGGATCACGTGTCTCAGCAGCAGCATACCGCACAGGCAAAACACCGCTCCGGCAAAGCTATACAGAAAGGAAACTGCCGTACCGCTGAACATACTGCCCAGCACCAGCCGCACCAGCACGATGAGCCATACCTCGCCTGGCTTGCAGCTATACACGGCGTACACGGTGATGATATTGGCCAGCCCCAGCTTGACACCGGGAATGGGGATCAGGTTCGGGATCCGCAGCTCGATGATGAAAATGATCAGTGCTATGGCAGACAGCAGTGCCAGCTTCGTCAGGCGTCTGGTATTCATGATGCCACCTCCTGAAACCGGATCAGCAGCTTATGGGGCAGACACACCAGCGGTTCGGCTTCACTTTGCAAAATCCCCATCTGGACACAGGTACCGTCCGGACAATCGGCCGACTGGATACAAATGGTGCCATTCTCGATGCGGATCACGTTTTCACCACCGTCCGGGCACCGGATCGTGAAGGTGCGGTCGGCCGTATGGGACAGATCGATGGTCTCCAGCACTTCCCCATCCTGCACGATCGCCACCCATTGTCCCGGCTCCTGTCGGTACAGCACAACCATACCAACGATGCTAGCCATGAGCACCAAAAGCAGGATCGTAACGACACAGGATAGTCCTTTATTCTTCTGCATACAGCACCTCCACGGGATATGCGCTGACGTTGGTGCAGATCTCCATTAAGCCTTCCGTCATGTGGATCTGTCCATCCACGGTGACATACACCATCTCAAAATCCCCTTCTGTGCGCCAGAGCTCCTTTGCCTGCTGTTCGCCACTGACGTACAGAGCCGTGGACAGACCATCACAGCGTAGACCGGCGTTTTCTTTTGTGCTGTCGCCCACGATGGTCATGGATACGATGCCGTTGTCGGCCGGATAGCCCGTATGGCTGTCGATGATGTGGCAGTAGCGCACACCGTCTTCGCCCATGAAATACCGTTCATAGTTGCCGGAGGTAATGACCACAGCGTCGGTGACCGCCAGCACCAGCATATTTTGTTCCGGCGCAAAGGGATCGGCAATGGCTACTTTCCAGGGCGTACCATCCGTTTTGGCACCGATGATGTGTACATTGCCACCCAAGTTCAGCAGCGCTGAGGTCACGCCACCTTTGCGCAGGTGCTTTGCTGCCACGTCACCGGTGTAGCCTTTGGCAAGAGAGCCAAGATCGATCTGCATTTCCGCCGGCAGGGTCACGGTGTTGCTGGTCAACCGGATCTGGCTGTAGTCCACGTGGGGCAGCAGGTCGGCGATGGTGTCCGGCGATGGGATCTGGTTCTGGCCGGTGGTAAAGCCCCAGGCAGCTACCACAGGATAAATGGACACGTCCAGGGCACCGTTTGTCAGGTCACCCAGCGTGATGGCTGTTTCCAGGATCGCTATGGTGTCGGCTGTGACGGTGGTGGTTTGTCCCTTTGCTCGGTTCAGTCTGCCGATATCGCTGTCCGGCTCGGTGACGGATAGGCTATGCTCTAAGGCAAGGATCTGTTTCCCGACTTCTGTCAGCAGTGTATCGGCGCCGGGACCATAGGCCTTCATGGTCATAAAGGTATCCATGGCAAAGAGATCGGTCTCGGCGGTGATGGGTTTGCTTTCAGGAACCTGGGATGTGCAGCCGGTCAGCAGAAGCAGACTGCACAGGATCCCGACACATCTGCGCTTAGCCAACATTTTTTGCGTCCTGCAATGCTTTTTCCACGGCCTGCATGATCCCCTTGGAGCTGTAGGTGGCGCCGGACACAGCATCGACGGTGGTGGACTGGGTCGTCAGGATGGCATCGATAACGGGCACTTCCGCTTGCTGGAAATACCACAGGTCCTCCTCGGCGCTCTGGGCATCGATGGCTGTGATGGTGTCGTTGACAATGGTGATGGTCACGGTGATGTCGCCGTCATAGCCATAGGCAGAAGCGGTGTAGGTGCCATCCTTGTACAGGCTTTGGGCAGCGGTTTCTACGGTGGTTTCGGCTGCCGGGGTATCGGTTTCTGCATCGGCATCGGTCTCCGGGGATATCGTTGTGGTCTCGATCGTTTCCTGCTGTGTATCCACGGGTGTGGTCGGTTCTGCGGATTTGGGAGACTGGATGAGCAGCAGGATCACAAGCATTCCGGCGACCACGATGGCACCGCTGATACGACTGGAAAGCTTGGCGTCTACCGTATGCTTTTTGCAGATGGCCTTGCGGATCCGGAACACGGCGTAGGCAATGAATACGAGGCTATAGACGCACACGCTGATCTGGTAGGACAGGCGCCCTGCTCTTGCCATAAGGACAAACAGCACCATGATGTGGGCGTACAGTATGGCGTAAAAAAGATACGCTGTGCGCTGGATATGCTTCCACTTTTTGGCGGACAGCTTTTTGCGGATCTTCGGGAAGGATAAGATTGTCAGTGGGATCATGATCGCCAGCATCAAAAGGGACAGGATCCCGGCGGTCAGCTGGGTAGGCTTCATGGAGCCCGGATCGGTGAACAGGCTCACAAAATAGGTCTTGCCGTAGCCCAGGTTGTGACCCAGCGTCAGGATGGCGGCGAAGATCGACAGCTCTCCACGGATGGGCATAAAGGCTTTCATGAGGGCAGAACCGTTTGGCAGTGCGCCTATCCACATGATCACACACCAGAGTGCCGTTGCCAATGCGCCACGACTGAACAGGCCGATCACGTAGTTTTGCAAAAAGGACGGTGCGCCTCGAAAGTCAAACACGGTCACTGCGATGGACAGGACAGCAGCCAGGATGTAGAACAGGTTGGCGTGCTTTTTCAGTATGCTGCGGCCGGTGTAAGCAAGCAGCACCGCCAGCACGAGAGCAAGAAGGAATAGCATAGTTCTCTCCTTTGTGATGAGAATACAAGCACCGCAGCCACCTGAAACCGGGGAAGCGGCTTGGGGATGACTGCGGCAGCTTGCGTGAACGCTGGTCCAGGTCATGCATCAGCGTTGACAAAATGTATGGTATATCGTTGGAAACGGGTCATGGGCAGATCACTGCTTCTTCTTACGCAGTACCAGACCGGCACCGGCACCACCCAGCAGCAATACAGCGGCGGCACCCAATGCGACAGAGCCGGTCTGGGGTGCGGTGGTCACAACGTCTTCGGCGGCAGCGGTGGTCTCAGCGGCAGGCAGCGTCTCGGCAGTCTCGATGGTATCGACAACCACGGAAGCGGTACCGTTCTGGATGGATACCTGGAAGGTCAGGGTGTTGTTGTAACCCGTAGCGGCCACGGTCATGGTGTATTCCCCATCGGCGGCAAATACCAGTTCTTCACCCTTGGCAGCGGCGGCATCGATGGCACCGTCTTCGCCAATGATCTTCACGCCACGCTTTCCGGAGGCGGCATATTCATTCTCCCCAACGGTGACCTTGGAGATCTTGGACAGGAAGTTCTGGTATTCGGCATCGGCGGCACCATCGGCCTTGGTCAGACCATTGCCGGCGGCGGTAGCGGGCATCCCATCGGTGGTCAGGGTAAAGGAGGTCTTTACATTGGCGTACTTGCCGTTTGCATCGGAAACGACCAGGGTGTAGCTGCCGGGCATGGCGTTTTCATAGGATACGGCGGTGTCGGTCACGGTGCCGGTCAGACCATCCACGGCGTAGGTCTTGCTGTAATCCTCCGGGAAACCGGTCATGGATACGGCGGTCTGTCCTGCGGTGATGTCGGCATCTGCAACGGTCAAGGTGTTTTCAAACTTAACAGGCACATACAGGCTGGTGGCCAGGGTGTGGTAGCCGGAGTCGGTGATGTAGGTGATCTGGTCGATGGTCTGACCAACCATGGCTACGTAGTCATCGTATACCAGCGCATTGCCGTGTCTTTCGGTGGTCACAAAGCCGGAGGACCAGGCGATCTCGTCACGCCAGATGTTTTCCAGGTGACGCATACCGTAGCCGTTGCCATCTGCCGTGTGCAGAACGATACCATAGATCCGGCCCACATCGGAGGTGCCGTTGGCGTTGTTTACAGCGGCGTCGATGCAGTAGTCGCCGTATACGGTGTCCACGGTGATGGTGGCGGTCACACCTTCGATGGCGGCGGTAGCACCCTGCACTGCGGAGAAGGCAGCCACGCCATCGGTCACGGTCACTTCCTTATACGCAGCCGGTGCTTCGTCCAGCTTGGTGAAGCTATAGTTGTTGTCGCCCAGAGCATCCAGATCTGCCTGGGAAATGGCTACGGGATAGACAACACCCAGGATGGTACCACTGCCGTCTGCGTTTTCGGCGTTATACGTACCGGCAGTCAGGTTCTCGTTCTTCCACTTGGAGGTGGTGGCAGAGGATACGGCATCTACATCAGAAGCTACACCTTCTGATGCATAGAAGGCATCGTAGGGGATCTGCATGGTGCCGTACACCATCTCGCCTTCTGCACCGGCAGTGAGAGAAGCGGCACTGGTCAAAAGCGCGGCGCAAAGCAGGATCTGCATGGTTTTCTTGAGGTTCATAAAAGTACTCCTTTTTGTATTTTTGGTTCTATTTTCAGTTAGCTATAGCTAACCAAATAGGCTAAGGAAACGCTGCCACAGGATCCTTCGACAGCGTCGTTTGGTTAGTCTCTGCTAACCGATGAAAAGTATACCACAAATGCCGAACTTTGTCAAGCAGCATTTCGCAATTTTTTTGGATTTGGCGCAGCGATATACGCCGCTTTCCATTCGGGCGTTTTCATTTGTTCATCCTGTACATACCCGTCCGGGCACAGAAAAAAGGGGCCTCCTGCTTATGCATCCCGTAGGCATACATAGATAGGAGGATCCCCTTTTGGTTTTATCGATCTATATCGTCGTAGTCTTTTTCCTTATGCCGTTCCTTTTCCTTGGCAGCTTCGGCAGCTCGTTCGGCTTCCCGCTGCTTTTCTTCCTCGGCCAGACGACGGGCATGGGCTTCGTTTTCTTCCTGGCTCTTGCGACGCTTTTCGGCGACCATGGCTTCCAGCTCTTCCAGGGTGATGTCCGGTTCGCTCATAGCACGGACGAACTGTGCCTCTTCCATGATCTCGTTCTTCATCAGATATGCGGCGATGAAGTGGAGGCGATCGATGTTGTCCCGCAGGATCTGCTCGGCCTGGGCATAGGCTTCGGAAACGATGCGCTTCACTTCGCTGTCGATCAGGGATGCCGTCTCCTCGGAATAGTTCCGGGTGTTGTTGAAGTCACGACCCAGGAACACCTCGTCACTGGAGGATTCGCTGCCGTACAGGATGGGACCCAACTTTTCGGACATACCGTATTTGGTGACCATCTGCCGGGCAATGCTGGTGGCTCTCTGGATGTCGTTAGATGCTCCTGTGGAGATGTCGCCTAAAATGATCTGTTCTGCCACACGACCGCCCAGCAGGGTGACGATCTCATTTTCCATGGCGGAGCGGGACATATAGGACTTATCTTCCTTGGGGAAGGACAGGGTGTAGCCACCTGCTCTGCCACTGGGAATGATGGAGATCTGGTGTACCGGTTCATCCTTCTGGCGCACCCAGGTGGTGACGGCGTGACCGGCTTCGTGGTAGGCAGTCAGCTTCCGCTCGGCTTCGGAGATCACACGGGACTTCTTAGCCGGACCTACGATGACCTTGATCATGGCTTCTTCCAGGTCGTTCATGCCGATCAGGTGCTTACCCTTTCGGGCAGCCAGCAGTGCGGCTTCGTTCAGCAGGTTGGCAAGCTCGGCACCGGTGAAGCCTACGGTGGTCTTGGCGATGACACCCAGATCCACATCGGCTTCAAAGGGCTTGTTCTTGGCGTGTACCTTCAGGATGTCTTCTCTGCCCTTTACATCCGGGGCATTCATGGTGATCTGGCGGTCAAAACGACCGGGACGCAGCAGTGCCGGGTCCAGGATATCCGGACGGTTGGTGGCAGCCATGACGATCACGCCTTCGCTGGAACCAAAGCCATCCATTTCCACAAGGATCTGGTTCAGGGTCTGTTCTCTTTCGTCGTGACCACCACCCAGGCCTGCCCCTCTATGGCGACCTACGGCGTCGATCTCGTCGATGAAGATGATGGCAGCCGGGTTCTTCTTGGCGGTGTCAAACAGGTCACGGACACGGGAGGCGCCCACACCTACGTACATTTCCACGAAATCCGAACCGGAAATGGAGTAGAACGGTACGCCTGCTTCTCCGGCTACGGCTTTGGCGATCAGCGTCTTACCGGTACCGGGAGGGCCAACCAGCAGTACACCGTGGGGGATCTTGGCACCCAGCTTGGTGAAATATTCCGGATTGCGCAGAAACTCCACGATCTCTTCCAGCTCTGCCTTTTCTTCGTCTGCACCGGCTACGTCTTTGAAGTAGACCTTGGCTTTGTCTGCCGTTACCAGCTTTGCCTTGGCACGACCTACAGAGCCCATCTTGGAGCCCTTACCGCCGGTGGCCTGGTTGACCACGAACATCCACATGGCGATCATCAGAATGATCACAATGGCGTAGGGCACCAGAGACACCCACCAGGGGATCTCATACGGCGGCGGATAGTCATAGGCTTCGATAATGCCGGCTTCGTGCTGTTGTGCGATCAGGTCGCCAAGCTCTTCTAAGAATAGATCCAGATTGCGTAACTGATAGGAAAGCATGGCCTCTGTGGCAACGCCGTCGGTGGTTTTGGTTCTGACGATCATAGTCAGCGTGTTGTCCTCATCCACCTGGAACTCCCGCACCTGTTCGTTATGGAACAGCTCCACAACGTCCGAAAAGAGCAAGGTTTCCTCCGGAACATTGTCCCAGAGAGATGCGGTAGCCACGATCAGAATGGCGATGAGTACAACATAAAATATGGTGATCTTTAAGCTGTTTTTCATTCCAACTCCCTAAAAAATGTATGTATTTGCACCCCTGCTGTCACAGAGGTAAAGCGCTTTTGCAGGATCACTTTTTCTCATAGATCTCCGGCTTCAGGACGCCTACGTAGGGCAACGCACGATATTGCTCGGCATAGTCCAGGCCGTAGCCGACCACAAATTCATCCGGGATCTCCATGCCCCGATAGTCCGGCGTGAAATCCACTTCCCGGCGAGAAGGCTTATCCAGCATGGTACAGGTGCGAACAGAATGGGCTCCACCCAGCTCCAAGTATTCCTTCAGATAGGAAAGGGTACGTCCGCTGTCGATGATGTCCTCTACGATGATGATATCGGTCTCAGCCAAGTTATTTCTGTGGATGTCGAGTAAGATCTTGATCCGACCCGTGGTGGAGGTGCCGGCGCCGTAGGAGGACACCTTCATAAAGTCGATCTCCACCGGAATGGTCATTTTCTTCATCAGCTCACCCATAAAGACCACACTGCCCTTCAGGATGCCCAGCAGCAACAGCTTCTTGCCGCTTCCCCTGTAGTCGTGGTCGATCTCATCGGCGATCTTTTCTGTCAGAGCTTCGATCTCTTCTGCCGAGACCAATACCTTTTCTATGTCTTTATCCAAGTCTGTCTTCCGTACCATGGTTGCCTCCGTTTTTTATCTTAGGATCTATTTGAATTTTGTCGTTGTCTATGCACACTGTCGCCGTTTGCGGATCTGTTGTCGATCCAGCTTCTTTGGTATATACTTCGATCCACAGGACATCGTCTGTGTCCTCTGTCCATCTTGCCTTGTCGCAGACCTGCCAGCCTTCGACCCACAAAACCTCCTCTGCATCGCTGAGAAGAAGCATGGTGTCCCGGCATTCCGGCGGTGTATGATAGGCGTTTTGCAGCTTCCGCACCTTCCGGGCCAGACCACCGTAGCGGATGGTATCGCCGGGTCTTCGGGTGCGTAAACACAGTACGCCCTTTATTGTAGCAAAATTCATGGGACGTTGTATTGATAAATTGTAAATATTTTCTAATTTTCCGGGACGTGTCGGTAAATTTTTCCGGGAAAGGACGATTTTTGCGTTTTTCCAGTCTACCACGGCGGTCTCGCCCCGTTCGATCGTGGGGATCTCTACGGTCACCGGCATGGTCTCGGTCGGTTTTGTTTCGCTTGTAAAGTACACCGTCTCTCCATCGATGCACGCCTGCTGCTTACCGGGGAGCGACAGAGCACGACAGCTTCTTTCGTTGTCACACGCCATGGCAAGCAGTGTGTCGGTCTGCTCTTTGGTCATGGCGTCCTTCTGTACACTCAACCTTGCAAATGCCATCCGTAGGACACGGGTGCCAATGGCCGGGTGCAGGTCACGCAGCGTCTGCCGGGAAATGCGCAGTGTACCGCCACACTCGCTTTGTGTCAGGATCTCTTCGGCCTGCCTTTGTAAGCAGTCGTTGTCCTGGGATAGTAAAGTGGCCATATGACAGACTGCCGTTTCCGGGTGGGGACTGATCTGTCGCAGACGTGGCAGGACTTCGTGACGCAGGTAGTTGCGTGTGTAGGCAGTGTCGGCATTGGTGCTGTCTTCTACGTAGGTATAGCCCTCTGCCACGCAGGTCTGCCGGATCTGTGCGCTGGAAAAGGGCAAAAGCGGTCGGATGTATCGATCGTCTCGGATGGGAGAGATGCCACACATACCGGTCAGTCCACTTCCCCGCAGCATATGAAACAGAATGGTCTCCAATTGGTCGTCACCGTTGTGGGCCGTGGCGATGGGCAGCGATGGCTTTCCGATGGCAACACAGGCTTCGTCCAGGCAGGCATATCGTTCCAGCCGGGCACATTCTTCCAGACCTATGGAGCGTTCCCTTGCCAATGTAGGAATATCCCGGTGGTAGGTGTACAACGGGATCTCCAGGGCATCGGCGGTTTTCCGACAGTGGGCAGCATCCCGGTCGGCTTCCTCGCCACGGATCCCATGGTGGACGTGCACGGCGTACAGAGACAAAGCGTGGGTCTGGCAATAGGTATGGCAAAAATGCAATAGCAGTGTGGAGTCGGCGCCACCGGAATAGGCCACCAGTACACCGCCTTCCCGTGCCATCAGATCTGCCATGCCACTTTGCTGCAGCTCCTGGACAAATTTCGCATACATGGACACCACACTCCTTTCTGTAGTTTTCGGCTGAATCATATCCCCACTCAAAGCCCCATACAAAACTTCGGAAAATTTCTCTCCCTGAGAAATTTTCAAGAGTGGGGTGGTTTGCCTTGGCTCTTAGCTGAATCATATCCTCACTCAAAGCTCTATACAAAACTTCGGAAAATTTCTCTCCCAGAGAAATTTTCAAGAGTGGGGTGGTTTGCCTTGGCTCTTAGCTGAACAACATCCCCACTCAGTATACCACATTTTCGTGTCAAAAGCAAGCAGTAAGATCTGGTTTTTCGGGAAACTTCGTTTTTTCTTTTTCCGGAAGTTGTTTTGCACCGTTTCCTTTGGCTCCTGCTTTTCTTCCAGTTCCGGCGAAAAAACGAGGAATTTGTAAACTCTCATTGACCAAAAAGAGAAAAATTCTGCAAAGCTCTTGTTTTTGGCGCAATTTCGCTTATAATATATGTGTATGCTTTTTTGCAGATGCGTCCTGCATCAGTTCACCACCTGAGGTACCTATGAAACAAACTTTTCACACTGTCCATACATGGCTTTCCAAACACCACCGGAGGCCTGGCTCCCACGATCCGGAGGCGGAGCTGTCCTTTGATCTCATCGATGAAGCGGATTATGCAAACGGTGAATTCCTCAATTCTCTGGAACAGCTCACGGAAGCGGATGTGCCCCTGTCGGCTGCCGTTGTCAAAAAATCGAAAACACCGGCGGAGATCTTTCGGCTGCTGCTATTCTATGCGTCCTCTGTGGCTTTTGTGGTCAGTTGTGTCATGCTGGTGCAAAACCTGACCGCACGGCAAAAGGGTGAAGAGATCTACAGCCAGCTTGCCAATGAGTTTCTGCTCAGCGATTTTGAAGTGAACACCACCGGCAGCGATGGGGATGCTACAAGGCTTAGCAAGGACCAGGAGATCACCACGCTGTCCAGCGTATCGGACAATATTGCACGGATCGAAGCCGGGGAGCCGGTTTTGGTCGCGACTGAAAAAAGTGCCGATACAGAGGAGCTGAATCGGATCCGGGCCCAGCTACAGGCATTGGCTGCGAAAAATGAGGATACCTACGGCTGGATCGTGGTGGACGGCACCAACATCAACTACCCCATTGTACAAGGGGACGACAACGAATATTACCTGGACCATGCCTTTACCGGGGACTATTTGCCCATCGGCTCGGTGTATGCGGACTATCGCTGCAATACTTCTATCAATAAAAATTACAACACGGTGTTTTATGCCCACAACATCACGTCCGGCGCTATGTTCCACGATGTGACGGAATTCTTCAAGGACGATGTATTCGAGAACACCCAGATCGTGATCTACACCTTCGATGGGAAGTTCGTGTATGAACCCTTTGCCATCTACGAAAGCCGGTACGACAACAACTATTTCAAGACAGGCTTTACCTCCTTTGACGATTTCAAGGCCTTCACCGACAAGATCAAGGAGGATGCCACCAAGGTCAAGGATGTGGAATTTACGACCTCTGACCGGATCATCACCCTGTCCACCTGTACCAACGGTGCCTCGACCCAGCGCTATGCCCTGCACGCCCGGTTGGTGGACTATGTGGTGGATTGATCGGATCGGTTTTGTTGTCTCAATCATACCAAATTTATATTTTGTATAAAATCAGAATCGAGAGAATGACCATGCACGCATTACAGATACTCCGCTGTCCTCTTTGCCATACGGCCTTTACCCAGGACGGCAACACGCTGCGGTGTGAAAAAGGACACTGCTTTGATCTGGCGAAGGAAGGATATGTGAATCTGCTGCCGCCGGGAAAAGGAAAAAATGCCCACACCGGCGACGAAAAGGATATGCTCCGGGCCAGACGGGAATTTTTGTCCCAGGGCTACTATGCGCCGATCTCCGATGGGATCGCTGACCTGCTGGATCCGTTTTTGCCTGACGGGGACACAGTGCTTTGCGATAGCGGTTGTGGCGAAGGCTGGCACACCCTGCGCTTTACGAACGCTCTTTTTGCCAAAGGAGACCGGCGTATCCTGACACTGGGCTTTGATGCTTCCAAATACGGTGCTGCCTGTGGTATGAAAAATGCCCGGCGTGATGGGATCTCCACTGCCCTGTCCGGGGATGCGGCAATGTCGGTCTGTTTTTGTCCGGGAAATCTGTTTTCGCTGCCCGTTGCCGATGGATCGGTATCTGCCGTGATCAGTATGTTTGCACCGGTGGCGGTTACAGAAAACCTGCGGCTGCTCCGGGACGATGGGTATCTGGTGGTGGCGGCCTCCGGAAAAGAGCACCTTTGGGAAATGCGGGAGCTGCTCTACACCGATGTACAATATGTAGAAAAGGAGCCGGTCTACGATGGGTTCACCTTGGTGGAGACACGACCGGTGCGCTACACCATCGATCTGCCGGATCGGGCTACCATAGAGAATCTATTTATGATGACGCCATTTTATTATAAGACCACGGCTGCGGGCAAAGCACGGCTTCTGGAAAAGGATGCGCTTTCCGTGACTGTGGATGTGGTACTGCGCATCTATCGGAAGGAGAATGTGGTATGAAGCTTTCTGTGATCATTCCCATGTACAATGAAGCTGCCATTGTGGTGGATACAGCCAAGACCCTGAGCAGTTACCTGGAGGATTGGAGCCACGCCACCGGGAACACCTATGAGGTGCTGTTTTCCAACGATGGTTCTCACGATGACTGCGGTGGGCTGGTACAGACTTTTGCTGATGATGTGCCACTGAACCATGGTGCTGTACAGGTGGTGGAAGCCGACCGGAACTATGGCAAGGGGCACGCTGTGGGACTGGGGATGGCTGCGGCTACCGGTGACTTTGTGCTGTACACCGACTGCGACCTGGCCTATGGTGTGGAGGTGATCGGAGAAGCTGCGGCACTGTGGCAGAAAAGCGGCTGTGACGTATTGATCGGGTCCCGGAATCTGACGGCAGACGGGTACGCCGGCTACACGTTTCTGCGGAAGCTGGCGTCCAAGGTCTACATCAAAGTGCTGTGCGTGGCGGCTGGGTTCCGGCTGTCCGACTCCCAATGCGGCTTCAAGGGATTTTCCCGGGAGATGGGGCAGGCTGTGTTTGCCGAAAATGAGACCTGGGGCTGGGCCTTTGATATTGAGATCCTGCTCCGTGCCCTGCAAAAAGGAGCAAAGATCGAGGAAATGCCGGTGAAGATCATCAACCACCGAGAGTCCAAGATCCATTTGATACGGGACAGCTTCCGGATGCTGCGGGACATTCTGCGGATCCGGAAACGCGTGAAAAGCAAACGGTAACCAAAAAAGCAGTGCTGGTCATCCCACACACTGCTTTTTCGATTTTTGCGAAAGATGTATGTTTCCTGGACACACCGGTTTATCGATAGAACGCATGGTTGCCAATGGTCATGGCATAGGGTCGACTGGTGGGGATCCAGGTGCTGACGGCGGTCTTGGGGTTCAAGAAGTATAATAGTCCCTCTCCCGTTCGTGCACCGTCCAATGCCAGCTTGGCTGCTACTGTGGACTCTTCGCCTGGTTCTGCCTGGATGGCACCGTTGACCGTCGGTGTGAACTGTACGCCATGGGTCGTATCGAAGATCACGCCGTAGATGGTATCCGGAAATTCGTCGCTTTCCACCCGGTTCATCACCACTTCCCCTACGGCGACCTTGCCGGACAGTGGTTCTCCCTGGGCTTCGGCATGGATGATCTTGGCAAGCCAATAGACCGCATCGGTGTCATAGAATTGTTCGCCCGGCTCGATGGCACCACGGATCCGGTACAGCTCGATATGGCCGTCCGTTGTCCCGTTGGTGGTAAAACCGAAAGCACGAGCTGCCGCCGACAGTGGGACCAGCATGACGCCATTCTCCACATAGGTACCACCGGGACACCACAGATAGCGTTCGTTGGCGATCAGATATGTTTTGCCGTGCCATGCGGTCAGCGTCAGCGAATCGGTTCTGACGGCTGCACTGCGATCCTGTGGCTGCCATGTGACGACAGCGTTGTCCATTGTGGTGGCAAATTCTCGCAGGGACACGTAGACCTCGCCATTTCGCAGCACAGTTTTACCGGGATAGACCCAGCCGTCGGCAGTGATGGTGATGCCATTTTGGGCAGTCCTGTGGTCCGCATAGGTTGGACAAGCCAGCATTCCGGTAACGCAAAGCAGGATGAGCAGTGTTTGGATGGGGGTATTTTTGTTTCGCATAGTTTTCACCTCATTGTGTTGTGTATTCGACAGCCACGGTGGCGTGGTTCTATTATACCACAGTTTTCCCATTTTTTGAAGCGGTAATTTTCTCCATGGTAAATTACCCGATCATTTCCAGAATGCCCATGCCGTGGAAGGCACAGGGGTTTCGTTGGATGGCAAAACGTGGGCTGCGACGTTGTAGGGACGAAAAAAAGTTGTTTTTTTACAATAAAGAATTGATTTCTCCTGTGAAAAGATGTATACTATAGGAGAACGACTATGCTTATTATTTTTCGCAAACCGGAGTTGATCCTATGAACAAATATGTATGTGCCACAATTTTGGCGACCACCCTGGTATTGACCTCGACCACCGGCTGTGGACTGATGGTCGTCAACGACTTGTCTGGCGAGAATATACTGCTGCACAATAAAAATATCGTTACCGGAGAGACCTCTGTACCCAAGGAGACAGAGACCGTCACGCCGTTCACGCCCTATGTGGAAGCGGATCGGGATACCCAGATTGAACGGTATCTGTCCGAACTGCCAGCGATGACCTTTGACGGGGCTGCGGTGTTTATCACGTCTCCCAGCTTCTCCTATCTGGAGCCGGATACACTGGACACACCGGTGTCTCAGGAGGCCTACGAGCGGAACCGGATGCTGGAGGAGCGGTATGCCATTTCCCTGTCCACGTCCGTACGAGATGGGTCCACGATGCTGGTGGAGCTGCAGAATGCGGTGGCGTCGGGGTCCTATTATTCGGATCTGTTGATGATCCCGCTGTACATGATGGGACAGTTCAAGACCGGTGCCGTGCTGGAAAATCTGCGTTCCCTGCCCTATCTGGATCTGGATAAAACCTATTTTCACCAAAGCTCTGTGGATGTGCTGTCGGCCGGCTTCACCACCTGGGGCGTGGCCGGTTATGCATCGGTGTCTCCTTCCGACCTGACTGCCGTATTCATGAACAAGGATGTGATCGGCAATGCCATGCTGGATCTGCCCTATGATCTGGTGAACGATGGCGACTGGACCTGGGATGCGTTCTATACCTATGTACAGGCCGTGCAGACTATGAATGCCAATGGCGGATCCTTTTACACGGTAACGGCGCAGAATCCGGCGTCCCGGCTGGCGGATCTGGTGTTTATCTCCTGCGACAACAAATATGTGCTGTCCGGAGAAAAGCTGATCCCTGCCATCTCCTATACAGCCGAATCGGCTGCACCTGCCGTCGATTATGCCAGCCGGATCTTTGGGGACGAAAAGTCTATCACGGATCCTTCTGCCGGTGCCATCGGTTGCTTTAGTCGGGGCGAATCGCTGTTTCTCATCGACTACACCTATGTGACCACCTGGCTCACCAATGCGTCCGTGGACTGGGGTCTTTTGCCGCTACCCAAGCTGACAGAAGCCGGTAAGCACCAGACGCTGGTCTCCAACACGACCCTGTGCTTTGGTGTACCGGCCGGGACTGTGAATACGGAGCTTTCGTCTGTCCTGCTGTCTGCCATCAATGGAGCCTCCTGGGAAGTGCTGAACGATGCCTACGTGGAGCACAGCATGATCTACACCCTGCGAGACAACGATTCGGTCAATATGCTGGACATGATCCTGGACACCGCTGCCTTCGATTTTGCCCTGGCATTTGGCACATCCTATCCCAATATGGCTGCCGGGACATATCAGCTCATTCGAGAGGCTGCCGCTGCCGGTTCCATTTCTGCCGACTTTGATGCAAAGACCAGCAAGGCGAACATGATCCTTGCCGAACATTTTCCCATGGAGATCACCAATGAATAAGATCCTTTCCATCACCGGTCCCACCGCTTCCGGCAAAACAGCGTTGTCCATTGCGCTGGCCCACAGGCTGCACGGGGAGATCATTTCCTGCGACTCCATGCAGGTCTATCGAGGGCTGACGGTCGGTACAGCGGCGCCTACGATCGAAGAAATGGACGGCATTCCCCACCACGGCATTGGTATCGTGGAGGTGACCGATTCCTTTTCTGTGGCCGATTGGGTCACGCAGGCAGACGAATGGATCCTTGCCATTGCCGATCGAGGAAAGCTGCCCATCCTTTGTGGCGGCACGGGGCTATATCTGGATTCTCTGGTGCAGATCGGCGCCTTTACCGAAACCGACCGGGACGACAGCCTGCGTGCAGAACTGGCAGAATTTGCCCAGGTACACGGAAACGAAGCACTCCACCAGCGGCTGCAACAGATCGATCCGGAAGCGGCGGCGGCGATCCATTACAACAATGTAAAGCGTGTGATCCGTGCCATTGAAATCTTTGAGACCACCGGCAAAACCAAGACGGAAACAGACCGGCTGCAAAAGCAAAACGGCAAACGGTATGACGAATTTCGGGTGATCCTGGACTTTGCCGACCGGCAGGTGCTCTACGACCGGATCGACCGGCGTGTGGATGGGATGCTGGAAAACGGCATTCTGGAAGAAGCAAAGATGCTTTGGGAATACAAGCGATCCCATCCGGATACGGCACTGGGCACGGCCTGGCAGGCGATCGGCTACAAGGAATTCTTTCCGTATTTTGACGGGGACTGTACCCTGGCGGAAGCGGCAGACATGGTTCGGCAGTCCAGTCGGCAGTACGCCAAACGACAGCTCACCTGGTTCCGTGGTGCCAATAGTAACACTGCAGGATACCGCTTGGTACCCGACAGACCCGATGGCAGTATGCGCAGCGTGGATGAGATGACAGAAGAAGTGCTTGAAAGAATCCAAAACTGGATGTAAAGAAAGAGGTATACAAGTACCCTGATGTTGGGTGCTTGCATACCTCTTTTGTGTTGCTGATGTTTTGTCAGGCCATTTGCGCACTTGGCCAGATCATTTTCCAGGTAGGTTCACTTGCTGGGGAAGCTTACTTTCCCAGCAGTCTGCCGTACAGCAGGGAGAAAACTCTGTCTCTGTGCAGACCGTCCACGTGTTCGTAGGTGCCTTCATACTGACCCGGATGATAGCCGTACTTTTCATCGGTATAGAACCGGGGCTGGTCGGAACACCAGTAGCAGCCGGGATCTACGATGCAGCAAATGGTGGAGATATCCCAGATCACACGGCTCCAGGAAATGGGATGATCTGCCGGTTCGCAGTTCTTGATGTTGTCGCAGAGATAGTCGCCTAAGGGGCTGGTACCTCTGAGCTGATATTCGATCTCCGGCAGGGTCATGATCAGCCCGGATGCTACGCCCAGGCAAGGCACGGTCAAAAGCGGCACCTTGGAGGCGTACAGGGCATTGGTGGCGTTTCTGTCCCCTTGCAGGTTGAATTCACCACCGCCTTCGTACCATCTGGCGTGACCACCCAGCCAAACCACGGCGATCTTGTCTGCCAGCTCCGGATGGGCCACGATGGCAGAGGACACATTGGTCAGGGCACCGATGGCGACCACATAGGTGGTTTCGTCGGAGGACATGGCGATCTCGTAGATCTTGTCGGCAGCTTCGCTGGGGACGGGTGTCTGGATGTCGGGCATCCGTTCGGTGGAGCCACGATAATACGGCACAGGGGCAACACCGTGGGAACGCTGTACCAGATCCATCACCAGACCGATCTCCCGGTAGCTTCTCTCCATGCCATCGGCGTACGATTCGCTGTTGCCGTTGTGGAAGGGTGCTGCTGTGACCGCCAACAGTTCGATCTCCTTGGGAGACAACATGGCCAGCGCCAGAGCAAACTGGTCGTCGATCTCGTTGTAGGTATCGGTGTCCAGGATCACTCTCTTCCGCTTGCCGTTGCGCAGGGTTTCTGTAATATGCATATGCGTATCCTTTCTGCTGCAGATGATATTTAGGCGCATCTGCGTTTATTTTGTGTTCTTGATACTTTCCAAGTATGTGTGGACATCGAAGGCATCCAGCTGGGCATCCTTGCGCAGGTACAACGGATGATGCGGATGTCCGCCGTTTTTGCTGCGTTGTCCGGCGGTATACCAATGCACACCGTATTCCTCGCCGATGCGCACAAAATCCAGCATACATTCGATCAGGTAAGGACGCACCTTCACGATGGTTCCCCATGCGGCCCACACGGCTGGTGTTTCTCCGGCTATGGACAGCACATACCGGAAGGCTTCCAGATTTTCCCGGTGCAAAAAGGGGTTCTCCGCTTTTTCCATGTGCTTGGGATCGGTGGCACGCTGGGCATAGACGTTCATCATGAGAAAGCTGTCGTAGCCGTTGCTCTGTGCGATGCGCTCTACCGATTTCAGCGTGTTGTCCAGTGCGTCCGGTCTTGCCAAGGATGGATTGATGCCGATGCAGACCAGGGGCTTCTTCCCTTTGGTGCCTAAAATGTATCGATATTCGTCATATGTGTCCGGGACATACAGCCACCGTTCACGGTCGTAATCTGCGTTGGTGACCGTTTCCAATGCTTCCCGGAAGGACAGCACCGGCAAGGTATTGGTGTCTGCCGAAGGAATGTGTGGCATTTTTCCTCCTTACAGACCGAACCAGGGTGCGATCTCTTCTGCCGTATCCACGGTGACCTTTGCACCGGCAGACACCAGCAGATCCGGACGGTACCCCCACTTGACGCCCATGGCGAACATACCGGCATTTCCGGCGGTCTCCATGTCGATATTGGAGTCACCGATATAGCAGATCTCTGCCGGGGAAATACCGAATTCCCTGGCGATCTCCAAGGCACCGGTGGGATCGGGCTTGCTGGGGTAATGGCCGTCGCCTTTGAGCATTTCGAATATACCAGGCGCCAGCTTATTGATGATGGCTTCGGCGTGTTCGTGGGTCTTGTTGGTGTTCACAGCCAACCGCACACCGGCCGCTTTCATATCGTGGAGCAGCTTGTCCAGGCCGGGGTACAGCTTTGTTGAATCCAGAAAATGTTCGTTATAGATGGAGACATAGGTGAGGCGGCAGCGTTCCACCTGGTCCAGGTCTGCCTGGATGTCCTTAGGCAGCGAGTTTTTCACAAAGTCGTATTCGCCGCAGCTGATGTAGGACATCATTTGGGTGAAGTTTTTCGGA
>CAZLED010000016.1:0-38738 GCA_964558485.1 uncultured Ruminococcus sp. | reverse complement strand
GTAATGCGCTCCTCGCTAAAGGAGAAAAAGAAGAGAATAACACTATGATATAAAAATGAGGCTGTTGCATTTTCGGAATTTCTTCCTTCGTGCGACAGCCACTTTTTTTGTTTGCACCAGAATCTATACTACATATGTCGTAATTTTCAGGCAGGCAGGATCTCCACGAACACGCCTTCGCCGCAGTCTATGGTGCAGGAGACAAGGCCATCGGCATCCACGGACAACGGTGCTGCAGCGCCCTTTTGCCAAAGAACAGCCGTATATCCCTTTGCCAGCTGGAACCGGGCCGTGATGGGCAGTGCTTCTTTTCCCGGATCGGTCAGGTTGACGGCGGTAAAACCATAGCTATGGCCATCCTTTTCCCGGAAGGCACCGATCAGCAGCGGCGTGTCGCAGTCGATCTCTTGCAGCGGCGCAAAGTCCGTGTACTGGTTCTCGAACCGGGCAAAATCGCCGGCTTCTGCTCCACGATGGGTAAAGGCACCCAGGCTTTCGTACCGTACAAAAATGTCCTCCATGGCGGCAAGCTCCCGGTTGATCTCACGGGCAGCATACCAGCGGCTGGTCTTGCTGTTGTCCCGGTCGATCAGGGCAGGCAGGAACACCTCAGCGCTGGAATCCGGCGTGCGGTAGGTGAAGTATTCGATGTTCGTGGCACCAAAGGACAGCACGCACCAGGCCTGCCAACGCATCTCGGCACCGCTGGGTGTGCGCTTGACGTGGTGAAAGCTGACGGACTGGATGTACACCGCAAAGGGGATCCCGGCCTGTCTGCAAGGCGTGGCAAACTTGTCTAAGTTGTCGAAGTAATAGGAACCAATGCCGTCTCGATCCATGGGGTATACGTCCACGGAAAGGTAGGTTGGATGTACGGTAGCAAGGAAATCCTGCACGTGGGTACGATAGTCGGGACTGCCCAGCTGTTCGGCGTTGGCATAGATCGGGAACAGGTTGATAAACGCCACCTTGCCCGGTGCCTTGGCAGTATAGTCGGCATACATTTCGGCAAGCTCCCCGAAGCGGCTGCTGTTTGGCTCATCGCACAGCATATGTCCCCAGGTGACCGGCGAGAACACGTAGTCGTCCATCTCCCCGGTGTAGCTGCCCAGCCGGAGCTTTTCGTCGTACCACAGGGCCTGCAGACCATATTTTTCCATCCAGGTCAGGTAGTTTTGCAGCAGCTCTTCTCCATCGGGACGGCACAGGATCACCAGGGTAAAGCCGGCTTCTGCCACCTCGGCAAACTGTCTTTCGCTGGTCATGGGCACCGCAGAGATCATCCACGCTGCACGCTGGATCCGTTTTTCCTTTGGCAGCACCGATGCTGTATCCATGGGTTCCGGCAGCAGATCGGCTCTGGCACGGTCCTCAGCGGTGATGGGCAATCCGGGAGAGAGCACCGGGAATCCATGGGAAAAGCCCACTTCCCGTCGGGACAGGTACCAGGTCTTACCCTTGTCCGGGGAACCCTGGTAATATAGGAACACCTTGCCCGTTGCCGGATCGGGGAAGATATAGGGATGGCCGGATTCGCTGGCGTTCCAGGCCTGTTCGTTGCCGGGGCCAAGAAGGGGTTTGTCGAACATTCTGGTGAAGTGGACGCCATCCTCGGATGTAGCCACACCGATCTGCTGAGGGGAGCAGTTGTAGGCACCGGCGTAGAACAGGTACACCTTGCCCTCGTGCACCATAGTGGCCGGGGCTTCGATACACTGCCCTTCCCAGTCCAGCGTAGGCTCCAGGATGGTATCGGCCACGCACTGGGTGAAATCCTCTCGATGGAAGTTCGAATCGGCCGGTGCTGATGCCACACCCAACTTCTGGATCTGCATCTCGGGATCCCGTGTGGCGAAGTAAAGAAACAGCTTTCCCTCAAACAGGCACACATCCGCATCGATGGCACGACCTACGCACCAGTCTTTGGTGGGACGGAAAATGGGATTGGTGGGATCCTTTTCAAAATACAGCCCATCGGGTGAGATGGCGTGACAGATGGCGTCTGTCTGCCAGTTGCCGTAGGTCTGGTAGAACAGGTGGATCTTGTCGCCGATCACGATAGCAGCCGGGGCACCGTGGCCGTTTTGTTCCCCTTCGCAGGGATGATCCAACGGCAGCAGGGTCTCGTAGGTCCAGTTTTCGCCGTCCGGAGAGGTGGCGATACCGATCCGCAGTCGTTTGTCACCGGGGATCATGGCAGAAAAATAGAGGTAATACCGACCGTGGAAAAAGACCACCGCCGGGTCCTTGGCAAAACGATGGTGGGTAAATAGCATGGGGTTACTCCTTTGACCAAAACAAAGTGGATGGTATCAGTATACGGCATTTTTTGGGGAAAGTCAAGGGTAGCCGACGATTTTTTCCGCATAGTCCCAAAATCTTGACAGAACCACAAAAATGCGCTATAATGGTAGCAACATCAAAAAGCGGAGGTTTTCCATGTCCGGCTTTCTTCTCAAACTCCTTGCTGCCGTCACCATGCTCATCGACCACGCAGGGCTGCTGCTCTTTCCCGGCGCTCGCTGGATGCGTGTGGTGGGACGGATCGCATTTCCCCTGTATGCCTATTTCATCGCCGAAGGGTTCCGCTATACCCACGACCGCAAACGATATTTCCTGCAAATATTTCTATTGGGTGCTGCCTGTCAGGTCGTGTACACCATCGCCGACGGCACCTTGTATCTGGGGATCCTGATCACCTTCTCCTTCTCCATCCTATTGTTGGCACTGGCACGGGAAATGTGCGCTGCCTGGCAAGGAGACGGGACGGCGCTGGGGCAATGGCTGACCGACCACGGCTTTGCCACCGCAGCCAGACGGAGCCTGACCACCACCGCCTTCTTTGTTACCACGATACTGTTGGCACTTCTGACCACACTGGTACGGGTGGACTATGGCTTCTGTGGGATACTGGTGCCGCTGGCTGCCTATCTGCCCCAAAAGCCTGCGGTTCGAAAGCTGGCATTTGCCGGGATGCTGCTCGTGCTTTCGGCCTACCAATGGATGCTGGGCGACCATGTGCAGGTGTGGTGTCTCCTTGCCATGATCCCACTCTGTCTCTACAACGGCAAGCCGGGCAAGCATCGGCTGAAGTGGTTTTTCTATATCTTCTACCCGGCGCACATGGCAATCTTGTACCTGCTTTCGCTGGTGTTCTAACGCTGACCATAGACCTGTTTTCCTTACCCGGAGACAGGTTTTTTTGCCTTTTTTGAAAAAATTTTCCGCAAAACACAGACATTTTTCCGTTTTGGTTTGTATAGGAAGTAGATGTTGATCAACCATCTATCTGACAATGGTAAGGAGGAGACAGACTCCCATGGAGGATTTTCAGGCGATATATGCGCGCAATATCGACCGAGTATACCGACTCTGTTATCTGCGGCTGGGCAACCGGGAAGATGCTGAGGATGCGGCGCAAAATGTTTTCATCCGTTGGTACCAAAGCGCTTTGCGTGCGCATACCACACCTTTTGCGTCTCCGGAACACGAAAAGGCGTACTTCCTGCGAGCCGCCTACAACGAGTGCCGGAACGTGAAGACCAGCTTCTGGAAGCGAAACCGGGTGTATCTGGACGACGTGCCGGAGACGGTGACAGCGGTGGAAAACGAAGAGCCTGCGGACCATGGCGAGCTTCTGCGTGGGCTGCCGGAGAAATACCGAGAAGTTTTGTATCTATACTATTACGAAGGCTACTCGACCGCCGAGGTGGCAGAGCTGCTAAGTCGCAACGAAAGCACCGTCCGTACCCAGCTGCAAAAGGGCCGGGAACGGCTGCGGTGTCTACTACAAAAGGAGGGGAAACGATGAGAAACGAACGGGACACCATCCGCACGCTGTTTGCTCCCCTCACCCCCACAACAGAACAGCGAGAGCGGATGTGGCAGAATATCCAGAACCATGTGACAGAACAGAAAGGAGAACCCCAAATGAAACGGACAAAGAGAACATCCATTCGAACGATCGCCGTGGCGGTGGCCGTAGTGCTGCTGCTCACCGGATGCGTCTGTGTGGCAGTACCGGTCGTGCGCAACTACCTCAATGCGCTCTTTTTGCAGGAAGACAGCACCGGACGGATCGGCACCGTTCCCGAAGGCTGGACGGGGATCTATACGGCGGACGACCTGGAACAGATCCGGAACGACCTTAGCGGCAACTACATCCTCATGAACGACATTGCCATCCCCGACGCATATTATGCAGTCGGTAATATCTATGAAAACGGCTTTACGCCCATCGGCGGTGAGTACCAATACGGGCAGATCACCGATGCGGACGGCAACATCCGTGTGGATCGAGAGGACGTGCGGCTGTCTCCCTTCACCGGAACCTTCAACGGCAACGGCTACGTGATCGCCAATGTGCATATCATCGGCACACCGACCCAAGGCTGCATCGGGCTGTTTGGCAAGTGCGAAATGATGTCGACCGCCGCACCGGAATCCACCCTGGATGCTCCTCAGCGTGCTATCACTGGTGGGATCATCAAAAATCTGGGCGTGGTGGACAGCTCCATCGACGTGACCATCGACACGGAAGGCTCGACTGCTCTCCACATCGGTATGATCGCCGGGGAATGTGACGTGCTGGCAGGCTGCTTCACGGACAATGTCACTGTATCGATCCAGCTACAGGGCAAGGTCACCGAAAACACCACACGCAACTATACGAACCTGCGGATCGGCGGCGTGGCAGGCAGCACCATCCTCACCGACAGCTGCTACTCCACGGCAAATGTCACCGTGACCAAGGATGCCGAAGCTGTCGTGACAAGCCCCTATGTAGCGGGCGTGACCGGCTTTACCACGGCGTGTGTGACCTCGTATTTTGCCGGGGACGTAACCACGCTGGTCGATACGGAAGCGGCCGCTGTGGCTGGCTTTGACGTGACCACACCGCCGACCATTTTGAGCGAAACGGTCATGCAGGCGATCAAAGCGAAGGTAACGGACGAAGGGGATCGCATGAAGCTCCAGGCGTTCTACACCCACTTCCAGTCGAAGGATCTACAGATGTATATCACCACGGACATAGCAGAGGCAGACCAAACCTTCTATATGCTCGATCCTACGACCAAGGAACGGGAGCGGCAGAGTCTGTCGAAGGTCTTAGCGACGGCATTCCCGGGAGAAGCACTGATCGAATGCTGTCAGGAAAACGGCGTGAAGTACGGTGCCTACCACAACTACGACCTGCGCACGGACAAGGACTGCACCTTCGAAGGCTTTGATTTTGACACGATCTGGAAGATGGACAACGACGGCACACCGAAGCTGCGGCTGTTCACCTGGTCCAAGGAGACCGGGGTGACGACCTACAACAGCCACCTGGACGGTGTGATCCGCAAGTAAAACAAAATGGGTACGGACTGCTCGCAACAGAGTCAGTCTGTACCCATTTTTTTGCTGTATATCCTTATACTTCTTCCGCCGAAAGTACTTCTTTTCGGGTGTAGATATCGTCGGGGTCCAGTACCATGTCGTCGTACTCGGCCTCGCCGCTCTGGTTGTCGTAGGGGTCCAGCCGCATGAACTTTTTCGCCGGTGCCAGCTGCATCTGGAATTCGGTACAGCTGATGTAGCGGAAGGGGTCTGCATGACAGAAGTAGAAGTCGTGCAGCAGCTTGTCTCCGCTCTTGTAGGCACCGCCGCCAAAGGACGGATCGCATTGGAGCCAGCCATAGGGTGCCACATAGAACTGCGCCCAGTCGTGGCTGCCGATATGTTTATCGGGTCTGATGTAATTCCCGGACTGCCAGCGTGCCGGGATCCCGGAGATACGGCAGAGCGTGATGAACAACAGAGCCTGTACGCCGCAGTCGCCACGGTGGTTCAGTGCTGCGTACATGGGGATGTTGTCCATATACCGGTACTCCCGCATATAGGAATAGCGAATGTTGTGGGTGATGTATTCGTAGATCCGGCGGGCTCTTGCCATGGGAGAACCCTTGCCGCCGGTGATCTCACGCTCCAGGTGCCGCAGATAGGGCGTGAACACGATGTGAGGATACTGCTCCTCCAGATACTGGGGAAAATGGGGATGGGCATCGGTGACCCAGCTTTCCTCGTAGTCCCGATATTCCGCACGATTGGTGAAGGCCACCTCGATCTCGTACTTTTCGCCGGCCCGGTACAAGAACTGGGTGTAGGCGGTGCGGATGGGATGCTCTGTGACCTGGGTCATCTGGTTGACCTTCAGCAGCTTGATGTCCGTGATCTCCGGTGTGACGCAGGGATAAGGCAGCCAGGCACGGAACCACTTTCCTTCCCGGATGTGCTTTTCGTTGGGCCACAGAGCTTCCCGGACGGTATACCGAATGGCACGATAGCCGTTCTTTTTCATCTTGGCGATGTTGTCGTGGAGGATATCGTTTTCCCCATCGTGGCCTTTGTAGTCCGGTGAATCCAGCCGGTGCAGGAAGGTATCGCAGCAGCCAAAAATATTGGACTTAGCGCCGTTTTGGAAATAATACCCATCGGGACGCAGGATGTAGTCGGCGTGCCCCATGTCCATGATCTGCCGCAGATGTGCATTCGTAAAGGCCGGAAACCGATCCCGGATCTGCCGCACCAGCGTCTGTTCGTTGGTATTGTAGTCCCCCATCAGCCCGGTGGCGATGAACTTTTCCAGCTCCAACCGCTTTTGCATGGCTTTGTCCGGCTTCTTCTGCAGCAGCTTGTCGATGGCAGGGATCTCCTCGGCAAAGCGACCCTGGCTGTGCAGTGCGGCGATGGGCTCCGGCAGTGCTACCGCCAGATAGGCAAGGTCGTCGTAATTGAATATAGCTTCCATATCGTTATCCTTATCGGCTTACTGATCCAGTCCGTTCTTCACCGGCAGAAACAGATACATGGTATTTTGTGTACCGGAGGCTCCGGCTGTCTGCGGTGGCATGAACTCCTGGGGATAGCCGGTGATCTCCAAGTCCTTCGCTTCGGCATATTGCAGCAGTGCGTCCAGGGTCTCCTTTTTGCTGTTCTGCACCAGACCATAGATGTAGTCCGAACCGGGCACGATCCATTTGGTAAAGCCGACCGGTGGATGTGCGGTGTCCTCTACCTCCAGCCCGGCCATATACAGCAGATGCGGGTCGTCCTTTTTGGGCAGACGGAAGGTCAGCGTATCCTCGGTGGTCAGGCCCCAGGCACCCATGATGTCTCCATCGTCGTCCCGTCGGGCCAGCGGCATGAGCTGCTTACCGCTTTTGTTCATCTTTGTCCACAGGGCACCGCTTCCCTTGCCAGCCTCACCGACCACTCCAATGACGCAAAAGGGCTCAAAGGTGCATTCTTTTACTTCGATCATGTGTATTTCTCCTACATAAACAAAATGAGGGAAGGAGGCAGTCGGTTGTCCTGTGCCTTCTCCCCCACGTGGAAAGTCAGAAATAAGAGGTAATAGGTCAGAAGCATCTGCATACGTCTACTTCTGCTTCGCATCTCAAACTTCTTATTTCTGATTTATTACTTACTGTGCGGCGTCTACGATCTTGGCGAACTTGGCAGGTACCAGAGATGCACCGCCGATCAGACCACCGTCTACGTCTACCTTGGACAGCAGCTCAGCAGCGTTGCCATCGTTCATGGAACCACCGTACTGGATGGTCAGAGCTTCGGCAGCATCGTTGCCGTACAGACCGGCTACTACGCTGCGGATGATGGCGCAAACCTCTTCAGCCTGGTCCGGGGTAGCGGTCAGACCGGTACCGATGGCCCAAACGGGTTCGTAAGCGATGATCACGTTCTTCAGGTCTTCTGCGGAGATGCCAGCCAGATCCAGCTTGGTCTGCATGGAAACGATCTCAGCGGTGATGCCGGCCTGTCTTTCTTCCAGCACTTCGCCCAGGCACAGGATGACCTTCAGGCCAGCAGCCAGAGCGGCCTTGGTTCTCTTGTTGACGGTCTCGTCGGTCTCGCCGAAGTACTGTCTTCTTTCGCTATGGCCGATGATCACGTATTCGGCACCGGCTTCCAGCAGCATGGAGGCAGAGCATTCGCCGGTGAAAGCACCCTTGGCTTCGAAGTGTACGTTCTGGGCACCGATCTTCACATTGGTACCCTTCGCAGCTTCGGCAGCCACAGCGATGTCCACAAAGGGCACGCACAGCACTACATCGCAGCCAGTCTTACCTTCGGTCAGCGCAGCGGTCTCCTTGACAGCCACAGCGGCTTCAGAGGGAGTCATATTCATTTTCCAGTTGCCGGCGATGACAACCTTACGCACGTCTTTTTTCATGATGGTATTGTCCTTTTTCAATATGATGTCCGGTTCCCACGATACGCCAAAAGCGAAGACCAGAGAAAAACACGGTCTCCGCTCTTGGGTATGGGGATCGGATGCGTTTGTTATTTTTGGATCACCAGATCAGATCTCAGTCACGATCCATCAGGCAAGCGATACCGGGCAGCTCCAGACCTTCCAGGAATTCCAGAGATGCGCCGCCGCCGGTGGAGATGTGGGTCATCTTGTCGGCATAGCCCAGCTGTTCTACAGCCGCAGCAGAGTCACCGCCACCGATGATGGAGATCGCACCGGATTCAGCCACAGCCTTGGCTACAGCACGAGTACCGGAAGCGAAGTTGTCCCATTCGGAAACGCCCATAGGACCGTTCCAAACCACAGTGCCGGAGCCCTGGATGGTCTTGGAGTACAGTTCCTGGGTCTTTTCGCCAATGTCCAGACCCATCCAGCCGTCCGGGATAGAGTCGGAGTAGATGCGCATGAATACGCTGTTTTCGTCATATTCTCTGGCGATCACGTTGTCCACAGGCAGCAGGAAGTTCACGCCCTTTGCCTTAGCCTTGGCCAGCAGCTCTCTTGCCAGATCCAGCTTGTCGTTTTCGCAGATGGAGGTACCGGTGGTGTTGCCCAGAGCAGCGAAGAAGGTGTATGCCATACCGCCGCCGATGATCAGGGTATCTACCTTTTCGATCAGGTTGTTGATCACGCCGATCTTGTCGGAAACCTTCGCGCCGCCCAGGATAGCCACAAAGGGACGAACCGGATCTTCCAGTGCCTTGCCCATGACCTCGATCTCCTTCTGGATCAGGAAGCCACAAACAGCAGGCAGATAGTCAGCCACACCGGCGGTGGAAGCGTGTGCTCTGTGTGCGGTACCGAAAGCATCGTTTACGTAGATCTCAGCCAGAGAAGCCATAGCCTTGGCGAATGCGGGATCGTTCTTTTCTTCGGCAGCGTGGAACCGTACGTTTTCCAGCAGCAGGATCTCACCGGCGTTCAGAGCAGCAGCCTTGGCCTGTGCATCGGGACCAACCACGTCCTTGGCCAGCGTTACCTTGAAGCCACGAGCGCTCAGGTCGTCAGCGATGATCTTCATGGACAGCTTGGTGATGTCCTTAGCGCCCTTTTCCAGAGCAGCAGCCTTAGCAGCTTCCTGTTCTTCGGCAGGCAGAGCTTCGATCTTTTTCTTTTCCTTCTTGTCCAGCTTCAGCTCAGCATCCAGCACGTTGTGGGGTCTGCCCATGTGAGAGCACAGGATCACCTTCGCACCCTTGCCGATCAGGTATTCGATGGTCTTCAGAGCGCCTACGATACGCTTGTCATCGGTGATCACGCCATCCTTTACGGGCACGTTGAAGTCACATCTGACCAGGACCTTTTTGCCAGCTACGTCGATATCTTCGACGGTCTTCTTGTTGTACGTCATGTCATATCTCCTCTTGTAAAATGATAAATTTTTTCCACCAATTACTATACCATATTTTTGCGCATTTGGCAACAGTTTTTTTGTAAATTACCAGGAAAATTTTTGGATTTTTTTTGTGAAGTCCCTGTGTACGCCGGGGTCGGCTGCCATGGGGTCACCCCATGCCCCCCATTGTGATACAACGGACGCCTTGGCGGATACCAATGGAGCTATCCCATTTTCCCATTGAAAATAATATCGGCGGTGGGATGATGGGTGTTTGATACCCATAACGTACGGCAATCACATTCGACGGCGGGATGTCGTCACCGGGGAGCGATGAGAATACCAATGGTAGGTCATCCCCCTACATGGGTCACCGCCCATACTTTCGTTTTATCAAAACCTTGTCATATCCGATCCCCATGACGGAATTGCGTTTTTCCACACGTCAGCCACTACTCCGAACGTTTTGCGTGTAGCCAAACGAATGATAAAGATTCACTTCGCACCCACCAGAACCCATACGTTCTGCACCCCATAACCCTGCGGCAGCCTGATCAAAAAGTGGTAGTTTCAACCGAACAAAATTTACTGCGAAGTGCTCTGCTTCCAGAGAAAAAATCGATCAACTGCGGTGGTGCTTTTCGAGGCGATTAGGGGGTAGGGGTTGGATTCCTAAGGATAGGGGTGGGGGTAAACTGCCGAGGAAGTTTAATTCCCACACCCCTATCCTTGGGCGCTGCCCG
Source organism: uncultured Ruminococcus sp. (assembly GCA_964558485.1). Taxonomy (GTDB): domain Bacteria; phylum Bacillota; class Clostridia; order Oscillospirales; family CAG-272; genus UMGS1696. The sequence goes on along the minus strand of CAZLED010000016.1, from coordinate 28,342 downwards.
CGTAGGGCAATCATCCGATATTCATCGGAAAATGAATACGTCCATAAGCCCAACGCCAGTTGAAGCCCAAAACCGGGGCAAATGGGAACCCCATTGGTGTGCAGCCCAAACGCAGTTTGAACCCACCGGGGGTTCCGCTGAAAGGGGATCGATCCCCTTACCTCTTTACCCCTGAATGTTCGCTTCGTTGGCAAGCACGTCCTCTACCACGCCTTCCATCTGGGTGGTCAGCGTCTTGCGGTAGCGTTCGGTGGTGGAGGCCCAGTTGGGAGACTTGGACATGACCTGACCAAAGAAGATGTCCGTGATGTTGGACAGGTACTTGTTCAGGAACCGTCCCAGCTCAAAGCTGATGGATTCCCGAACAATGTCGTACATCTGTGCGTTCACGTCGTTGTCGGAGTAGCGCACCTTCATGCTGTTTTCAAAAATGGCAGGCGTGGTCAGACGATAGCCGTAGGAGCCCATGCATTCCAGAACGGCAGTGCAGGCTTCCTTCTTGGGGGTGGACAGGGTCACACCGTACAGGGTCACCGGGTTGCCCATGACGGTACGATAGTTCTGCTGGTTCTCGTCATACTTCGGCACCGGTACGATCCCGTAGCTCACCTCCGCATTCCGCAGGGCCTTGAACGCATACTGGGCACGGTTCACGATGAACAGCGAGCGATTCTCCGTAAAGGGCTTTTCATAGTCGCTGTCGTTCAGGTACACGTCGTCGGTGTTTTCCCAGGCGGACAGCTTCAGCAGCAGATCCACGGTCTTTTCGCTGTAGAAATCGTCGGAGATCTTCAGCACCTTCTCGTTGTCCTTTTCCACCAGCTTCAGCTCGGAACCGGTGTAGAAGGCGTCGTTGTGGTAGGAGGACAGCACCAGACCAAAGAAGTCGTCTACGTCCTTCTTCGCACTGCCGTTGGTATCCTGATACACGTTAGAGGACATTTCGATCAGCTTGTCCAGGTTCCACTGGTCGGCAAGCACCAGCTCCTGGGGATCCTCTAAGCTGTAGTCGAGCAGCAGCTGCTTGTTGAAGTACACGCAGTACATCATGTGCAGGGCATTGGTGGAGATGTCACCGGACACGAAATACAGCCGGTCGTTGATGGTGGATTCTGCCAGCAGGTTGTCCGGCCACCAGGGCTTTTCGTAATCCAGATATGCCGCATCGTCTAAGTTGGTCATAAAGCCATTGACCATGCAGGCAGCGATGGAACGGCTGTAGGATGCCAGAATGTCATAGGCAGCGTCCCCGGCCATGTGGCTCTCCCGGACCTTGCCCACGTAGGCATCGATGTTGCCGCCGTTGCCGGGTGTGCCGATCCAGTTGTACACCATACCCAGCCGTTCTTCCGTGGCGGTGTTGCGCTGGTAGATGGCATCGTTGATCAGCTCACCGGTCATTTCTTCGGCATCAAATTCCTGGTTTTCCACGTCTTCCCAGTACAGCAGATGGATGGTCTCGCCACCGAAATCCAGCTCCGGCAGATCGTCCTTCAGGTAGCCGTTTTCGTCGGTGGAATTGTCTACCGTCTCGGTCACGGCTGTGGTATCGGTGGTGTTGGCTGTGGTCTCCTTGGTATCTCCGGCGCAGGAGAAGAGCGTGCCGGTGGTCATCAGCAGTGCCAGCAGCAGGGCAACAAAGCGATCGTGTTTTTGCATATGTAGTATCCCCCATGATCTGTAAAAAATTCGATAGTATGCAGGTATAGTGTACCAGATACACCAGCGATTTACAAGAGACGATTCCACCAGAATTCACGGAAATTATACAACCGCCGTTGGAAGTTTTTATGGGCACAGCGGCTGCTCTACCGCAAAAAGCTGACGATGGAGTGGCACCTTTTGTCCGTCTTCGGCAGATGCAGCCTCCAGCAAACCAAAAAAGGAGGTCACCCTCCTTCTTTGGTACGTTGTCAGTTGCCCAGCTTGGAGAAACCGTCCAGCACGTTTTTCAGCTGGTTCTCGGCGGCTTTTTCCTGTCGGGCGTAGTACGAAGCATAGTCCTTGCTCTTGGCACTCATCATATTGGTCAGCGTCCACTGCATCCCCTGCCAGTTGTCGTACATATAGCCAAAGGTATACACCCGGCCGGCCAGAACGATGTCCAGCATACGGGAGGACGCTTCGTCTCTTGCATACTTCGATTGCAGCACCACATCGCACACCGCCGGCACCACCAGACTGCAGCTCTCGTAGGCAAGAGCTTCCATGACGATCCCGGCGTTCTCTGCGTTCTGCAGCGTCTTCGGCAGGATCATCAGCGGTGCATGGCCATCTACGTGGGTGTAATAGCCGTCCTGTGCCTTGTCGTATTTCGGGAACGGAATGATACCAAATTCGCCTTCCATGTCCCGCAGCATATCGATCACGCTGATGCACATGGCAGCAAACAAGGCTTTTCCTTCCTTAAAGGTGGTGGTGATGGCCGTATCGTGGAGATCATAGCCCATGGCCTGGATCGTGGCAGCATCACAGAACAGCGCCGATCTGTCTTCAAAGAACAGGCCGTACAGCTTCTCCACGCTGGTCATCATCTTTTCCGAAGCCGGCAGCAGCTGGGGCACACCGTCGCTGTCCTTGGCAACATAGCGAATGTCAAAGGCGAAGGACCAGTTGCAGATGGCGCTGGCCGAATGGGTCACAAAGCCGTAGCGATCGTCGTAATCCATCTCACCGTTGCCGTTTAAGTCGGTCGTCACCTGTGCACACAGGGAACGGAAGGTATCAAAATCCCAGTCCCCTTCCTCTACCGTGTCGTACAGATCCCCAATACCGTGGTCTCGTGCCAGGTCCCGGTTGTACACCATCGCCCAGGTATAGTCGATGGCAGAGATGCAATAGTCGGAGACCGCCAAAAACAGCATATCGTTGTAGGTCAGCTCCTCTGCCAGCACCTTGTTCCACCACGGCTTCTCGAAATCCACGTATGGCACGTCCAGCCAATTGTAGGCCACACCGGAGATGGCAGTGGAACCGGCGTATACCGTATGCATCAGCGCCACGTCAAAGGCGTCCTCACCGGCCATGACGATCCGGCTGAACTCGTTGGGCATGGTGTCCTCCGGCTCTTCCGTGACCTCCACTGCCACCAGCTTTACATTGTATTGATCCTCCACACGGGCGTTCCGGGCGTATACGGCATCGTTGACGATCTCTCCGTTCAGCTCCTCGGAATAGACCTCCTTGATGTGGTGATCTGTGTCTCTCGTGTAGGTGCGGAAGGCATAGCCATCCAGATCCACCTGGGGCAGGTCCGGCTTCAGCGCTGTGTCCTCGTCGGTCGTGGTATCCATACCGGTGCTGTCATCTGTGGCAGTCACCACCGGTTCCTCTGGTTCGCCACAGGCAGAAAGCATTCCCGTGAGCATGGCGGCGACCAGAAGCATTGTAATGGTCTTCTTCATGGTGATCTTCCTTTCAATGGTCGGATGCATCTCGGATGCGTCAAAATATACCAACCGTATTCTACCATTTTTTGTGCGCTATGTCAATGGGTACGGACAATGTTTTTGCGTATAGGCAGTATTTTTTACTTCACGAACAGTCTCTTGTAAATATCGGACATTTCGCCACGGGAGATCACATAGGGGCTGTTGGCGTAGTTGCCGGCACCGGCCACCAGGTCGATCAGCTCCTCGGCTTTTTCGGCGGTCATGGTCAGGTCGGTAAGTCCTGACATAGCCGGAATCCGCAGTGCCATTTCCTCCACGGTGGTATCCATTGCCACAGCCAGCTCATCGATGGCATTTTTGCCCACCTTGTTCAGGCGATTGTACCGGATGTAGGCACCTTCGAAGATGGCACAGGCCTTACCGTGGGGAATGCCGTAGGTCAGGGTCAGGCTATAGCCCAACGGATGGGGGAAACCGGTGCCCGTATAGCTGATGGCAACACCGGCTGCCGTAGCGGCGTAGGCCAGTCTCTGCCGCTGCTTGGGCGTGAATCCACCGGCGTCTCGTTCACCGGCACCATCCTTGTCCAAAAACAGCACGTCCCACACCTCTCTTGCGGCAAATACAGCGGCGCTCTGGCTATCCTCCGTGGACTTGGGCGACAGGTAGGATTCCATGGCGTGTGCCAGCGCATCCAGAGCCGTGCTGACGCTGGTGTCCCGGTTCATGGAGTAGGTGTACTTGGGGCAGACAAAGCTGTACTTGGGCCAGGACGTGGCGCTCTTGAAGGTCTTCTTTTTCAGTCCACCGGGCAGTGTCAGAACCGCATAGGGGACCGCTTCGCTGCCGGTGCCTGCGGTGGTGGGAATGGCGATCAGCGGCAGGCTGGGATCGGGCACCTTTTCGCTGTCGTAGATGTCCAGCACATCGGCATCCGGATTGGCCGCATAGGCAGCAATGGCCTTGGCACCGTCCAGCACCGAACCGCCGCCGGCTGCGATGATGAAGTCACATCCGTTGTCCCGGCAGAAGCGACCACCTTCGTGACAGGTCTCTGCCATAGGGTTTTCGGTGATCCGGTTGAAACGCACATAGGGAATGGCAAGAGACATGAGAATGGCGTCCAGGTCTGCCATCACACCACAGGCGTCTGCGCTGTGCCGACCGGTGACGACCAATGCTTTCTTTCCCAGTGCAAACAGGTCTTTACCGGTTTCGAGACTTTCGTTGCCCAAAAATATTTTCACCGGTGCGTGTGTAGTAATATCCATATATCCTCCTTGTCCGCACATCCGTGGCAGATGCACGTGACGGTATATTTTGAATGATAAGGTTCATTTTCCCATTTGATATAATAGTATCACATTCGACCCGGTCTGCGCAAGAGTGAAACAGCAGGATTTTTACCGAAATCTACGATGATCTTTTGGTGGTATTTCCTATATTGCCGGTCTGTGGTTCCTCTTTGCGCCATTTGTTCTGCGGTCGCCACCATTTCCGGGCACGTCTTTCTCGGTTCGTCACAGCTTTTTCTGCAAATTCTTTTTGTATTTTTGGTAAATTCTTTCTCCGGATGGTTGTATTTTTCTGCGATCTGTGCTATTATATAGATGGTGTTTTTGTACCCATGGGTAAATAGCATCACCACACGAATGTGAAATTTCCAAAAAAGAGAGTACTTGTGGGCATACCACTGCCTGCAGGACTGCATGAAAAGGAGAGATAGATATGAAAAACTGGCAGAAGATTTTTTGTGCACTGGCACTGATCGGTTCTATGGCTGCCACTGTGGCCGCTGAGGATGTGGTGACGACCGATGCAGAAGCAGATGTTGTTGCTGCGGCTGTAGAGGCTGTATCCGTAGAGCTGCCCACCTTTGTCCACGCCCAGCAGATCGAGATCACCAGCTCCATGGCTTCCGACAACAGCGACCTGACCGGCCTGTACGATCTGGCAGACGACACCACCGTCACCTTTGCCGAAGCCGACAAGGGCGTACAGATCTCCATGACCACCACAGAGGCGTTCCGTCTCCATTCCATCGTGGTGAACGAGACCGAGACCAAGTACGACGCAGCCCTGTACGCTTCCAAGGATGGCGAGAACTGGGTAGAGGTCAAGTTTGACACCATTGCCAAGGACGGCTTTGTGGTATACCAGACCAAGGCACTGGGCAGAAAGTACAAGTTCTATCGTCTGGAAGCCACCACCGAAGAGGGGCAGGCGCTGTCCCTTCACACCCTGGCTATGTACGAAAAGGTCGATGACGTGTGGCCCTTCGCACTGCGTCATATGTTCCGTACACCGGCCACCCAGAGAAACTAAGGAAAGCAACCGCTCTTGTCCAGGCGCTTTCGCCGCTTCGCAGACAAAAAACGCCCCCAATCGATTTTGCAGATCGGGGGCTTTTGTGTGGAACGATGGGCAGATCAGCGTGGCATGATGGAGCAAAAAAAAGCCCTCGTCCGGTGTACGGGCAAAGACTTTTGATGCATACAAGCTTGGGGCAGAGCGCTGCTCAGGAGAATATCTCTTCCTCCATTTCGACGGCCGTCTGCTTTGCCAGCTCTTCTTCGTAGGCGTGCAGCACCGCTTCCTCCAGTTCGCCACGGAATGCAGCGTTGATGGGATGTACGATATCCCGGTAGGTCCCGTCCGGGTTCTTGCGGCTGGGCATCACGATGAAATTCTTATCTCTCACACTGATAACCTTGATGTCATGTAGGGCCAGCTGACCGTCAAAGGTGACGGATACGATCGCTTTCATTGGGCCCTCTTCAAATAGCTTTCTAACTTTAATATCGGTGATTACCATGTGTCCTCCAGTTCATTCAGGTCATTCATATAGATTTTGATACGCTGATTTCTCTTAACAGCATATAGGCGATGGGATCTACCGCATTGTAAACGAAAATCAATCACATCAGCGTTGCCTATAGTATACACCACCTTTGTGAAATCCATGCGATAGAAAATTGGACGGTTTTTAAAATTACTGTTTACTTTTTTATTAAATATAATTTACGATTCGTGAACGCTGAAACATACGTGGCAAGACATGGGGGCATTTGCTCCGGTTCTTGTCCCAAACCACACCAGACAAAGGAGAACTCTGTATATGGCACTGCCCAACACACATATGGGTCCTGAAGCGATCGGGGCCTTGCTGGATGGCAAAAAGAACCTGTTTTTTGACGGCATCGGCGGCATCAGCATGAACGCACTTGCCCATATTGCGGCACTGCGTGGACATCATGTCTCCGGCTATGACCGCACGCCCTCTCCCATCACCAAGCGGCTGGAGCAGGCTGGGATCACGGTCTACTACACAGCGGATCCGGTGCATATGCAGGGCTGTGACGCACTGATCTACACCGTGGCCATGGGAGAAGACAATCCCGAATATCGCTATGCCGGCGTCCATGGGATCCCTCGCATTTCCCGTGCGGACTTCCTTGGCTATATCATGTCCGGCTACCGGGAGCGCATCGGCATCTCCGGCACCCACGGCAAATCCACCACCACCGGTATGGTCGCCCAGATCCTGATCGAAGCCGGTGTGGATCCCACGGTGTTCAACGGTGCGGAGATGAAGGTGACCGGCACCGTGGACCGGATCGGCAGCGATGACTATTTCGCCTTTGAAGCCTGCGAATACATGGACTCCTTTTTGGACTTTTGTCCCACCATTGCCGTGGTGCTGAACATTGAGTTAGACCATGTGGACTACTTCCCTTCCCTGAGCGCCATCAAGCATTCCTTTACGGACTTTATGAATCGGACCGGCAAAAACGGTGCGGCGGTGGTCAATGCCAACGATCCGGATTGTCTGGAGGCGGCACAAAGCTACAGCGGTCGCCTGGTCACCTTTGGCAACCGAAACCCGCTGGCAGACTATTGGTCCACCAACATCACCACCGACCACGGCCGTGCGTCCTTTGACGTGATGCATCGGAACGCCAACGAAGCGGAGCCTACCCGACTGGCAACGGTACATTTGCAGATCCCCGGCAAGCACAACATCAGCGATGCGTTGGCTGCCTTTGCTGCCTGCCATCTCTGCGGCATCGAACCGGAGACCATTGCGGCCGGTCTGAGGCACTATGCCGGGATCTGCCGCCGGATGGATCATATCGGGAAAACGGCCGCCGGTGCCGATGTGTACACCGACTACGCCCACCATCCCACGGAGATCGAAGCGACTCTATCCGGTGCCGCCGCTATGGGATACAGCCACCTGACCGTATGCTTCCAGCCACACACCTATTCCCGCACGGCCCAGCTCTTTGCCGATTTTGTCCGGACACTGTCGGAGTCTCAGGCAGATGAGATCGTGCTGTGTGACATCTATGCCGCTCGGGAGACCAACACCTATGGCGTGACCTCGGAGCAGCTGGCCGCCGCTATTTGTGCCAAAGGAAAGCCCTGTCAGGTGATCCACGACTTTGCTGCCGCCGCTGCCTATTGCAACACCGTGACACCGGCCGATGGCATGGTATTGGTCATGGGCGCCGGAGACGTGATCCAGGTCGGCGAAATGCTGATCCAAAAATAATACAGAATAAAAAAGCTCTCGTACCGTACATCATATAAATGTACGACACGGAGCTTTTTTGTGTGCTCACAGCTCGTCTCGCTTCTGGTACAGCCACAGGGCCAGGGCAGCACCGCCGATCACACCCAAAAGACCGATGACGATCATGCAGTTTGCCAGCACGCTCACCGGGTTGTTGGCAAGAACGGTCTGTGCCATGCTGTCTGCACCGCCAAGCCCCAGCTGCTTCTGTATCGCATCGGCCATAGCACCGGTGACCGGATTGCCGGCCTGATCGTAGATGACCATACCGCTGGGTGCGCCAAAGGAACTGCCAAAGTCCATGGAATCGGACAACCTGACCATGCTGCTCACCGCTGCCTTGGCGATGCCGCCGATCAGTGCGATACCACCACTGCAGCACGCCACATAGACCCCAGTCAGCCAACCCCAGCGCTTCACCAATTTGGCAAGGATCCTCGGCAGTCTATCGACGCCCGGCAATCGTTCGATGCCAGACAGCGCATCCGGCGTATCCCCTTGTGCTTGTTGTGCTTCTCTCTGCTCCGATGCCGTTGCTCCTTGGGCACCCTGGGTTTCCGGACCGGCTTCTGCGGATCCTGTGGAAAAGTCGGCACTTTCCCCATCCTCTGTCAGCAGCCAATCGATGGATACGCCCAGGGCCTTTGCCAGACCGGGCAGCTTCGAGGTCTCCGGCAGTGCTTCGCCGTTTTCCCATTTGGAGATGGTCTGCCGGGAAACGCCAAGCTGCTCTGCCAATCCGTCCTGACTCAGTCCTGCTTTCTTCCGACAGGTGTATATTTTTTCTGCAAATTTCATGCTGTGTCCCTCTCTTTGTGGTTCGTTCACGGAAAGTATACCATATTTCCGATGGCAATGCAATATCGTTCCCTTGCCACTTTCGCAACCCACAGTTGCGCTTGCCGTTTTTGGGCATACAAAAGGAGACAGACAGCCACTGCTCTCCGTCTCCCATGCGTTTATCGGATCTCTCTTGCTTCCAGATAGTATCGTTTGCTTCGGGCTTCACCCATGGAAAAGGTCTTCCGGGGCGTCGTACCGTAGCTTTCCACATAGGCAAACAGATCCGCCTTTGCCAGCGTATCGAATAAGAACCCCATGCATCCTGCTTCCTTGGCTAAGGTGCGCAGGTCGTCTTCCCCGTGGATATAGTCGCACGCCACATCGCCATGAGTCGCAATGTAGCCATCGATCCAGTTCTGCAGCGTCCCCACCGTCAGGGCATGGGTGGTCGTTGTAAAGTGCCGCACTTCCGTGGTGTCCCCTACGCACACCGTGATGGTCTGTTCCCCTGCACCGGAGGCAGTCACCTTGTTCAGCGATGCCAGCACGTCCGCCGTGTCGCAGTGGGCCAGCAACCGGTAGATGGGCTCGAACACCAGGGATTCGTCGTCCAGTGCCGTGACCTCACACAGGGCATAGCGTGCCGGATGTGCCTTTGCCACCTCGCTGCCCAGTTCCGCTTTGATGGCTTCGTAGTGGGCCTTGGCTGCTGCCAGAGAGTGGTTGCCGTCTCCCATGGCGTACACGACACCACCGGCCTTTTTGGCTTCGTAGGCCGTCAGCTTGTCCAACAGTGCATCCAGTGTATCCCCGGTCACAGCCCAACCGGATACGTGTCCGCCACCCAGCATCAGATCAAAATCGTATAAAGGCGACAGCGTAGCCTTCTCCTGCGCCAGCCAGCCAAAAATCCCTGTATCCCGGTCGTCCATGAGCACCAGAATGTGGGGCAGCTCCACGGCCGCTTCTGCACGGATCTTCTGCCGTGGTGGGATCCGCTCCAGGATGGTGGCTTCGGTGGCACGGATGGGAGACGCAGAATCGGCAGCATAGCTGTAGGCTTCCAGGTCGATCCTGCCCACCATGCCGTGACGCAGAGAACCATCGGGCAGTGTGCGCTCCAGATACACGATCCCGTCGAAGGTGTCCATGGCAGACGGATCGAAGGCTTCCATATGACCATGGATCTCGGCCACATGGCGTGCTTCCTTGTCCGTGCCCAGATAGGCTTCCGGCAAAATGTAGTCGTAGGCAGAGGGTGCGCCATCGACGTACGCTACGCATTCGTTCCAGTATTCCATTTGCGACGTGAACTGGTCACAGGCAATGACCGCCCATTTTTGCCAGTCAGCGGCGGTTTTTGCCTTCGGCAGCAGCATATGGGCAGGTGAAAAAATAGTTGACATAATAGGACCTCACAAGGTGTAGGTGTATGGTATATGGTAATATTATATCGTTTTTTCGCCGGTATGTCAATGGGAATGCACGGGTGCGCACCAATTTTTTCTCCGGCTATTTTTGCCCGGCCGGGAACAAATCTGCCGCCTTTGCCGTCTTAGAGAAAAAGCGATCCTGCAACGGAGGATATTCCTATGAAAACGAACCTGCGTCACCTGCTGCCTGTATGGCTGATCCTTGCGCTACTGTTGACCGGCTGTGGGGCCTCTTCCAAAAGCGATATGGCCATCACGGAAGCCTATGCCGCACCGTCCATGGAGGAAGTGTATTATGCGGCCGATATGGAAAATGGAATGTTTGATGACAGCGCATCCTTTTCCGCTGCCAGTACGACCGTCAGTACGGCGGCAAGCACCAGTGCCACAGCCGGCACAAACGATCTTGCCAACCGGAAGCTGATCCGGGAAGCGTCCTTGACGGTGGAGACCAAGACCTATGACGATTTTGTCACCCAGCTGGAACAGCAGCTTGCCGCCTATGGTGCGTATCTCCAGAATGCAGAGACCACCGGCAATGCAGAGCGTGGCAATCGCTGGGGCTACTACACGATCCGTGTACCGGCTGATCGATACGATACCCTGCTGTCCTCGGTGTCGTCCCTGGGGAACGTGACCTACAAAAGTGAAAACATCCAGGACGTGACCATGGCGTACACGGACACAGAAGCCAAGATCCGTGCGCTGGAGGTCGAAGAGGAAACGCTGCTGGAGATCCTGGCAAAATGCGAAAACGTAGCGGACGTGATCACGGTGCAAAGCCGGATCTCCGAAGTGCAGTACCAGCTGGACAGCTACAACTCCAAGCTCCGGCAGTACGACGATCTGATTTCCTACTGCACCATCGCCCTGACCATCGATGAGGTGGAAAGGGTGTCCATTCCGGTGGCAGAAAAGACCGTGGGTCAGCGGATCCGGGAAGACCTGGCGGACAACTGCGAGGACATCGTAGAGGATGCCAAGGACTTTGCGGTGTGGTTCGTGTCGTCTCTGCCGTACTTTGGGATCTGGCTGGTGGTCATCGGTGCCGTGCTCCTGTTGGCGTTGGGACTGGGCAGACGTTCCCACCGAAAGCTGCAGGTAAGACAACAGCAGCGCCGGGACCATGCAGCTGCGTCTTCCGATACGGAGTCAAAGTCCGATGAAAAATAAGCGCTCTTTCCGGAAACGATGGCTGTTTGTCCTGGGGCTCCTCTGTCTGTGTGGCGTGCTGGTGGTCACGGGGATCAATCTTTGGGTGATCCAGGGCACAAAGGATCGGGTATACGACCTCGATGACGTGCCGCCACTGACCGGGTACGACTGCATTCTGGTGCTGGGTGCCGGCGTAAAACCGGATGGATCGCCGTCGGATATGCTGTACGACCGGGTGTCCACGGCACTGACGCTGTACCATGATCACGCCGACACGCCCACGGTGCTGCTCATGAGCGGCGACAACAGCGGTCCGGACTACAACGAGGTGGGTTGTATGCAGTCTCTGGCCCTGGCCGATGGGGTGCCGGAACATGATGTGTGGCTGGACCACGAAGGCTTTTCCACCAGCGAATCCCTGAACCGGGCCAAGACGGAATTTGGTGTACAAAAAGTCGTGATCGTGACCCAGGGCTATCACCTGTATCGGGCCCTTTATATTGCCGACCGGCTGGGTCTGGATGCCATCGGTGTATCGGCCGACCTGCGTTCCTACCGTGGGCAGCTTTGGCGAGACGCCCGGGAAGCCGCTGCCAGGGTGAAGGATGTACTGGTACAGTAAATCGAAAAAGGGGCTGTCGCATTTTGGGAATTTCTTCCTTCGTGCGACAGCCCCTTTTGTGTGTTCTATTGCTATTGCATCAACCGATCTTCAGCACACGGATGATACCGTCCATGCTCTGGATGGTGGCAACGGTGGCTTCGGTGACCTCGGACAGAACGTCCACCAGGGTCACGGCGTAGTCGTTCTTGGAGCGGCTTGCCAGGTTTTCGATGTTGATGTTGTTCTCCGCCAGGGTAGAGGAGATGTGGGAGATCATGTTGGGGATGTTCCGGTGCAGGATCACCAGACGGGTACCATCGTTGTGGGGCATTTCCACAGACGGATAGTTCACGCTGTTCTTGATGTTCCCGGATTCCAGATAGTCCACCAGCTCATGGGCAGCCATCATAGCGCAGTTGTCTTCAGACTCTTCCGTGGATGCGCCCAGATGGGGAATGGCGATCACACCTTCCATACCGGCGGTCCGTGCGTTCGGGAAGTCCGTCACATACTTGCGCACCTTGCCGGACTGCAGGGCTTCTTCCAGGTCGTCGTCGTTGACCAGAGCGTCTCTGGCAAAGTTCAGGATCACCACGCCGTCCTTCATCATGGCGATGGTCTCCTTGTTGATCATATGCTTGGTGCCCACCTTGGGATCGGCGTTGTCGATCAGCGGTGTGTGCAGAGAGATAAAGTCAGACTTGGCAAAGATCTCTTCCCGGGTGTCGGCCTTGTGTACCGAACGGGACAGCTTCCAGGCGGCGTCTACAGACATATAGGGGTCGCAGCCCAGTACATTCATACCCAGAGAAACGGCAGCGTTGGCAAGGGGACCACCGATGGCACCCAGACCAATGATACCCAGCGTCTTTCCGGCCACTTCGGAACCGGCGAACTTGGACTTTTCCTTTTCCACACGCTTGGCGATGGTCTCGTCATCGGCATTGGCTCTCACCCATTCGATGCCACCGACCACGTCACGGCAGGCCAGCAGCATACCGCAGAGCACCAGCTCTTTGACACCGTTGGCGTTGGCACCGGGGGTATTGAACACCACGATACCCTGTTCGGCGCACTTATCCAACGGAATGTTGTTGACACCGGCACCGGCTCTGGCGATGGCCTTCAGGTTGGAACCAAATTCCATATCGTGCATGGCGGCAGAACGCACCATGATGGCATCCGGATTTTCTACGGATTCGCCCACGCTGTACACGGAACCAAAAATGTCCGTGCCGCACTTGGCAATCTTATTCAGTAGTTGAATTTTTTTCATGATTTATCCTCTATAAAATGAAGTAGGTACAAAGTCATCTGCCACTCAACTTGTTGGGGCGTCTGACTTCTGCCTTTCCCTTACTTCTGGTTTTCTTCGGCGAACTTCTTCATGAAGGCGATCAGTGCTTCGATACCTTCCTTGGGCATAGCGTTGTAGATGGAGGCTCTCATACCACCCACAGAGCGGTGACCCTTCAGGTTCATCAGACCCACCTTTTCGGCTTCCTTGGGGAACTTCTTGTCAAACTCTTCGTTGCCGGTCACAAAGGTCACGTTCATCATGGAACGGAATTCCTTCTTCACCGGAGCAATGTAGTAGTCCTGGGAATCCAGATAGTCGTACAGCAGTGCGGCCTTTTCCTTGTTCATCTTTTCCATGGTGGTCAGACCGCCGATGGACAGCAGCCATTCGTATACCAGACCTGCCATATAGATGGAATAGCACGGCGGTGTGTTGTACATAGAATCGTTATCGGCCATGAGCTTCCAGTCCAGCATAGAGGGCGTTTCCGGTCTTGCATAGCCCAAGAGGTCCTCACGCACGATGACTACGGTCAGCCCGGCAGGCGCCATATTCTTCTGGGCACCGGCGTAGATGACGGCAAACTTGGATACATCCACAGGCTCGGACAGGATGCAGGAGGACATATCGGCCACCAGCGGCACATCTCCGGTATCCGGCACTTCGGGATACTTGGTACCGTAAATGGTATTGTTGTAGCAAACGTGTACATAGTCGGCATCGGGACGGACCATATCCGGCGTGATCTTGGGGATCACCGTGAAGTTTTCTTCCTTGGAGGAAGCGATGGCCTTGGCGTCCCCATACTTCTGGGCTTCCTTGTAGGCCTTGGTGGAGAACTGACCAGACAGCACATAGTCCGCCTTGCCGGTCTTCATCAGGTTCAGAGGTACAGCAGCAAACTGGGTAGAGGCACCACCTTGCAAAAACAGGATCTTATAGTTGTCCGGCACGTTCATCAGCTTCCGCAGATCTGCTTCGGCCTTCTGGATGATGGCTTCGTAGGCAGGAGATCGATGGCTCATTTCCATGACGGACATACCGGCATCCCCATAGTTCACAAGCTCCGCAGCTGCCTTTTCCAGTACGGGCAGGGGAAGCATGGACGGACCTGCGGAAAAGTTATAGACTCTATTCATATGTTACCTCATTTCTGCCGGAATTCCCGGCGCATATAGCACGCTGCCACCGTGGCGACCTGCTACAGGATTTCAGAATACATGGAGGCAAACACGGCATATTGCTGCATAGACAAAGGTGATCGATGAATCCGTGTTCACTGAAGTCAACACTGACAAAGGTATATATTTTCCTGCCCAAAAGACCACAATAAATTCCAGCCTTTTCGGCAAAAATTTGCTGTTAATCAGCGTTGACTTATGAAGTATATACCATCATTATACAGCACCATGGGGCATTTGTCAATGGAATTTTTTCAAAAAACACAGAAAAACCATATCCTTTTTCCGGGCACGGGAAGCGATCCGGGGCAGCCCCGCTTTGCTTTTCTCTTTTATCATGCAAAACGACTGGATTTTTATGCAGAAGCGAGACTATATCCGGTGAATACTTCCATTGACAATCCGGGAATTTTTCCATATAATTATAGTAGCTCTTAGTCTACGTATTTACAGAAGAAGGATGAGGTTTGAAACCGTGGAAATACAGAATGCAAATCCGATCAAGGTCGTCAAGTTCGGCGGCAGCTCTCTGGCCGATGCCAAACAGTTCGAAAAGGTAAAGAGCATCATCACCGCTGAAGAAAGCCGTCGATATGTGGTCCCCTCTGCACCGGGCAAACGGTTCAGCGGCGACACCAAGGTCACCGATATGCTCTACGAATGCTACAATGTGTCTGCCCGTGGCGAGGATATGTCCGGCATCTTTGGGCAGGTGAAGGAACGCTATGACCAGATCATTGCCGGTCTGGGTCTGACGCTGGATCTGTCGGAGGAATACACCTATATCGAATGGGCCATTGCACATCACGCCGGCCGTGACTATGCTGCCAGCCGTGGCGAATACCTGAACGGTATCATCTTAGCCAACTATTTGGGCTACGATTTCATCGATCCGGCGCCCTATATCCGCTTTGCCGACAACGGTACCTTCGATGCAGAGACCACACACAATCTGTTGTCTGCTGCACTCAAAGAACACAAGACCGGTGTGGTGCCCGGCTTCTATGGTTCTATGCCCAACGGTACCATTCGTACCTTCTCTCGCGGCGGCTCCGACATCACCGGTTCCATCGTGGCCAGAGCCGTGGGTGCCGACATTTACGAAAACTGGACGGACGTGGATGGCTTCATGATGGCAGACCCTCGGATCATCAAGGACGCCAAGCCCATCGAGATCATCACCTACCGGGAGCTGCGGGAGCTGTCCTACATGGGTGCCAGTGTGCTCCATGAAGAGGCCATCTTCCCGGTGCGCTTTGCCGGTATCCCGGTGAACATCCGCAACACCAACAATCCCACAGCCCCCGGCACCATGATCGTCTCCACCACGGACAAATACGACAATGCGTCCATCATCACCGGTGTGGCCGGGAAAAAGGGCTTCTCCGTGGTGACCATCGAGAAGGCCATGATGAATGCGGAAAAGGGCTTTGGCAGAAAGGTGCTGGAGGCGATCGAAAACGAGGGGATGTCCTTTGAGCATCTGCCCTCCGGTATCGACACCATGAGCGTGGTTTTGAATACCGCCGAGCTGGAGCATTGCCGGGAGCGGATCATCAACCGCATCTGCTCGCTGGTAGAGCCGGACTCCATCACCGTGGACGATGGTCTGGCACTGGTGGCTGTGGTAGGTCGTGCTATGGTCATGGCAAAGGGCACCGCTGCACGGGTGTGCAACGCCTGCGCCAACGCCGGTGTCAATATCCGCATGATCGACCAGGGGTCTTCGGAACTGAATATCATCATTGGTGTGATGGAAGAAGACTTTGAAAAGGCTCTGTCCGCCATCTATCATGCATTTGTGAAATAATCTACGACAAAACAAAAGCGGCGGGCCAAGGAAAGCTCACCGCTTTTTTAAGTCAGAGGTCGTGCTGCGCAAAGGCAGAAGTAAGATGTAAGATGTCAGAAGTAAGTGCAGAACGTTTCTGTGTCTGTATCCCCATCTCCACCTTCGAAAGCAAAGTATGGTGCTGTCCCTTCTGACTTCTTCCAATAACATACGTTCGGCGGCGTGATGTCGTCAGCCGAGAGCGACGTGAATACCAAGGGTAGGTCATCACGCCCTACGACAGCGTGCATACCAAATCGATTCTGCAGCGACACCAATATAGAAATTTGCTATAAGGCGCTCCATATATCCTGTCTGACTTCAGACTTCTGACCTCTGACTTCTTACTTATTAAAGACGTGCAGGGGCAGCTCGGTGCCGCCGATGATGTGGAAATGCAGATGGGGCACGCTCTGGCCGGCATCCGGTCCGCAGTTGGAGATCAGTCGGTAGCCATTGGTCACACCGGCCATCTTGGCGATCTGGGGGATCTTTTCGAAGATCTTTGCCACCACGGCACTGTTGGTCTCGTTCACTTCGTCCATGGAACCGATGTGGCACTTGGGGATCACCAGCACGTGTACCGGTGCCTCCGGTGCGATGTCGTGGAACGCCAGCATGGTGTCGTCCTCATACACCTTCTTCGAGGGAACTTCCCCGGCGATGATCTTACAGAATAAGCAATCCATTATAATAACACTCCTTTATTGGAAATACATATGGGGAGTCGCAGGCAGTATTTTCATCCGGCAGCGGATCGAGGCACCTGGCGAAAAAGGTCCTGCGCTTCTCTACCATTCTACCACAATTCTCACGAAAAATCAAGGGAAAACCATATGAAAGTATTTGATATCCACACCCACACCTATCCCGAAAAGATCTCCGACAAGGCCGTTACCAGTTTGAACGCCTTCTACAACTTTGTCTGCGAAGGCAAGGGCACCTATGCCGATATGGAAAGCCAGGCAAAGGACAACCATGTCCACGGGTTCCTGCTCTTCTCTGTGGCCACCAATGCCCACCAGGTGCCCAAGGTCAACGACAGCATTGCGGCACTGGCCAAGCATTCCCGTGAGCAGGGATATTTGACCGTTGGCTTTGCCGGGATGCACCAGGACTACGAGGACTTCGAAGGAGAGGTAAACCGTGCCATTGCCATGGGACTGTCCGGCATCAAGATCCATCCGGATATCCAGGGAGTAGACATCGACGATCCCCGGCTGTTCCGGCTGTACGAGATCATGGAAGGCCGCATTCCCCTGTATCTGCACATGGGTGACGACCGTCCCCAATACCGTTTCTCGGAGCCGAAAAAGCTGGCACACGCCCTGTCCTGCTTCCCCAAATTGGAAGTCGTGGCGGCGCATCTGGGTGGGTACAAGGCATCCGACGAAGCCATCGAATATCTGGCAGGCAACGACCGGGTGTGGTACGATACGTCCAGTGCCCTGTGGTACCTGACGCCGGAAAGAGCCGGAGAGATCATCCGGGCGCTGGATCCGGCCAAGGTCATGTTCGGCACAGACTACCCGGTGAAAAATCCGGCAGGAGAGCTGCAGCGGTTCTTTGCCATCCCTGGTCTGACCGAACAGGAGCAGGAGGACATCCTCTGGAACAACGCCATCCACTTCCTGCACTTGGATGAAACAGCCAAGGCGATCGAAGAATGATGGAAAAGAAGCAGAATATTCCCACCGAACCCACCGGAAAAACTTTCGGTGGGTCAGATCACTTCACGGCACAGCTTCAGAATATACCCACCGAACCTACCGGAGATACTTGCGGAGAATTTTCCGTCAGGGAAATTCTCAAGCGTGGGTCAGAGCACTTCCCTTCTCAGCTGCAGAATACACCCACGCTGTGGGATCGGTTAGCCACGGAGACTCGTCCCATTTTCCTGTACGGTACCGGCAATGGTGGGGATAAAATTCTGGACGTATGTGCCGCACGCAATATTCCCGTCACCGGCGTGTTTGCCTCCGATGGATTTGTCCGCAGCCGCAGCTTTCGGGATATGCCGGTGCGTGCCTACAGCGATGTGGTAAGCGAATATGGTGAGGACATTGTGGTGCTGCTGGCCTTTGGTACCACGCTGCGCTCGGTGGCAGACTTCATCGATCAGCTGGACCAGCGGCATACGCTGTACATTCCGGAAGTGCCGCTGTATGGTGGTGGACTATTCGATAGTGCGATGTTCCGGGAAGTGGCAGAAGCCTTGGCAACGGTGCGGTCGCTGCTGGCGGACGAACATTCCCGGCTGCTACTAGACGATGCGGTGCTGTTTCGTCTGACCGGAGAGAAGCGGTATCTGTCTCGCACCACGGAGCCGGCATCCGATATCGCTGAACTGTATGGAGAAAAAAATATCCAAACCATGGTGGACGGTGGTGCCTTCAAAGGAGACAGTGCTGCCCTGTACGCCGGCGCCCTGCCTTCGCTGACCACCATTCACGCCGCCGAAGCCGATGCCCGTACCTTCCGACACCTTTCCGCTTATGCAGAAAATGAGACCCGGTGCCAGGTGATCCCACACCACGGTGCCCTGTGGGATACAGACGGAGAGCTGAGCTACACTTCCTCTGCCAGTCGTGGTTCCGGGAATGCCGGGCAGAATCACCGTGCCAAAGTAGTGACCGTGCCGTCCATGACCATCGACACGCTTTGCCGGAACATGGATGTGGACCTGATCAAGCTGGACGTGGAAGGAGCCGAAGAAAAGGCACTGCAAGGGGCTGTGGAAACGCTCTGGCGTTGTCGTCCTGCCATGGCGGTGTCGCTGTACCATCGTACCGAGGATCTGTGGACACTGCCTCTGTGGCTGCACCAGCATCTGCCGGAAAAGAAGCTGTACCTACGGCGGCCCTGGTGTATACCCTTTTGGGATCTGACGTTATTTTTGGTTTGAGTGGATCACTCACCGAAAGTGAAATACAAAAAAATAAAATGCCAAAGGAGTACCCCCAATATGGACTACTATCAACTGGAACAACTGCAGCCCATCGGTCATGTGTTGCCGAAATCGTCTTTGGAGATCCGTTCCTCCAAGATGGGGATCGGGTTTGAGAAGCTGGACCGCAATGTGTTCGATCCCGAAAAGGCCTACGATAAGCTGGCAAAGGTCGGCGTCAAGTGGGTGCGGATCCAATCCGGCTGGCAGCGTACCGAGACCGTCAAGGGCACCTACGATTTTGCCTGGCTGGATGCCGTGGTGGACAACCTGCTGGCCCGTGGGATGCAGCCCTGGATCTGCCTGTGCTACGGCAACGAGCTGTACAACGAAGAAGGCAAGACCGTCTTTGGTTCCGTGGGCATTGCACCCATTTTCAACGACGAGCAAAAGACCGGCTGGGCCAACTATGTGAAAGCCACGGTCCAGCACTTCGCCGGTCGCATCACCCATTGGGAGATCTGGAACGAGCCGGACGGTCAGTGGTGCTGGAAGCATGGGGTCAATGCCGCCGAATACGGTCGCTTTGCTGCCGATACCGCCGACGCCATCCGTGCCGTATCCGATGACGCTGTGATCATTGGCGGTGCGGTGTGCTTTCCCGGCAACCTGTTCTACATCGAGGAAGCCCTGGCTGCCGGAATGGCCGGAAAGATCAACGCCTTCTCCTTCCACGAATACACGCCGGACGAAAGCCAGCTGTTCGTACATCTTCCGGCTCTGGCAGCGCTGCTCCACCGGTACGATCCCAAGATCCAGATCATCCAGGGTGAATCCGGCTCCCAGTCCCGCAGTGACGGCAACGGTGCGCTCCGTGGTGGTGCCTGGACACCTTTGCGGCAAGCCAAACAGTGCCTGCGCCATGGGGTTGCCGACCTGGCCACCAACGTGCTGTTCACCTCTTACTTCTCCTGCATGGACATGATCGAGGCACTCAACGGCAAGGTGGGGGACAAAAACTCCTACCTGGACTACGGCTACTTTGGCATCTTGGGGGCAGACTTTGACGAGAACGGCTATTCCTCCGGCGAATACTCTCCCAAGCTGTCCTACTACGCCTACCAGAACCTTTGCTCTCTCTTTGCGGAAGAGGTGGAGCCCTGTGACCTGCCCATCCTGCGGCAAAACCAATATTCGCCCCGGATGCTGGGTAGCGACTACGGCGGTGCCTATCTGTCCCACGGCTTCCGAAAGCCCAACGGCTCCACGGCGCTGGCCTACTGGAACTCCACGCCGCTGCTGACCACCCAGTTCGAGAGCACCATTTCCTTTGGCGTTGCTGGCATAGATGGCGAGCCCCACCTGGTGGATCCTCTGTCCGGCATCGTGTACGCCATTCCCGATACACTGATCGAGAAAAAGGGCATGGGACAGGTGATCAAGAATATCCCCATCACGGACTATCCGCTGCTTTTGACCTTCGGCGATTTTGCGGACTATACGAAAAACGCATAACAAAACAGGATATGTGCTGCTGCGCTGTATCGCTCCTGATACAGACAGGACACATATCCTGTTCTTTGTTACATGATCGTCTCGCTGTTGTTCAAAATCAGCGTGCTATAGAGGAACAGCACATCCTGCTCGTCAAAATCCACGAACCGACCTACAAATTCCGGACGCAGATACCGGATGTCGATGAGCGTCACCTTACTATAGCCTTCTACCAAAAGCGGTGCGATGCTGCTGCCAAAGGAGTCCCGGAACACCACCAGCTCCCTGTCCGTCTGGGCGTGGGGATTGTCGATGGTGAGAAGGGACACGGAGCCGGAGAGATAGATCTCATAGGGATCACGACCTGCAGCCTTGTCCATATCGTAGATGCCGCCGCTGGTGCCCGTTTCCCAGTTGGTGACGGTGCAGTCGTCCAGCGTGGCACTGGTCAGGTACACCAGCTCCTCACCAGCCAGCGGCAGTGCGGACTGCCCATAGTACACCCCATAAAAGGGTTCCGGCAGCACGTTTTCCGTGTAGGTATCCGTCAAAGTCACGCCCATGCCATTGGCCAGCGCTTTGGCTGTATCCGTGAGCTTTTCCTGCCGCCAATGGGTGTCGGTCTTGTAGTAGTCGGTCTCATCCAGGGTAGCGGTGATATCGATGTACTGCGCATAGGACATTTTCTCCTGCATGGCGGCAAAGAGGACATCGTAATCCATATGCAGGATCCCATGGTCTGCGGCCAAAAAGTAGCTCTTGTCCGGCACAACGGAGAGGTACACCTTGGTGTCCGTGTCTGCCAGGTATTGGTCGTACACATACCGGAACCGATCGGTGGCGTGGGTCAGAGACTCTTCGTTCAGCGGATACTCCACCTTGGCGGCATATCCGTCCTTCAGGTAAATATCGTTGTTGTCCACCTGCCCCAGCACGTAGTAGAGGAAGAAGGATTTGATCGTCCGGAAGCTGTCACGCCACGGAAACTGATCCTGGCTCCAGGTCTCAAAGCCGGTCATAAAGCTGCCATCATCGACGGTCTCTTTGGACAAGGTCGGAAAGGTCGCCAGCATACGTCGTTCGCTGGTGGAATAGGCCGTCTCCGGAAACAGCCAGACCGCCAATGTCAGCAGCAAAAACAAAGCGCCTACGACAAGGGTGCTGATCTTTTTTGTCATTCTGTCTGTCTCCTTTCAAAAACGGAAATACAAAAACGGATTGTAGGAGCCATCCACCAGATACGCCGTGCAAATAAGCAGCAGCCCACAGGCCAGGATCGGCGACAGAACAGCGACGACCTTGGCTCCTTTGGTATGGGCAGAGAGCTTTTGCCACAGCTTCTTGGGCAGCGGCGTGGCACCGATGATACCCACCAGCAGCAAGATCCCGTAGCTGCGCAGGTAGTAAAGAAATTCTGCCGACACCAGCGGAATGCCGCCAAGACCAAAGAGCGAACCGATGGTGGTCATGGCGTCTTTCATATTGGCAGCGTCAAAGATCACAAAGCTGATGGCCACGAAGAACAGCACATAGATATGCCCGATCCCCGTATGCTTTTTCAGGTGGGGCATAAGGAGATGCTTTTCCAGCACCAGCAGCACCGCAAAGTACAGTCCCCACACGATAAAGTTCCAGGCAGCTCCATGCCAGAAGCCCGTGAGCATCCAGACCACAAGGATGTTGAACAGATGTCGCAGCGGGGAGACACGGTTGCCACCTAAGGGAATGTACACATAGTCCCGGAACCAGGTGCCCAGAGACATATGCCAGCGCCGCCAGAATTCCGTAATGCTGCCGGAGATAAAGGGGTAGTTGAAGTTTTCCAAAAATTGGAATCCAAACAGCTTACCAAGACCGATGGCCATATCGCTGTAGCCGGAGAAATCGAAGTACACGTGCAGGCAGTAGGCAATGGCATAGAGCCACACGAACAGCACGGATTTTTCGTCCGACGCCTTATAGATGCTGCACAGCTCCCCAAGGGTGTTGGCCAGCAGGATCTTTTTGCCCAGTCCCACCAAGAACCGGCCGATCCCGTTCCAGATCAGCTCCACCGAATGGGTACGGTTTTGCAGCTGGTCGGCGATGTCACTGTAGCGGACGATGGGACCGGCGATGAGCTGGGGAAACAGTGCCACATAGGTCGCCAGGGAAATGGGATTTCGCTGGGCCGCCACATCTCCCCGGTACACATCCACGGTGTAGCTCAGGATCTGGAAGGTATAAAAGCTGATCCCGATGGGCAATGCGATGGACAACAGGGCCACGGACAGTCCGGTGAGTCTGTTGAAGTTGGCAATGAAGAAATCTGTGTACTTAAAGTAGATGAGCATGGACAGGCTGCTTGCCACCGACAGGGTCAGAAGCACCTTGGCTAAGACCGGCCTATGGCGAAACCGTTCGATCAGCAGACCAAACAGGTAGCCAAACAGGATGGCAACGAGCATCCAGATCACGTATCGTCTCTCACCCCAGGCATAAAAAAATAGGCTTGCCAACAGCAGCACCGCATTTTTCAGGCAACGAGGAGACAGGCAATACAGAAGCAGCACACAGGGCAAGAAGAAATATAAAAATGGGATACTGGAAAACAGCACGGGTGTGAACGCTCCTTTCTTTTTCCAACTGACGTTGGGGTGTGGGACTCCATGGGGTTAGCCCGTGAGCCTTTGGTTCTCCAACTGGCGTTGGGCTGACACCAATTTGATGGGTAATGTAGTGTGTTGATATCCATATCGCATATCAAAAATAATTCCGATGGTGAGATGTTTGTTTTTGATGGATACCTATAACGTACGGTTGAACACGTCAGACGGCGGGGCGATCGCAGGGCTGCGTCGGTGCATGAATCGCCCCTACAGGGAATAGTAAAGTTCACCCTTACCCTCTGAGCGCCACCTGCGCAAGGCATCCTTCCCGAAATTTTCGGGAAAACAAATTGATGTGCAGCCCAACGCCAGTTGAAAAAACAAGGGATATGGAGTAACTCCATTGCACCCAGCCCAAACGCAGTTTGAAAACCCGTGGCTCATGGAGTCGCTCCATTGGTGTGCGCCAGTACAACCCCCAAGGGGAGTCCGTCGAACGTCCTTTTCTATTTACACCGCTGCAGGGGCTTCTACCAATACCGTGGCGTTGGCGTCTACGGCCTGGCAAGCGGCGATCAGATTCGTGATGTTGTCGTTCAGACCGTATGCCATGACCACGTAGTCGCCCATGGAGATCACCACAACGGTGTCCGGGAAGCCGCACATCCAGCGCTGGGCCTGTACGGTGGTCTTATAGCTTTCGGCAAAATCGGCGGCTTTATCGGGCTCCTGCAGCTTCACCACAGCAGAGCAGAAGGTGTTGGTGTTCATCATGTGCTGCAGGGTGGCGGCATCGTTTTCCAGCATGGCGTACTCTTCTTCAGACACGTGCAGCAGGCTCTTGAAGCTTTCCTTGTTGTCATCGTTCAGCACGTACAGCGCCGGTGCCTCTGCCATGTTGTCCATGTCACCACCACCTACGGCGAACTTGTTGTCTTCCCCGTAGTTGTCCCAGATCAGGGTGTACAGCTCCACGGCACTATTGTAGGTGGCATCCCCAGTGGCACCATCGTTCACCGGTGCGTCTGTTTCCGGGGCGTCCGTCTCTATCTCCGGTGTTTCGTTGTCCACACTATCGGTATCCACGATCCCGGTGTCGGTGGGTTCGGTGGTGTCATTGGTGTTCGTGTTGGAGCAACCGGCAAAGGTCAGCAGAGACAGGGCCAGCAGGATGGCAAGCAGATTCTTTTTCATAGGTTTTTGTTTCCTTTCGTTTCGTATGCGGTACATTTCGTTTGACACATGGATCTATACCATAGTATTTCCCAGATCCAGCGCACTATGTATCGCCGCATCACTTTGTATTTCTTTTTTGTTACGCACCCTTAGACGATGCCAGATCGATTTAGTTCGCATTTTGCCCAAAATAATTGTGTACAATTTGTAAATACTGACGAAAAGAAAATGGCATGAAAAGATCACGCCATTGTATAGGAACAACTATTGAATATTTCTACATATACTCCCAGCGACTGGATCGTTTTTGCCAGAACTGCACAAACCGGTGCTTCCGTGTGGTAATGCCCGGCCTCCACCGTGACCAGTCCATCTTCGGCAGCATCGGCCGCCATGTTGTATCCGGCGTCTCCGGTGAGGAAAATGTCTGCACCGGCCAGCAGTGCCGGGTAGAGAAAGTCCTTGCCGTCTCCACCGCACACAGCCAACCGCTGCACCAGCTTTGCCGGGTCGCCGTTCAGTCGTACCGCCGTACAGCCCAGTGCCGCCTTGATCTGCTCGGCCGCTTCCCGTGCTGAGAGCGGTTCGGGAAAGCTTGCCAGCCGTCCCAGCTCCAGTGCCTCGTCGTCCCCAAAGGAGTCGTCTGCCGTCAGTCCCAGTGCTGCACACAGGGCATCGTTGACACCACCGGGAGCCGCATCCAGTCGGGTGTGGAAGGACAGCACCGCAATGTCATGGGTCAGTGCCGTGATGGTGTGTCGTCCCGGTACGCTGCTGTCGGACACGGACTTCAGTCCCCGAAACAGCATGGGATGATGGCTCACCACCACGTCAAAGCCGTTTTCCACCGCATGGGCCAAGGTTCGTTCGTTGGCATCCAGGGCAACCAGCACCCGACCCACTTCCCTTGTCTCGTCTGCACAGACCATGATCCCGTCGTTGTCCCAATCGCAGGACAGGCTTTTCGGGTACAGTCCATCCAGATAACCATATAGCTCTTTTACCGTCATATGTAGTTCCCTCTCTCAATCCATGTGCTGCAGCTCTGCCCACACCGCTTTCTCCCAGGTGGTGTCCAGTCCACCCAGTTCTCTGCCGTGGAGCTGCTTTTCCAGTGCCAGCCGGTGTCGTGTCAGCCAGGCCGGATACAGCGGATCGGCTCTGTCCATGTGCTTGCCCATGAGCAGCTCTGCCTCTGTGTACGCTTCCCTTTCGCCGGTGTAGACTGCCTGCATACAGCTGTAGACCCGTCCGGCGGCCTGACACAGCTTCTCTGTCCGGATCGTGAAGCCATCCTCTGTCAATGCCTTGCGCAGCTCGTAGCCGCTGGACATGGGCTGCAGGATCAGGTTCGTGCGGTGGCTTTTGACATAGGCGGACCGTCCCACAATGGCGGCGATCAGCTCTCCACCCATGCCGCAAATGCAAATGTCCGTGATCCCGTTTTGTTCCGGCTCGACCCCGTCCAGACCATCGCACAGGTACAGCTTCAGCCGGTCGGACACCCCGTAACGGATGGCGTTTTCCTTTGCCTTATCCAATGGTCCTTTGTGGATATCGGACGCCACGGCTGTCTCACAGATCCCTTCCTGCAGCAGCCAAATGGGGATGTACCCATGGTCGGTTCCCACGTCCGCCACAACACCGCCGGACTGTACCAGGGAAGCTGCTGTGCGCAGTCGGTCGTCCGGCAGCTGTAGCCGCAGTAGCTGCGATCGTTGCTTTGTCATATGTGTAACTCCATAAAAAACAGGCAGTCCCCCGCCGCTTGGCGAACACGATGCTGCCCGTTTTGTTTTTGCGATACGATATTATTTCTTAGAAGCGAAGTATGCGTTCAGGTTGGCGATCAGGGCATCGGCGTCGGTGCCGTGTACGTCACAGGCATCCTCGATGGATTCGCCACGGGACACCGGGCAGTCCAGGCAGTGCATCCCGATCTCCAGGAAAAACTGACCTGCTTCTTCGTCAAAATCCAGAATATCACCAATGATGGTCTCTCTCGTTACTTCCATGCTTGTATTTCTCCTTTTTTAGAAATTTTAATTAGTTTGCTTTTTTTACGTTTACCGGATCCGGGACCACGATCTTGCGGATGTCGGCACCCAGTCCCCGGAGCTTCCCGCAGATATCATCATACCCACGTTCGATCAATTTTATTTCGGAAATTTCTGTCTGTCCTTCGCACATGAGGGCAGCGATCATGACGGCGATACCACCACGCAGGTCGGTGGCGATCACCGGTGCGGCAGACAGCTGGCAGGGTCCTTCGATGGACACGATGCGGCCTTCCACCTTGATCTTGGCACCCATGCGGTTCAGCTCTTCCACATACCGGAATCGGTTGTCGTAGATGCTTTCGTTGATGTAGCTGACGCCCTCGGCCCGACACAGCATAGCGGTCATTTGCGGATGCATATCCGTGGGGAAACCGGGGTACGGCAGGGTCTTGACGCTGGTCTTGCGCATTTTCTGGCAGCCGGTCACGTGGACTGCATCGTCGAATTCCTCCACGTCGGCACCCACCTCGATGAGCTTGGCAGTGATGGATTCCAGGTGCTTGGGAATCACGTTGCCAATGCGCACGGAACCGGCGGTTGCTGCTGCTGCCACCATAAAGGATCCGGCTTCGATCATGTCCGGGATGATGGCGTAGGTACAGCCGTGCAGCGCTTCCACACCACGGATCTTGATCACGTCCGACCCGGCACCGGTGATGTTGGCGCCGCAGGAGTTTAAGAAGTTGGCGCAGTCCACGATGTGGGGTTCCTTGGCGGCGTTATCGATGTAGGTAGTACCGTTGGCGGTAGCAGCGGCCAACATGATGTTCAGCGTTGCGCCCACCGTGGATACGTCAAAGAAGATGCTGGCGCTCTGGGGACCGTTCTCCGAGGTGATCTCCACGTAGCCGCCTTCGGTGGTCACGATGCCACCCATAGCCTCAAAGCCCTTGATGTGCTGGTCGATGGGACGGACGCCAAAGTCGCAGCCGCCGGGAAGACCCACACGGGATCGGCCGAACCGACCAAACTCTGCACCCAGCAAATAGTAGGACCCACGGATCTTACGCACCAGCTCATATTCGGAGGTACACGGCTCTACGTCCGTGCAATCCACCTCGTAGGTGGTACGATCCAGCATCCGGATCCGGGCACCCATACCGGACAGGATCTCAAAGGAACAAGCGATATCGCTGATGTTCGGTATATTTTCCAAAACGACCTTATCTTTGACCAGGACGCAGGCATAGATAATGGGAAGTGCAGCGTTCTTGAAGCCGCTGACTTCTACACTGCCCATCAGCGGTACGCCGCCACGCACCAAAAATTTTTCCATGTGACAAACCAAGCCTTTCTCTGCCGCCGTGCTCCCAGCGACATACGTGTTTCTATATGCTCCACAGACCAGTGCTTCCGAAAACTGTGCATTCTCAGCAGCGCCTGCGGGAATTATCATCGTTTATCGTAGGCTATGACACGCAAAATGCCACACCAACTCAGCTTATATTATAACAGGAATGACACCAAATGGGAAGGGTTTTTTGCCATGATTTTCATTTTCTTTACAACTCATGGTAATCTTCGCCATTTTCGCAGAGCATCATGCGCCGTTTTTTGTATATAGTGTGCCATCCAATGCGCTGAACACCAGCACGCCCATGGTGTCGGTCTCCACACGCCAGCAAGGGATCAGGCAAAAACCATCGTTCTCTCCGAACAGATACAGGGAGTAGCACCGTTCCAGTCCCACAATGGTGCAGACCTGCTGTCCACTGTCCTGCCGGGCTATGGTGCGCTTCATCATAAACAGGATATTCGTGATGTCCGAAAGCTGTGCCATGTAGGAAGCGCCAATGGTCAAGAAGCACCACTGTCCAGCCGCCTCCACCACCGTGCCGTTTTCCACCAGGCAAATGACGCTGTTCTCCGTGATCTCCACACC
>CAZLED010000015.1:0-40674 GCA_964558485.1 uncultured Ruminococcus sp. | reverse complement strand
ACAGGTAGGGTGCTAAGAATGCCCCCGCCAGCGCACCCCAGGAAATGCCCATAAGCTGTGCGATAAAGGTCACGTTGGACTTGGTCTGCACGATGGCGATGGCGGCAGAGATGGCAATGAACACCACCAGCAGCAGCCGGATGATCAGCATCTGCTTCTTTTCATCGATCTTTTTCTTGGACAGAGGAACGATCATGTCCAGGGTCAGGGTAGAGCTGGAGGTCAGCACCAGAGAAGACAGGGTGGACATGGAAGCCGACAGCACCAGCACGATCACGATGGCGATGACCCAGTCGGGCAGGCTGGACAGCATGGAAGGTACGATGCTGTCGTACACGGGCGTGCCGGAGGCAGAGTATTCGATCACGTCGCCGTACAGTCTGCCAAAGCCGCCTAAGAAGTAGCAACCACCGGCTACGATGATGGCGAAGATGGTGGAGATCAGCGTACCCTTGGAGATGGCCGCTTCATTCTTGATGGCGTAGAACTTGCCCACCATCTGCGGCAGACCCCAGGTACCCAGAGAGGTCAGGACAACCACACCCAGCAGCTCCAGAGGCTTCGGCCCCAGGAAGGAAACGAATGCACCGTTCAGGTCGGTAACGGTCTCATGCTGGATCTCGGACAGGGAAATGAAGGACTGCATGAAGCCGCCGTTGGCGTTCAGCACCGCTGCGATGACCACCACGATGCCCACCAGCATGATACAGCCCTGGATGAAGTCGTTGATGGCCGTTGCCATGTAGCCGCCCAGCACCACGTAAATACCGGTCAGTACAGACATGATGATCACGCACCAGGCATAGTCAATGCCGAACGCCATGGTGAACAGCCGGGACAGGCCGTTGTACAGAGAAGCGGTGTAGGGGATCAGGAACACGAATACGATCAGAGAAGCCACGATCTTCAGGGTCGGCGAGGAGAACCGCTGGCCGAAGTATTCCGGCATGGTCTTGGCATCCAGCTTTTGGGTCATCAGTCTGGTACGTCTGCCCAGCAGTACCCAGGCGAGCAGGGAACCGATGATGGCGTTCCCAATACCGACCCAGGTGGCAGAAACACCGTATTTCCACCCGAACTGTCCGGCATAGCCGATGAAGATCACGGCAGAGAAGTAGGAGGTACCGTAGGCAAAGGCCGTCAGCCAGGGACCTACAGACCGGCCACCCAGCACGAAGCCGTGTACACTGTCTGCCGTCCGACGACAGTACAGCCCGACCCCGATCATAGAGGCGAAGAACAGAACGAGCAGTAAAATTTTGATAAACATGATAGGAGAGTTCCTTTCCTTGTTTTGGATACCTTGCGGTGTCTCACCGGCATCGTGGCCAGGGACGCTGGGAGCACGCATAGATAAAATAAAAACGCACAGCTTTGTGATTCTGTGCGTTTTGTTCGGAATTTATTTTGAAAACCCGGTCGCAAATTTTCTGCACCACAAATCACTATTACATTAGCAAACGTAATAGTAATAATAGTAGTATGCAGCGAATGCGAACATCATATCGGTTTTTCCTCTCAATTTTGTTGTTGCGAACAGTTTACCACATTCGTGCGCCGTTGTCAAGGGGTTTTGCAAAATTTCTTTCCATTTTTTGAAAAAAATTCTTTTTTTCTAAATTCGATTTTTATGCGTCCATTTCGGGGAATATACACGGGATCGCCGGTGTACACGCATAGATATGCAGAAAAGAAGTATGCAGCTGCCGTTGCCACATACTTCTTCGTATCGTTTTGTTTCGTGTATTGTGCCGCAATCATTGTACGCCAAAGAGCAGATCGGCGTAGGTGGGGAAGGGCCAGAACGTTCTTGCGGTCAGTGTCTCGGCTTCGTCACAGTAGCTGCGCAGCGTCAGCATCGCCGTGCAGATCCGCTCCTTGTAGGCAATGGACTTGTCCGTCACATTGTGAAGCTTCTCCACGTCCTCCGTCTCGTCCACCAGCGTACGCACACCGTCCGACATGGCACGGGTCAGCCCGTTCAGCTTGCCGGCAAGTTCCTTCTCATAGGTCGCATCCAGA
Organism: uncultured Ruminococcus sp.; assembly: GCA_964558485.1. Lineage (GTDB taxonomy): Bacteria > Bacillota > Clostridia > Oscillospirales > CAG-272 > UMGS1696. Next base: position 38,652 of record CAZLED010000015.1, on the reverse strand, counting down.
CCAAAGTTTGCCTTGGACATTCCTTCGTCGCAGACCACCTTGGTGTACGCCATCACCGCCGGCAGGATCTCCTTTTGCACCAGATCGGCCATGGTGGCAGCCTCGATGTGGATGGTCTTGCAGTAGTTTTCCAGCGTGATCTCGTACCGGGATTCCACTTCCGCTTCCGTGAAGACCTTGTGTTCCGTGTACAGCTTGATATTCTTGGCAGACAACAGATAGGGCAGACAGTCCGGAGTAGAGCGCAGATTGAGCAGACCTCTCTGTTCCGTTGCCTCTTTCAGCCATGCATCGTCGTAGCCGTTGCCGTTGAAAATGATCCGCTTGTGGTTCCGGATGGTGTCACGGATCAAATTGTTCAGCGCCGCATCAAAATCCGCTGCCCCTTCCAGCTTGTCCGCAAACTGCCGCAGAGATTCCGCAACCGCTGTGTTCAGTGCCGTGTTGCAGTCGGAAATGGAGTTGGAGGATCCCAGCATCCGGAATTCAAATTTGTTTCCCGTAAAGGCAAAAGGCGAGGTACGGTTCCGGTCGGTGGCATCCTTGGGCAGCTTGGGCAGGGTATGTACACCCAGCTTCAGCTGTGTCTTCTCCAAGGGGTCATAGTGGGTGCCGGATTCCAGCGCATCCAAAATGGCCGTCAGCTCATCGCCTAAGAAGATCGATACCACAGCCGGCGGTGCTTCCAGTGCGCCCAGACGATGGTCGTTGCCTGCCGTAGCCACGGAGATCCGCAGCAGATCCTGGTAATCGTCCACGGCCTGGATCACCGCCACTAAGAACAGCAAAAACTGCGCATTCTCTGCCGGTGTCTCCCCAGGGGTCAGCAGATTCACACCGGTGTTGGTGGAAATGGACCAGTTGTTGTGCTTTCCGCTGCCAGCCACACCGGCAAAAGGCTTTTCGTGCAGCAGACATACCAGATGGTGCTTTCGTGCCACCTTCTGCATCACTTCCATGGTCAGCTGGTTGTGGTCGGTGGATACGTTCACCTGGGTGAAAATGGGTGCCAGCTCGTGCTGGGCAGGGGCCGCTTCGTTGTGCCGGGTCTTGGCAAGGATCCCCAGCTTCCACAGCTCCTCGTCCAGCTCCTGCATATAGGCCTCGACTCTGGGCTTGATGGAACCAAAGTAGTGGTCCTCCATCTCCTGGGTCTTGGGCGGCTTGGCACCAACCAGCGTCCGACCGGTGAAGATCAGGTCCTTGCGCTGGTTGTACAGATCCTCATCCACCAAGAAATATTCCTGCTCCGGCCCCACACTGGGACGCACACAGGCAACTGTAGTGTTCGGATCAAACAGCTTCAGGATCCGCTTGGCCTGGCGGTTCAGGGCATCCACAGAACGGAGCAGCGGTGTCTTTTTGTCCAGCGCTTCGCCGCCATAGGAGCAGAACGCTGTGGGGATGCACAGGGTCTTGTTCTTGATAAAGGCATAGGAGGTGGGGTCCCAGGCCGTGTAGCCTCTGGCCTCAAAGGTGGCTCGCAGACCGCCGGAAGGGAAGCTGGACGCATCGGATTCGCCACGGACCAATTCCTTGCCGGAGAATTCCATGATGATCTTGCCGTCGCCAATGGGAGAGATAAAGCTGTCGTGCTTTTCGGCGGTCACACCGGACAGCGGCTGGAACCAGTGGGTGTAGTGGGTACAGCCACGTTCGATGGCCCAGTCCTTCATGGCGTTGGCCACGATGTTCGCCACATTGATGTCCAGAGACTTGCCCTCGTCAATGGTGCGCTTCAAAGATGTATAGGTATCCTTTGGCAACCGTGCCCGCATGGCAGAGTCGTCAAAGGAAAGAGAACCAAAATATTCGGTAACGGATGCCATAAGCTCCTCCTTCCGATGCAACGGATGGTTTATAGAAATACAATAAAAAGCAAAGACAGCGGCCGACACGTATATGAACCGGTGCCTATGCCGCTTACCACTACATTATACCACTGAATGTGTCGAATTGTCAAGCTTCTTGTACGAAAAACCACACTTTCCCCAATTTGGACAAGACAGCATTTTCCAGAGGGGAAGTGCTTGTTGATTTTTATGTATGGAGAAAAATCCTGTGAAAACGGACCCCGGTGTGCCTTCTCAAATTACACATACCAAAACCTGGAAAATCTGCATAAATATATGCAAAACAGAAAATTATACATGGGTTATTGCAATTTAACCGGTTTTCTGGTATAATTACTCTCGCAAAAAAAGCGGACCATATATCGGTATCGCCAAACGACATCTCTGGAACTGCGGCATTTTGAGTATATTCTGGATCCTATGGGATGACCCATGTTTCTGTAATCCTACGCTTTGTGCAACCGGAGTTTTTTATGAGTGAAGAACACCAAGAACACCTATTTCGTGTGCCGGACTATTTCCCGCATTTCTCCTGCAAGATCGGTACCTGCCGCAACGCCTGCTGCCAGGGCTGGCCGATCTCCATCACCCTGCAAAACTATTTTGACCTGTTGGGTCTGGACTGCTCTCCCGATCTGCGCCGCCGACTGGATGGTGGTATGCATCTGGCAGACAATCCCAGTCCGGAGCATTATGCCCAGTTTTCGCCCCGGTACGACGGCAATTGTCCGCTTCGTATGGAGGATGGCCGATGCGCACTCCATGCCGACGTAGGCGAAGCCTATCAGCCGGACATTTGTCGTCTATACCCCAGAGGCATCCGACTGGAAAACGGCCGCCTGGAATGCTCCTGTGCTGCCAGCTGTGAAGCCGTGGTCGAGCTGCTGCTGCATCGAAAGGAACCCCTCACCTTTGTGGAGCAGGAATTCACTCTCTCGCTGCCGCCCCATTTGGAAGAGCGCAATATCCAGTTTCCCACCATGGGAAAGGATTGGGAGATCCGTCTGTACTGCATCCAGCTTTTGCAGGACCGTAGGCTGCCGCTGGCGGAGCGTATGCTGCTGCTGGGCAAACAGGTGGAGCGTGTGGACAACGTCATGCACAGCGGCAACCAAGCGGCACTGGAAGCACTGATACAAGCGTGCACCACAGAAAAGGAGCCGCAGCCGATGGAGCCGCAAACTGTCGGTGACCTGCAGGCCGGCCTATGGATCGCCGAGAAGCTGACAGCCCTATTGGACGCACGACACAACAGCATCCAAGCCTATGGAGAAAAGGCACTTGCCTACTTCGCCGGAGACGATGCCATGGAAAAGTACCAAGTGGCAAAGCTGCATATGGAAACGACCTTTCCATATTGGGAAACCTTCTTTGAGCATCTGTTGGTGAACCATATGTTTTTTGCCCAATTTCCCTTCCAGGATCGACCGGAGAGTCTGCCCCAGGAATATACCGCACTGTGCGCTGTCTATATCCTGCTGCGCTTTTTGACCATCGGTTGCATGGCAGACAGCGATGCGGAGGACGATCTGGTGGACACCTGCGCCGCACTGTTCCGGCTCATCGAACATACCTCCTTTGACCGGTATGCCGCACTGATGCTGAAAAGTGTCGGCTGTGCTACGGCAGAGGATCTGATCAGTATCATGCGCCTGTAAAACAAAACGACAAGAAAAAGCTATCCCACGGTAAAACGGTAGGATAGCTTTTGTTATGCTTGTTCTTTCAGCCATAGCTGTACTTGCCGATATGCGGTCTCTTCCAATAGCGCAGCCGTATGTGCCATAGCCATCTCCGGTGTGATCCCATTCTGCACCAGCGGCACGATCCGGGTCATGCCACACGCATACAGTGCGTCCACGGGTTCGGCCTGTCCGCAAATGTCGATGCAGGGTACACCAGCCGCTTTTGCATACCGGGCAACGGTGCAGGGCAGCTTTCCTTTGGCGGTCTGTGCATCCGTCTTGCCTTCGCCGGTGAACACCAATGCCGTTTCCCCAAGCAGCGCCGGAATTCCCAGCGTGTCCAGCACATAGGAGGCGCCGTGACAAAGCTTTCCACCGGCCAGGTGACCGGCCAGGTGCAGTCCACAGCCCAGTCCACCGGCAGCTCCGGCTCCATCGGCATCCGGCACCGCACCATAGCGTTTCCGAATGCAAGCGGCGTATTGCAGCATCCCGGCTTCCAATCGGTCGATATCCGCATCGGTGGCACCTTTTTGTCTGCCGAACATTTTTGTGGCACCGACCTCACCGGTCAGTGGTACCGCCACATCGTAGAGCAGCACCAGCTCGATACCACAAAGCCTTTCCTGCACCGCAGACAGATCGATATCCGAAATGGCAGAAAGCACCTGTCCACCCAAGTTGGCATCCAAGATCGCTCCATTCGCATCGGTGAACCGGGCACCCAAGGCAGAAAGCGCACCGATACCGCCATCATTGGTACCGCTGCCGCCCAGTCCCACCAGTATCCGCCGGAAGCCACGGTCGATCAGTCCGCCGATCATTTTGCCCACGCCATAGGTAGACGCACGCAAAGGATCCAGACCATGCTGCCGGGCCAGTCCCAGCCCACAACAGGTCGCCATGTCGAAGACCGCCGTATCCGCAGACAGTCGTGCATACGTACCGTCCATGGGTGCCAAAAACGGATCTACCGTGGGGATCGTGCCGGTCTGTCCCCGGAGAGCCGCACACAGCGCTTCTGCCGTACCTTCTCCACCGTCGGCCGCCGGATAGACCTGTACAGCAAACGGTTTGCTCACCTCTGCCAATGCACGCTGTACACCGGCTGCCATAGCGTGCCCCACCTCGGTAGCAGACAATGACCCTTTGAAGGAATCGGGCAGGATCAGAATTTTGTCTTTCATTTGTCGTTTCGTTCCTTTTGCTCTTTTTCCAGCCGTGCCTGATATCCACAGGGTGACTTGAAAAAAGTTACCAGATCGATCCGGTATGGTCCATCCTCTGTTTTGCGGAAGCCGATCTTTTCAGCAAAGGCAGCGTCCATGGCGTTTTCGTCCAGCACCATGGCAGCACAGCCGCAGCGATGGGTAAATTCCATGGTAGTACGCACCATGATGGTCATGACTTCCTCGTCAAAGGTACCCGGAAAAGGCGTCAGCTGGTGGAGGATCCCACAGTCTTCCCGGAACGCAAACTGACACATACCGAAGATCCCGGTGATCTTGGTGCCGTCTTCGTTCAGGTCTGCCGCAAAATAGGCAAAATCCTCTGCCAGATAGGGGCAGGCACAGGCTTCGCACAGGGCTTCCTGCACCGCTTTATCGTCAATCGGTCGAATTACAAACATAGCTCTGTCCTCTCATTGAATGTCCTTGAGATAGGCGATCTCGTCTTCGGTCAGATACCGCCACTTGCCAGCCGGCAGAATCCCCAGATCCAGCTTGCCCATGCGGATTCGGGTCAGGGATAGCACCTTGCAGTCGTGGGCCTCGCACATCCGGCGGATCTGTCGGTTTCGTCCTTCATACAACGTGAACTGCACCACCGTAGCCGGCCGGTTCTGGCAGATGCATTCGGCGATCTTCTTCGTCTCTACCGGTCGGGTCATTCGGCCGTCGATGTCGATGGGCTCACCCAGGGCTTTGATCTCACCCGGATTTAACTTGCCGGGTATGGTAGCCAAATATACCTTGTCCACAGAATGGGACGGATGGGTCAGCTTGTTGGTCAGGTCGCCGTCGTCGGTACAGAGCAGCAGCCCGTCGGAATACATATCCAGCCGTCCCACCGGATACAGCCGCTTTTTGATACCGGTCAGCAGCTCCGCAATGGAGGGACGTCCTTTGTCATCGGAAAGGGTCGTCACGTATCCCACAGGCTTGTTCAGCAGGATGTAGGTGTATTCCCGTTTTCCGTGGACCAGCGGCATACAGATCCGCTTCTTTTTCCAGCAGACAATGTCGTGTATCGGATCCACCTTTTGTCCCAGCACGGCGGTCTCTCCATTGACGGTGACACGGCCGGCTTTGATCTCTTCCTCCGCAGCACGCCGGGACAAAACGCCACAGTCGCTGAGGTATTTTTGTAGTCGAATTTCTTCTGTCATGGGTATATCCTTGTTTCAGTAATTTTTCTAAAAGTCTAAAAGCCGTTCCAGCAGTCCCGGTTCCTTGGCAGGTGCAGCTACAGTGGCAGCGGCATATAGGGGCAGCACACCCACTTCTGTACCATCGGCGAAAAAGCGCACATAACCCACCATTTGTCCACGTTCGATGGGTGCAAACCAAAGTCCACGGCTCTCTACCGTCTGTGTGATCGTTGTTCCCACCGGCAGCACCATGGTCAGTCCTTCGGTGTTTACGGCAGTCAGTTCCCCACCGACGCAGGGCAGGGACACAGAGATCTCCCCAGGCGTAGCAAGCGTCACGGCTTCGTATCTGGTAAAGCCATAGTCCAAAAGGGCACGGTGATCCTGCCAGTCGTCCGGGGCATTCAGCGTCACTGCCACCAGTCGTACCCCATCTCTTTCCGCTGCCGAAACCAGACAACGACCGCTTTGCTTGGTGAAGCCGGTCTTCACACCGATCACGTCGTCGTAATGCCGCAGCAGCCGGTTGTGGTTCACCAGCACACGGGACCCTTCACCGTCACGCAAGGGAATGGTATAGCGGGTCGTAGAGACGATCTTGGCAAAGGTGGGGTCGTTTAAGGCATAGGCGGAAAGCCTTGCCAGATCCTGTGCCGTGGTGTAATGGGCCGGATCGTCCAGACCATGGGGATTGGTGAAATGGGTGTCGGTCAGCCCCAGTTCGGCTGCCATCGCATTCATCTCTGCCGCAAAGCCTTCCACACTGCCACTGACCAGGATCGCCACAGCCGTTGCCGCATCGTTGGCACTTTCCAGCATCACCGCATAGAGAAGCTCCTCTAAGGTCAGATGCTCACCGGCCTGTAGGTAGATCGACGAACCTTCCACGCCCACCGCTTCTGCCGGAATGGCATAGGAACGCTGCAGGTCTTCTGCTTTTTGCAGTGCCACAAGGGCCGTCATGATCTTGGTTGTGCTGGCCATGGGCAGTCGTTCGGTACTGTTGCGTGCACAAAGGATATCGCCACTGGTCGCCTCCAACAGCACGGCCGCATGGGCAGATACCGCCGGATCTGCCACAGTCGCATAAGTGGGCACGATTATGCAGGTGAGCACCAAAACAAATGCCAGACATAAGGATAGAAAGCGCATACATACCTCCGGAAACAAGTTTCATAGGATAGTATGTCTTTCGGAGTTCCGGTTCATACAGCGATGCCACGGGCAGCTATTGGCAGCAACGGCAAAAAACGGTCAGATCTGCTCGTCCTTGGGTTCGTCCTTCTTGGCAAAAACTTCCTTGACCCGTTCGATCAGATCCGGAGAACGCTCGATCAGGTTGATCACCGAGGATACCGGATCGTTGGCAACGGCGGTAGGATTGTTCACGTTCAGTATATTTACATTGCCGTCTTTGCCGATCACCAAAAATCCCACCGGGGACATGGTGATCCCGGTACCGCCACCGCCACCGAAATTGGTGTTGGTCTTACTGTCAGCCGGTGCATCCTTTTTGTGATAATCCACGCCGCCGGATGCATAGGCCACCGATACCTTGGAGACGGGAATGATCGTAGTACCATTTGCGGTCTCGATGGGATCGCCTATGATGGTGTTGACATCCAGCATGGATCGGATGCTGTCCAGAGAGGTTTTGTTCAAATCGTTGAGCTTACTAAGTTCTGCCATATCGGTTTCCTCCATGAATATTGGATGTAATAACGATGTTCGTTTGCTATTTTGCCTGTCCAGCCACAAAGCCAATGGCCACCCGGATCAGGATCTTGACGAGTGCACCGATGCGTAGCTGGAAAGAGAGGTCGGCCACTACCGTGGTCTTGGGCGACAGAAAATCGGCACGCACCACCAACGCTTCCGGTTCCACGGGGTGCAGATGAGACGACTGCGCCAGATACTCCAACAGGCACGCCAGAGACTGGGATAAAATGCCATAGTGCAGTGCCACGTCTGCCGCATCATCTCCACCGACCACGACCTCCAAGCGATAGATCCGACAGCGCATGGCACCATACAGATCGGGCAGCCCACGAAACAGAGCCCGGATCAGGTGCAAAAGACCTTCGAGCTTGTTGGACTTTTGCTTGGCTTCGGCGGTGCTGTTCTGCAAGGACTGCTGGACAGATCGTTTTTTGGACGGCTTTTTATTTTTTTTCTTTTGCTTTGCCGCTTCCTTGGCCAGCCGTTTTTGGTGCTTGGCATAGGTGAACTGCCGCAGGTCTATGGGCTTTTGCGGTTTTGGGATACGCAGCAGCACAAAGGGACCCAGCAACAGCTGCACCGCAAAGTCCTCTTTTTCGCCGACCTGAAACCGCACATGAATGGGGATCGCAAATACCAGGATCCAGAACAGCAAAAAGAGCAAGAGAAATACATACCAGGGCATAACGATCCTCCTTTTCGTAGAAATGGGTACCTTGCAAAGGATGGGATGTTCTGCAAGAGAAGTTTATTCGGCAGTTGGCGTATCGGTGTCGGTGTCCGGTGTGGCTTCTTCCACTTCCAAAAAGGACGTGTCCGGTGCGATCTCTACCTTTTCGCCGCTTTCGTTTTGCACCTGCACAGACGGCAGCTCACGCAGAGAACCCAGTCCGAACACCCGTAGAAAATCCGGTGTGGTGCGATACAACGTGGGTCGACCGGGTGCATCTAACTTGCCGCAGGGTTCGATGAGATTTTTTTCCACCAGCGCATTCATGGCATATGTGGAATCCACACCACGCACCGTGTCCACAAAGGTTCGGGTGACCGGTTGGTTGTAGGCCACCACCGCCAGTGCCTCCAAAAGCGACTGCGACAATCGGCCATTGCGCCGGATACCAAGTGCGACCTTGATAAAATCGCCGTATTCTTCCCTTGTGCAAAGCTGACAGCTATCGGGAAAGGTCACCAGGAGAATGCCGCGGGGCAGGGTATCGGTGTTGTTGTAGATCGTTTTCCACTGCTCCACCACTTCCCGGCAGGTGGAAACGGACAGGGAAAGGGTCTCTGCCAATTTCTCATAGGTGACCGGATGACCGGCGGCGAAGAGACAGGCTTCCAAAATGGCAAAATTCTCCGGGGAAAAAGCGGCAATGTCCTCGATCCGAAGCTGCTTATTTTCTTCCATGATACTTCCTTGGTTTCTAAACAAAATGATTCTATGAGAGCAGCGCCTTCCTTTTGAAAAAAACGCTCACGCATAGTCCTCCAATGCCGCAAGCTGTTCCTTGTCCGGCAGCTTCAGCAGCACCAGCGGCACATGACAGCACAGCTGTAAAACACCGCTTTCGCTATATTCCCACTGCTCCGGCGGCAATCCAACGGTCTGGGTCTTCATCAGCTCCAAGATCGAGAGAAATTTGGCAATGATCTCCGACCGGGACGACGAACGAAAATAGTCATCCAGGTACACCGGCGCCTCACCCTGCAGTGCGTCCAGAAGCTGGACCATCACACCTTGCACCGCCACATGGGTCTGGTGTACGATGGGCTCCAACACGGCGGCCCGTTCTGCTGCATCCGGCACCACGTGGGATTCCGTCATGGCGTGGATCAGCGCAGCCTGCAACACGGCAACGTTGTGATCAGCCACAAAGCTGCGATCCGGTGCAATGTCGTCCTGCTCCTTGACCATGCGGTCACCATATCGCTCGTATAGAATGGACAGCTCACTGGACGCCAGCTTGGCTCTTTGGTATTCCAGCACCGTGTCACGCAGCTGGGTTCGTGGGTCTTCGTCCACTTCGGGATTTCGTGGCAGCAGCATCCGGCTTTTGATCAGCATCAGCTCGCTGGCCATGTAGAGGAACTCCGAAGCCACCTCCAGCCCCATATCCAAATTGGCACGAATGTAGGTCATGTATTGCTCACATAGCAGGGCAATGGGTATGTCATCGATATTGAGCCGGTGCTTCTGGATCAGGGTGAGCAGCAGATCCAGTGGCCCCTCAAACTGATCCAGCTTGTATTGTATGTTTTCCATATGTCAGATAAACGGCAAAAGCTCCACCAGCCAGAACAGTCCACGAGCAAGCCCGTTTACCAAAAAGCTGAGAGGACGGTCCAGGAAGCCCAGGTACAAAAGCACCATCAGCCCAAACTGGATGTATCGCTCATACCGCATGATGCCAAAGTAATATTTCGGCGGCAGGAACGTGAGAAAGATCCGTGACCCATCCAGCGGCGGCACCGGCAGCATATTGAATACCGCCAACGAAATGTTCAGACTGTAGAAGTATTGCAGCAGCGTCAGAACGGAGAGCTGGATGTTGAATAAAAATCCCGTCGCCGGATGGGTGCTGAAGAGCACATAAAAGATCCGGAACAGTAGGATCCCAAGTAGCCCCATGCCCACGTTGGACACAGGCCCGGCCAGAGCCGTCAGCGCCATGTCCCGTTTGGGCTTTTTGAAATATCGTGTGTCGATGGGAACCGGCGTTGCCCAACCAAAGTGGAAGAAGATCATGCACAGCGTTCCCACCGGATCCAGATGCTTCAGCGGATTCAGTGTCAGTCGACCCATTCGTTTGGCCGTGGGATCGCCCAGCTTCATTGCCATCCACCCATGCGCCACCTCATGTACGGTGAGAGCCAGCAGGATGCAGGGCAGGGTATAGAGGATGTCCCGGAGAGAAGACAGAATCGTGCTCAATCGGTCCCCTCCTTAGTCTTCCAGCGCCAGAAGATCGTCAAAGGTCTCACGCCGTACCGCAACCGAGGCCTTCCCCTGTTCGATAAAGATCATAGGCGGCCGGGGGATCCGGTTGTAATTGGAGGCCATGGAGTGGTTGTAGGCACCGGTCACCAGCACAGCCAGATGGGAACCTCTCTCCGGCTTGGCAATGGAAATGCCTTCTGCCAACAGGTCACCGCTTTCGCAGCAGCGTCCAGCCAACGTGCAGGGAAAATCTGCCGGTGCATCTGCCTTGTCCGCATTGACGACGGTGTACCGGGACTGATACAGGGTGTACCGAGGGTTGTCGGGCATACCACCGTCCACGGAAACATAGTTTCGGAACCCGGTCACGGTCTTCACAGAGCCCACCGTGTATACCGTAGCACCGGCGGCTGCCACGATGCTTCTGCCCGGTTCCATCATGATGGCAGGCTTGGGCAGCTGCATTTCGGCACAGATGGCATCGATCTCCTCACCGAGCGCCCGGATGTTGGCAGCATAATCGATCTGGGGATCGTTTTCCGTATAACGCACCCCAAAGCCGCCGCCAATGTTCAGGATCTTCGGCATATAGGACAGCTCAGCCCGTACCTTGCCGGAGAAGGCCAGCATGATCTCGGCAGCTTCCCGGAAGGGTGCAATGTCGAAGATCTGGGAACCTACGTGACAGTGGAACCCATCCAGAACGATGTTGTCCGCTGCCAGTGCTGCCTGCACGAATTCCATGGCCTGCCCGGTCTGGATGGCCATACCGAACTTGGAGTCCACGTTGCCGGTGATGATCTTCTGGTGGGTGTGTGGGTCGATACCGGGGGTGATCCGCAACAGAATGACCGCCTTCTTGCCCATTTCGCAGGCAATACGATCCAGAGCAGAAAGCTCGTCCAGCCCATCCACCACGATGTGCCCAACGCCCAGCTCCAGTGCATACCGCAGATCCGCATCGGTCTTGTTGTTGCCGTGGAAGAATACCTTTTCCATGGGAAAGCCGGCAGCGTGCGCCGTGTGCAGCTCCCCACTGGAAACGCAGTCTGCCATCAGTCCTTCTTCCGCAATGATCCCGTACAGCTTCTTGACGCACAGCGCTTTCCCGGCGTAAATGGGGGTGGAGTCTCCACCGAAGTACCGGGCGAAATTCTCCTTGTACATCCGGCACATGGCACGCACAGCGTCCACGTCCAGGTAATAGGCAGGGGTACCATAGGTCTCCGAAAGGGAAACGGCGTCCAGTCCCCCAATGGTCAGATGTCCTTTTTCATTGGTATCAAATGTAGGATGCAGCAGCATATATCGATCTCTACCCCGTGGGGCAGTCCTTTCTATAGGTAAGGTAAAATGAAGCTCAGTCCAGGATGGCCGCCGTGATCTTTTTCCACAGCTCTTCCCGTCCTTCTCCGCTTTTGGCAGAGTACAGGACGTAAGGCACCTCCGGCATATTCTCTTTCATAAAGGCTTCAAACTGGTTCCGTTCCGTCCGGTTCAGCTTGTCGCACTTGGTGCCCACCACAATAAAGTTGCACTGGGCTTCGGTCATGTATTCCAGCATATCCCAGTCGTCCTCCGTAGGCCCGATCCGGCTGTCGATGAGCTGGCAGATCAGGCGTACAGAATCGAAGTTGGGGTTGTTTGTAAAGTACCCGTCGGTCAGCGTGGACCACTTCTTCTGGTCTTCCTTGGTGCGCTTGGCATACCCATACCCCGGCAGGTCAACCAGATACAGCTTCTTATCAATGTTGTAGAAGTTCACCGTGATGGTCTTCCCCGGCTCGCCACTGACTCTGGCCAGGCTCTTGCGGTTCAGCAGAGAATTGATGAGAGAGCTTTTGCCCACATTGGAGCGGCCGGAAAAGGCGATCTGGGGCAGTCGGTCACCGGGAAACTGCTTGGGCAGACCGGCAGACATTTGCAGCGTGGCATTGTTCAGATTCCACTTCATAGTTTTTCTATCCTTGTCTTACAGTGTCGTATAGGTGGGTTCCGCATTCCCCGGCAGGATGGTCGTCACCGGCTTTTCTTCCGCAGGGACAGCATCCGGCAGCGGCAGGGCAGCAGGCTTCACCAGGGCAATATCCAATACCTCATCCACACGGGAGACCGGCGTAAAGGTCACTTCCTGCCGCACGATGGGGTCGATGTCCTCCAGATCCTTCAGGTTGGCCTGGGGGATGAGAATGTGTCGGATCCCAGCGGTGTAGGCAGCGGTGGATTTTTCCCGGAGACCACCAATGGGGATCACACGACCGGTCAGGGTGATCTCGCCGGTCATGGCAATGTCCCCACGTACCGGGATCCCGGACAGGGCACTGACAAGCGAGGTGGTCAGCGTCACACCGGCGCTGGGTCCGTCCTTGGGCACGGCACCTTCCGGCACGTGGATATGTATATCTTTCGTCTTGTAGAAATCTTCTTCGATCCCCAGCGCCTTGGCATGGCTCCGGATGTAGCTGACGGCAATGTGGGCAGATTCCTTCATCACGTCTCCCAGGGTACCGGTCAGCTCGATCTTGCCGGAGCCGGGCATGGGCAGTGCTTCCACTTTGAGCAGATCGCCACCCACTTCGGTGTAGGCAAGCCCATTGGTCACGCCCACTTCCGCTTTGCCGGAGATGCCGTCGTCGATGAATTTTCTGCCGCCCAAAAAGTCCTTCAGGTTCTCTGCCGTGATGGAAACGGATTTCAGCTCCTCTTCCACGATCTTCTTGGCTGCCTTCCGGCACAGGGCACCGATCTCTCGTTCCAGCGTCCGCACACCGGATTCCCGGGTGTATCCCTGGATCAGCTCAGCGATGGCATCGTCAGAGAGCCGCAGCGTCCGCTTGTTCAGTCCATGGCGCTTGAGCTGCTTCGGCAGCAGGTGGTTCTTGGCGATGGACAGCTTTTCGGAGGGCGTGTAGGTGTTCAGTTCAATGATCTCCATCCGGTCGATGAGGGGACGGGGAATGGTGTCCAGGGTGTTGGCAGTGGCGATGAAGAAGCACTCCGACAGATCCACCGGCATTTCGATAAAGTGATCCCGGAAGGCCTTGTTCTGCTCGGCATCCAGCACTTCCAGCAGGGCAGAGGCCGGATCCCCATGAGCGTCGGCGCACATCTTGTCCACTTCGTCCAGCAGCATCAGGGGATTCATGGAACCGCACTGGGTCAGCGCCGTGATGATCCGACCGGGCATGGCGGCCACATAGGTCTTTCTGTGCCCACGAATGTCCGATTCGTCCCGGACACCACCTAAGGATACCCGGACATATTTCCGCTTCATGGCATGGGCAATGGAGGCAGCCAGGGAAGTTTTGCCCACACCGGGAGGTCCTACCAGACAGATGATCTGGTGCCGCAGCTCCGGATTGAGCTGTTTTACCGCTAAATATTCCAGCAGACGTTCTTTCACCTTTTGCAGTCCGTCGTGATCCGCATCCAGGATCTTCCGTGCCGCCTCGATGTCCACCCGGTCCGTGGTGCGCTTGTTCCAGGGAATGTCCAGACAGATGTCCAGATAGTTCCGCAAAACCGATGCTTCCGGGGAACCAAAGGAGGATTTTTGCAGCCGGGACAGCTCCTTCATGAGCTTTTCTTCCACTTCCTTGGGCAGCTTGGCCTTCTGGATCTTGCCGTAGTAGTCGTCCTCGTCCCCTTCTTCCAGCTCGTTCTGGATGGCCTTGAGCTGTTCCCGCAGGTAGTAATCCCGTTGGTTCTCGTCGATCTGCTCCTTGACCTTGTTGTGGATCTCCATTTCGGTCTCCAGGAGCTGGATCTCGTTTTCCATGATGACCACCGCTTTTTCCACACGCTTGGTGGGGTCGGTCACTTCCAGCACCTGCTGCTTGTCTTCAAACCGTACAAACAGACTGGACGCCAAAAAATCCGCCAGCAGTCCCGGATTGGTCAGGGAACGGACAGCCAGCTGGAACTCGTCCGACACCGTCGGCAGAAACTGCAGCATTTCCTCCATGGAATCGATCAGCTCCCGGATCAGCGCTTCCGCCTTGATGTCGGTCACTGAGGATTCGCCGGTCATGGTCTTGGAGATGATGTCCGCATACAGACAGCCGTCTTCCTTGTCCATATCGGAAATGTGTCCCCGGCACATACCCTCTGCCACCACACGGATGTTGCCGTCGGGCTTTTTTAAAGTCTGCTTGATCTTGGCCACACAGCCCACGGTGTACAGATCCTTTCGTTCCGGTTCTTCGCAGCGCAGATCCTTTTGTGCCACCAGGAATACATACATATCCGCAGCCAGCGCCGCATCGCAGGCCTTTTTACTCATATCTCGTTCCAGCTCAAAATTCAGTGGAACCGAAGGAAAAGCCACCATGCCCCGCAGCGGGATCACCGGCAGGGTCAGCTTCTCCACTTTTTCGATAAACCGAGCCATATATAAAATATCTCCATTCTAAGCATCATAATAAACATTCCCCTTTATTATACCACAGAACCGACCGCAATTCTACAGGGAATTATGAATAATTGTAACTTTTTTCTGCCCCTGTAGCTGTGTATAGTACCCATGCGGCAACAAAAAGATCCCCATATGGCAAAACGGCCACATGAGGATCTGTTCTATATCATTTGTCCTGCAGGATCTCCCGGATCGCCAGGATCAGCCCAAAGACCGCCAGCGCCGCAAAGAGCACGAGCACGACCCATTCTGCGCCACGGAAGCAGCCGAACACCATGCTATTGGCACCCGGCTGACAATTACATACCACAGCGATGGTCCAGCCCACAAAGCCGATCACACCGCTAAGCAACAGTGTCAACGCAAAAAGCAGTTTTTTCATAGGCTCACCCATTGACCGTGGTGACCAGTGCCACAGCATCGCCGGAAAGGGTCACGCTGCCCATACCGGCGGGCAGGAAGAAGCTGTCGCCGGTGGTGATCTCATACCGGGTGCCGTCGTGTTCTAAGTACGCATTGTCTGCGTGCAGCACCAGCACCGACTTGAAGCTGCGGTCACTGACGAAGAAATCCGTGTTGCCGTTCGCAGTGGTGTGCTTTTTTACCTTGAAGTATTTGCAGTTGCAGATGGTCTTGCCATGCTTGTCCGGACCGGCTTCATACCGCAGTGCCTGTACCTCGGCATCGGTGCGGATCTCCACTACATCCAGCGCCTGTGCCACGTGCAGCTGCCGGAGAGAACCATCGGCCTGCCGTCTGTCGTAGTCGTAGACCCGGTAAGTCACGTTGGAGTTCTGCTGGATCTCGGCGATGAGACAGCCGGAACCAATGGCGTGTACCTGCCCGGACGGGATAAAGTAGCATTCGCCTGCCTGGACCGGCACATACCGCAGCACCGATCCGGTTTTCCCTTCGGTGACCGCACGGGCAAATTCTTCTTTGGTGCAGCCATCCTTGAGCCCATAGACCAGCTTGGCGTCCTCTGTGGCTTCTACGATGTACCACATCTCCATCTTGCCCAGCTCTCCTTCGTGGGACAGGGCATAGTCGTCACCGGGGTGTACCTGGATGGAGAGGTCGTCACGGGCATCGATGAACTTGATCAGGATGGGGAAGCGGTCGCCTTTGACCCCGTTGTAGCCTAAGATCGAGCGTGGGTTGTACCGGATGAACTCGTCCAGCGGCATACCGGTGTAGTCGCCACTGTCGATGACGCTCATGCCGTCCGGGCGTACCGTCAGCTCCCAGCTCTCCGCCAGCTTGTCAAAATCGGCCTGCTTGTGGTACCGTTTCTTCAGTCGATCTCCACCCCACAGGATCTCTTTTGTGACCGGCCGCAGTTTCATCGGATATTTTTTCAGCATAGTAGAATCCTTTCCCATGACTATGAATGTATGACGAATTGTGAATTTCAAAGAATATTTAATCTTCCAGCGCACCGTACAGCCACATCTCCCGCAGATGCATAGCAAGCCCCCGGTGTGCGTGTCGGAATTTGGCGCAGGTGATCCGGAACTCCGGCAGCGTGGCATCGGCCATACCGGGCATGGCGTGCAGGGTTTCGGTCAGCATCGACAACATGGCCTCACGGGCATCCGGGTCACAGCGCAGTCGTTCGCAGTCCAGAATGATCGTGTCCGGCGCCATCAAATGATACAGATCGCAAAGGGGCACAGCGATCACATCCACCAGATCCTTCGGCGTGTACGCATTCCGCAGTGCGTCTCCCAGCAGCCTGCCGTCGGACAAAAGCAACTTATCAAACTGACACGGCTGCATCCGTCCATGGAGAAACTGACCATTTGCCAAAAAAGCACCGGTCGTGACCTCTTCGCCTAAGAACCAATACAGGACGTTTTTCTGCTCGGCGTCCTCGATGGATACGATGTGCGAAAGGGCAGCTGCATTTTCGCTGGCTTCCAGATAGAGCGGAAATCCGGCGAAGACCTCTTCGATCGTAGCCCGAAGCGCCATATTTTCCAGACCCGGCAGCAGAGCAGGCAGACGAGAGGTGATCACACGATCGGTATCTGGATCATAGCGTCCCGGCAAAGAGACTCCGATTCCAAAGCAGTCAGACAGGTCATACCGGCTTACCACATAGGTCAGCGCTTCGTCCAGCAGCGTATGGATCTCTTCGCTTACCGAATGGTTCTCCTGCATGGGCAGAACGATCTTGTCCCGCAGGTTCAGCCGCAGATCCAAAATGGAAAACCGGAAGGGCCGGCAGGATATATCCAGCAGCAGAGCAAACTTGTCCGGATGGATCTGCAATAGTCCGGCACGGCGACCGGCGGTGTTTTTGATCTGCTTCTCCTGGGTGAGTACACCCATGGACAGCAGCGAATCTGCCACCTTTCCCACCGTCACCAAACTGAGTCCGGTGGAATCCGCAAGCTGCGCACGGCTGATCTGTTCCGCCGCAGAGATGGCTTGGAAAATGACCTTGACGCTTTCCCAGCGTATGGATTTCAAATTCGTAGTGACCATAAGCACCATAGCCCTCGCATCCTACCGTAGTATCTATTCATATTATACAGGTTATGTGCGCATTTGTCAAGGGTCATTGAAGGATTTTGCACGAAACGTTGCCAAATATGCCACATATTCCAGGACCGCTTTTGCCGCCGGAACCGAATTCCGGCGGAGCATCACGCCGTGTATGCGCACGCTGCCGGTGCATTAGTCGACTGTCGTACACAAATTAGGCAACCGTAAATACAGAAACGACAATTGCCAAAAAAGAAAGATCCACAGATCCTGCCGAAAAAAATCGCATTTTCTCTTGACATATGATTTAGGCAGATGTATAATAAAAGCAATGGATCGCTTCCATGTACAAGGAGGACGTGTGAATGGATGACAAGCTGCGAATGCAGATCACAGAAATGATAGACAAAGCAGAGGACGTGGACTACAGCATCCAGCTCCCGGAGACCGAATATGACGTGATGTGCGCCGTGTGGAACGGTGAGATCCCCATTACCACCGGCTATCTGATGCAGGTGCTGGGACACGCGCGTGGCTGGAAAACACCAACGCTGATCTCCTTTCTGCAGCGGCTGGAGGGTCGGGGCTTTTTGGCCTCGGTGAAAAACGGCAGGGAACGATACTATTTTCCGTTGGCCGATGCGAAGAAGTATAAGGAAGCTGTGACCCGGCGGTTTTTGGAGAAGTACCACAACAACTCCTTTTTGGATCTGATGGACGCCTTGTTCCCGTCTCGTACGATGTCGGATGCGGATATCGATGCACTGCTGGCTTGGCTGCGTTCGGGAGTGTAAGTATGGTATTGGAGGTAAATAAGGCCCGATTTTACGACACCATGCAAATGGTCACAACGGCGAAGCACAACCGGTTCAACATCGGCACCTACCAGGAAAAAAAGCTGCACCTGTTCATGAAGAACTATATAGAGCCCGATACGGCCTACCAGGAGGTCAAATGCCTGGGACACATAGCCGACATCAAACGGGACGATAGGATCATCGAGATCGAGACCAGTGGCTTTTGTGGGGACCGGAACAAACTGGCGGCGTATCTGCCGGAATATCAGGTCACGCTGGTGTATCCCATCGCTGTGTCCCGTGCGCTGTCCTGGATCGACCCAAAGGATGGCACGATCACACCACGTCGAATGTCTCCCAAAAAGGAAAATGTCTATGACCTGCTGTTTCAGGGGATCTACATCCTGGAATATATGCCGCACCCCAATCTGACCATAACCGGTATGTGCATGGAGATCCAGGAATATCGGTTGCTGGATGGATGGAGCCGCAACAAAAAACGTGGTTCCCATCGATACGAAAGTATGCCCACCGATCTCTACGACATCGTGTCCCTGCACACGCCTGCCGATTATGTCGCACTGCTGCCGGAGAGCTGTCGAAAGGATTTCACCTGTGCCGAATTCAGCCAGGCCATCGGCAAAAGCCGTCGCATCGGATATGCCATACTCAAGGTGTATAAAACGCTGGGATTGGTGGAGCAGACGGGAAAGAAGGGGCGTGCGCTGCTGTACAGTCGGACAACAAAAGCGTTGGAGAGCGAGGCAGCAACAGCGGCACAACATTAAGTTTTTCTAAGACAGGACACCAATTTTCAAAAACCCCTTGCAATTCCGGCGTGGATTGCGTATAATAATGACAGCAGATGCTGTGGTACAGACTGCAGCCTCTATTGCAAATACATACAAAAAAGGATGGAAAAACATATGACATACGGTATTCAGATGTACAGCCTGCGTGACATCACCGGTAATGATTTGGACGGCGCACTGAAGGCAGTTGCCGAAATGGGCTACAAGACGGTAGAATTTGCCGGCTTCTTTGGTCACTCCGCAGAAGACGTAAAGGCTATGCTGGACAAGTACGGTCTGGTATGTGCCGGTACCCACTCTGGACTGGCTGATCTGCAGAACAACTTTGAAGAAACGGTCAAGTACCACAAGACCATCGGCAACACCAAGTACATCATCCCCGGTCACGACCTGAGCACCAAGGAAAAGCTGGATGCTTTCATCGACGCCTGCAACGAGATCGCTCCCAAGCTCCGTGCGGAAGGGATCGAGCTGGGCTTCCACAACCACTCCGGCGAATTCATTCCCACTGCAGAAGGCTACATCATCCACACTGAGCTGGAAAAGAGAGCTGACCTGTTCTTCGAGCTGGACTGCTATTGGGCGTTCGTTGCCAAGCTGGATCCCGTGGCTACCCTGGAAAGACTGGGTGACCGTGTAAAGTGCATCCACCTGAAGGACGGTTCTCCCGAAGGCAAGGGCTGCTCTCTGGGTCTGGGCTCCGCTCCCGTAAAGGCCGTTCGGGAATACGCTCTGGCACACAACCTGGGCATCGTAGTGGAAAGCGAAGGCCTGGAACCCACCGGTAAGGAAGAAGTAAAGCGCTGCATCGACTTCCTGAAGAGCCTGGACTAATTTCGTCTACATAATATCATAAGGCTGAGGATGCGCCTGAAATGCTGATACCAATGGCGTTTTGGGTGCATTTTCCGCTTTTCGCAAAATCACCGACATCCATTATAGAAGGAGTATCGTACGTTGTCTAAGAAGAAAAAAATCCCGCTTCCGCTCATTGCGCTGGGCTATGTGTTCAGTCCACCGGCGGGCGTTGTGCTGACACTGCTGCGTGTTTTCACCGACACAGTGGACGGGAAAAAAGGAGCGGAGACACCGAGAGCCACCCCAGCGCCTGCCCAAGAAAAAGCGCAGGAAAAAACAGATGCCACGGAAAAGACGACCGCCGAGCCTGCCGCCAAACGCAGCGGGATCAGCGTTCCGGCGCTTGTGCTGGGCATTTTGGCCATCCTGTTCCTGCTGTGTACGGGGATCGGTCTGTTGTCTTCCATTGGTTCTTTTGCGCTGCGTGATCTGAGTGGCCTCCTGGTGCTTCTTTTCCTGGCCACTGCGTGCGGTATTCCTTCTCTGTATCTCAAAAAGCAGCACGATACCCGCAATGTGATCCGCTCCATCATTGGCAAACGAGAGACCATTCTTCTGTCCCAGCTTGCCTCTGCCGCCGATCTGAAGCCCAAAAAGCTGCGCAAGGAGCTGCAGGCTATGATCAACAAAGGCGAATTTGGTGCGGAAGCGTACATCGATCTGTCCTCCGGTCGGTTCATGCGCCACCCGGATGAAGTG
This sequence comes from uncultured Ruminococcus sp., assembly GCA_964558485.1. Taxonomy (GTDB): domain Bacteria; phylum Bacillota; class Clostridia; order Oscillospirales; family CAG-272; genus UMGS1696. The sequence goes on along the minus strand of CAZLED010000015.1, from coordinate 18,016 downwards.
GAGGATATGCTGCGGAATGCGGCGGAAATGCCCAAAGAACCGGAGCCGGAAGCCGAAGCTGCTGAACCCGACAACTTCCGTTCCATCATTCTGCAGATCCGCAAGCTGAATGACGACATCAAGGACTATGCCGTGTCCGAGCGCATCTACCGGATCGAGGAGCATACCCAGAACATCTTCGACTACGTGACGGCGCACCCGGAGGCCATGCCCCAGATCCGCTCCTTCATGAACTATTATCTGCCCACCACCTTAAAGCTGCTGGATTCCTATAGCCGGATCGAGCAGATGGGCGTGGCTGGCGAGAATATGAAAAAGTCCAAGGAGAACATCGAGCAGATCCTGGATGCCTTGGTGGTGGGCTTCGAGCAGCAGGTGGATAAGCTGTTTGCCAACGAATCCATCGATATCTCCAGCGAGATCAGTGTGTTGGAGACCATGATGAAACAGGACGGTCTGGACGGCAGAAACGACTTTGCACCCACAGAGGAAGCACCGGCGTTCACCGAAGGCTACACCGATGAGCTGTCCGAAGACGGCGGCGTGGCACAGGCAAAGCTGTAAGCGTTACAACAAAAGTGACCCTGACTCATTTGAGCCGGGGTCCTTTTTTACGCATCGGTATTCTTCTTTTTCTTGAATATAAACTTCTTCTGGATGATATAATTCCCGGCGAACAAAACCACCTCTGCAATGGGCTTGGCGATCCCCAAGGGAATGTGCAGCACACGGGTCAGCAGCTCTAAGATCACATAGCTTTTCAGCAGATGCACCACAATGGCAAGGGAATAGTACTCCGGCAGTGCGACCTTCAGCGGTGCCGACGAATGGAACACAAAGCTGCGGTTCACTGTGAAGTTTACAATGGACGAACAGCACCAGGCAATAAACGCACCGATCTCCATGGATGCCGCCAGTGGGATCACATCGTTCAGGTACAAATGCAGCACATAATCCACGGCAAAGGCCAGACAGGACGAAAACAAATACTTCACCGGTGTCCAGCCCACGGCCTTCATTTTCTCCCAGAATCCACGAAGCTTCGTCATACCAAGCCTCCCAGAAGTGCCTGCGCATTGCCGGAAAAGATCTTGTCCAAGAGGGCAGCGGACAGCCCCAGTCCTTCCAGATAGTCGGCATTCTGTCGGGCACTGCACCAGGGCGCATCACTGCCGAATAAGATCCGGTCGCCGTCGTGCTTTTGCAGGATCCGCTTGGCCTGCCGGGGAGACAGACCTTCCTTGCAGCCCATGGAGGTGTCGATCCAGAGCTTCTGTCCTGCCAGCTTCATCTCCGCAGAGTCCCACAGACAGTTGCTGCCGTAGTGGGCACAGACCAGCTTCAGTGTGGGATGCCGGTGGATCACGGTGAGAATGTCCTCCGGCGTGGCATGGATTTTCTCCGGAGACACCACATCGAACCCGGCATGGATGATCACGAACATTCCCAGCTGCGCCGCCGTGTCCAGGATCGGTCCATAGATAGGATCGGCAAAGCTGTGCTCCATGTAGTCCGGGTGCAGCTTGATACCGGGCAGTCCGGCTTCGTGGATCCGTGCGATCTCGTCGGCAATGTTGGGAGACGCCGGATGCACGGAACCCAGTGGGATCAGCCGGTCGCCGTGGTCCGCCTTGGTCTGGATGGCAAAATCGTTCACGTGGGTCTGCTGCTTCACATTGGTGGCAATATTGCAGACCACCGCACGATCCACCTGCCACGCATCCATTCTGGCAAGCAGGGAAGAGATCGTCCCGTTGGTTTCGGGCACATATTTGGCTCTGGCCGCAAGGGAACCAATGGCTCTTTCGGCAATTTTATCGGGAAACGCATGGGTATGAAAATCGATCAGCATAAAATAGGTCCGTCACTTTCTGTTGCAAATACAATCCTTATTATACATCCAACGGTCAGCGGAGTGTGAGAGAAAATGTAAACATAGTATGAACAATAAAAATGAAGGAAGAAATTCACAGAAATTCCAGCAGATCGGTCCCGGAATCTGGGCAAAGTCTGGAAATTGCAGAAATGGCCGGAAAAAATTGCAGAAATTCTCCAAATCCTCTTGCATTTTTCGGCGAAAAGGGGTATGATTATTATAATGGGGCAGAGTGGTATTTTGTTTTTGTCAAAAAGCAGAACAAGAGATCGTCTCTCCTCTCTATACCGTTATTTCATTCATACCGGAGGACATAAATGGAAACTAAGAGTTTTGAGGTTTTGTATCGTTCTCTCGCTGGGAATGCCGGCAAAACCGCCTCTGCACTGCGTGAGACCATAGCGTCTCTTGGCGGCAGTGCCAGAGAACGCATTGCCATGTTGTTCGATGAAGGGACCTTTGTGGAGACAGGCGCCTATGTGACCCGTCGAAACAGCGAATTCGAGGACAACGCAGCGGAAGAACTGGAAGGCGTGATCACCGGCTGGGGTGCTGTGAACGGCTGCTTAGTGTATGCCTACGCACAGGATCTGTCCCGTACCAAAGGGGCAGTCAGCGAGACCCAGGCGCAAAAGATCGCCGAGCTGTACCGGATGGCCACCGAAAACGGCGCACCCATCATTGGTATCTTCGATAGCGCCGGAGCCTATCTGCCGGAGGGTGTCCGTGCCCTGGCTGCGTATGGGAAGATCATGAAGGCAGCATCGCTTGCTTCCGGTGTGATCCCCCAGATCGCCGTGGTGCCGGGTATTTCCCAGGGTGCCGCTGCCGTGATCGCCGGGATGTACGATTTCGTTATCGTCACCGAAGACACTGCTTCCATCAGCGTGAACGCTCCTTTTGTGGTAGGTGAAGACGCTGGTAAGTCCACCTTTGCGGCAGAATCCGGTCTGGCTGCTATCACCGCCAAGGACGCCGCCGAAGCCATTGGATATGCCAAGCTGCTCCTGTCCATGCTGCCTGCCAACAACGCAGAAGGCACCGTGGACACCATCTCTGCCGACGAAGTGAACCGCCTGGTATCCATCGATGCTTATACAGCTTCCAAGGATATGAAGGCACTGATCGCTGCATTTGCGGACGACGCCAAGTTTGTGGAGCTGTGGGATTCATACGCACCGGAAGCTGTATGTGGCTTTGTTTCCCTGGGTGGCACCGTATGCGGCGTGGTCGGCAACAACCATGCTGTGAACGATGGGATCCTGACCGCAGCCGCTGCCAGAAAGCTCACCAAGCTGATCTCCTTCTGCGACTGCTACAACATCCCCGTGATCACACTGGTGGATTCCAAGGGTGCCGACGTGTCTGTAGAAGCCGAAAAGAGCCCCTATGCCGCTGAGCTTGCCAAGCTGGCCCATACCTATGCTATGGCACGTACACCCATGATCACCCTGAACGCCGGCGAAGCCTATGGTACCGTGTTCACGCTGATGGGCTCCAAGGCACTGGGTGCTGATGTTGTGCTGTGCCTGGAGGATGCCAAGATCGGTGTGATGCCTGCCGCTTCTGCCGTTGCCTTCCTGTGGAACGACCAGATCGCAGGAGACGTGACCAGAGCCGAGCTGGAAGAGAAGTGGGATGCCACCGTGGGTACGCCCGTTGCCGCTGCCAGAGCCGGAGAAGTGGATGACATCATCGCCGCCGGTGAGATCCGCCAGAGACTGACTGCCGCCGTTATGATGCTGCAATCCAAGAGCAAAGGCTCCCCGTACCGCCGCCACGTCAATATGCCTCTGTGATCGCAGTCGGAGGTACTAAACTATGAAAATGATTTCTATCGCACTGACTTCCCTGACTACGGCAGAAAAGTTCTCCCTGTCCGGAGAAATGCTGCTCCGTGGTATGGGCACTGTATTCATGGTGCTGATCATCCTGTGGCTGATCCTGAAGATCTTTGGTGCCGTGTTTGGCGGTACCACCAAGGAAAAGCCCCAGAGCGCACCTGCCCCCAAAGCAGCCAAAGCCGAAGCACCTGCTCCTGCGCCGGCTCCTGTACAAACGGCCGCTCCTGCCCAGGATGACAGCCAACTGATCGCTGTGATCACCGCTGCCATTGCTGCATACCAGAGCGAATCCGGCAAACCCAATCTGCCTTTCCGGGTAGTTTCCTTTACAAGAAAAAACAACGCTTCCGGCTGGATGGGAAATTCAGCGGACAATCAGTGATTTTGGAGGATTTCTGCAATGAAAAAGTACAATGTTACCGTTAACGGTGTGACCTACGAAGTTCTGGTAGAAGAAGCCGGTGCCGCCACTGCCCCTGTTGCAGCTCCTGTAGCCGCACCCGCCGCTGCACCCGCTGCTGCACCTGCTCCGGCCCCGGCTGCTGCTCCGGCTCCTGCTGCCGCTCCTGCTGCACCTGCCGCCGGTTCTGCTACCATCAACGCACCCATGCCCGGCACCATCCTGAAGATGAACGTCAAGGTGGGCGACACCATTGCCAAGGACGATCTGGTATGCATCCTGGAAGCTATGAAGATGGAAAACGAGATCTTTGCTGCCGAAGGCGGTAAGGTCGTTGCCATCAATGCTCCTCAGGGCGCAACGGTCAACTCCGGCGACCCCATCGTAACGCTGGGTTGAGACTGCTCCGTTATCACAAATTTTTGAGAAATGGAGTGGAGTGAATTTTGAGTTTCTTTTCTGATTTTTATAACTCGACCGGGATCCCCCAGCTGTTGGCAGACCCTGTCCTGCTGGTGAAGACCCTGATCATGTACGTGATCATCGGCGTGCTGTTCTATCTGGCCGTGGTCAAAAAGTTCGAGCCATTGCTGCTGCTGCCCATCGCATTTGGTATGCTGCTGGCCAACCTGCCCGGTGCGAACCTGTTCCATATGGATCTCTTTATCCATGAAGACGGTTCGCCTATCAACATCCAGACCATCGTGGAACAGGGCAACCTGATCGACTTCCTGTATCTGGGTGTCAAGCTGGGTATCTATCCGTCTCTGATCTTCCTGGGCGTTGGTGCCATGACAGACTTCTCTGCCCTGATCGCCAACCCTAAGTCTCTGCTGCTGGGTGCTGCTGCCCAGTTCGGCGTGTTCGCAGCTTTCATCGGCGCACTGTTCCTGGGCTTTACTCCCATGCAGTCTGCCGCTATCGGTATCATCGGTGGTGCCGACGGTCCTACCGCCATCCTGGTCACCAAGACCCTTGCGCCGGAGCTGCTGGGTGCCATCGCCATTGCGGCCTATAGCTACATGGCCCTGATCCCCATCATCCAGCCCCCGTTCATGAAGCTGCTGACCACCAAGAAGGAACGCAGCATCGTCATGACCACCCTGCGTCCCGTTTCCAAGACCGAAAAGGTTATCTTCCCCATCGTGGTAACGCTGGTCGTTTGTATCATCGTGCCGGATGCTGCTCCTCTGGTGGGCTTCCTGATGCTGGGTAACCTGCTCAACGTCTCCGGCGTGACCGACCGTCTGTCCAAGACCGCACAGAACGAGCTGATGAACATCGTCACCATCTGCCTGGGCGTTTCCGTTGGTGCTACTGCCAACGCCAACAACTTCCTGGCACTGGATACCTTGAAGATCATCTTCTTAGGTCTGGCTGCATTCTGCCTGTCTACCGTTGGTGGTCTGGTCGGCGGTAAGATCATGTGCTGGGCTACCAAGGGTCAGGTCAACCCCCTGATCGGTTCTGCCGGTGTGTCTGCTGTGCCGATGGCTGCCCGTGTTGCACAGGTCGAAGGGCAGAAGGAGAATCCTTCCAACTTCCTGCTGATGCACGCCATGGGTCCCAACGTAGCCGGTGTTATCGGTTCCGCTGTGGCTGCCGGTGTATTCCTGCAATATTTCGCTGGCTAAGTTGATTGTGTGATGTGAAAGGATACGTATAAAGATATGGCAAAAGTAAAAATTACCGAAACCGCGCTCCGGGACGCACACCAGTCTCTGATCGCTACCCGTATGACTACGGAAGAAATGCTGCCGATTCTGGCAGATATGGACAAGATCGGTTACCATTCTCTGGAAGCCTGGGGTGGAGCTACCTTTGACTCCTGCCTCCGGTTCCTGAATGAAGACCCCTGGGAAAGACTGCGGAAGATCCGTGCCGAGGTGAAGAACACCAAGCTGCAGATGCTGTTCCGTGGCCAGAATATTCTGGGATATCGTCACTATGCGGACGACGTGGTGGAATACTTCGTGCAGAAGTCCATCGCCAATGGTATCGACATCCTCCGGATCTTCGATGCTATGAACGACTCCCGGAACCTGCAGACTGCTATCAAGGCCACCAAGAAGGAAGGCGGTCACGTACAGGCTGCCATCAGCTATACCATCAGCCCCGTGCACTCCAACGAAGCCTTCTGTAAGTACGCCAAGGAGCTGGAAGACATGGGCGCCGACTCCATCTGCATCAAGGATATGTCCGGCCTGCTGACGCCCTATGCTGCCTTTGACCTGGTGACTGCGCTGAAGTCCACCGTGAAGGTGCCGATCCAGCTGCACACCCACTACACCACCGGCCTTGCTTCCATGACCGTGCTGAAGGCCATTGAAGCCGGCGTGGACATCGTGGACACTGCCATCTCTCCCATGTCCATGGGTACGTCTCAGCCTCCGACAGAGCCCATCGTAGCGACCCTCCAGGGCACGCCCTACGACACCGGCCTGGATCTGAACGCACTGGATAAGGTGAGCAAGTACTTCGCACCGCTGCGGGAAAAGTATATGTCCTCCGGTCTGCTGGATCCCAAGGTGCTGAAGGTAGACGTAAACTGCCTGATGTACCAGGTACCCGGCGGTATGCTGTCCAACCTGGTGTCTCAGCTGAAGCAGCAGGGCAAGAGCGAAAAGCTGGCTGAGGTGCTGGAGGAAGTGCCGAGAGTGCGCAAAGATGCCGGTTACCCGCCGCTGGTAACGCCTACCTCCCAGATCGTGGGTACCCAGGCCGTGCTGAATGTCATTGCCGGCGAACGCTACAAGATGGTGTCCAAGGAATTCAAGGGCATGATCCGTGGCGACTACGGCAAGTCTCCTGTGGATGTAGACCCTGCATTCCGCAAGCAGATCATCGGCGACGAAAAGCCCATCACCTGCCGTCCGGCCGACCTGTTGAAGCCGGAGCTGGACAACCTGCGTGAGGCCGTGAAGCCTTACATGGAACAGGAAGAAGACGTGCTGTCCTACGCCCTGTTCGAACAGGTGGCTACCAAGTTCTTCGAATATAGAAAAGCAAAAAAATACGGACTGGACGCTGACAACGCAGACGCTGCGCAGAAGGTACATTCGGTATAAGATCATGGTGCTCGTGCTGGATATAGAAGTTTCCAACCGGGCCTTGGCACTGCGCAAGAGAGTCCTTGACATGGGATTTCCTTGCGCAGTTTCTTTTCCACCGTTTGTAATAGAGTATCTGCAGCCGATCGTCTGTATCCTGACCTTTCAGGATGTGGCGGAACGGGCATACCCCTGCTGTCCGTCCGATGCGTCTGTATTGGCATTGGGCGAAGGCCATGTCAGTAAAATGCTGCAGATCTGTGTACTGCCGACGGAAGCGTTGCTGCTTGCCAAAATGGAAAAGATCCTCTGTAACAGGATGGGCTGGCAAAAGTCCCGGACAGCCGGCATGGAAGGATACCACCTGGATCACGGCTTTTTTATGATCCACCACAATATCCAGTTCCGCATCTATCCGTTATCCCTGCGTGAACAGGACAAGCGTATCCTTATGACCATTCTCACGTCTGCCGGCACGCCAAATTCCTATCGTCGCATCGAGGCCTACAGCTACCCGTATCCGTATCATGAGAACGGAAATGCCCTGGCCGAAACCATCGCTACCCATGTTGCCCGGATCAACGGGGCGCTGATGGCGTGTTGTCACCAAAAGTGCATTCGATACGATCGGTGCAAAAACGGTGGCTATGTCCTGTGCGTATATCCATCCGGAAACGAAAATGAAATATGAAAAAAAGCGCTGTCTCATCGTTTCTAAAAAAAAGAAAGGCAGCGCATTTTTTCGATAAAAGAGTAGGAGAGCCCCATGGCCAAAAAAGCATTTTTAGAGATCACCAATGCCTGTAACCTGACCTGCAGCTTCTGCCACGGTACCAAGCGGCCGGTGCATTTTATGGATACAGAACAGTTCCGGTGTGCCGCCACGCAGATCCGTCCCTTTGCCGACTACCTGTACTTTCACCTGATGGGCGAACCACTGCTGCATCCCCGGCTGGCTGACTTTCTTGCCATCGCCGATGAGCTGGGTTTTCGAGTGATCCTGACCACCAACGGTACGCTGCTGCCGCAAAAGCATACGATCCTTGCAAGCGCTCCGGCTCTGCATAAGGTCAGCATCTCTCTGCACGCCTACGAAGCCAACAGAATGGGTATCTCCTTGGAGACCTACCTGGATGGCTGTTTCCGGTTTTGCAGAGACGCCGCAGCACAAGGGATCATTGCCGTCATGCGCCTGTGGAATTTGGGTGGACAAAGCACCGCCAACGAGCAGATCCTTGCCGCCATGCATGGCTTTTTCGATACCGATGGCACGCCCTGGCAGGAGATCTACAGTGGCTATAAGCTTCGGGAAAAGGTCTTTCTGGAATGGGGCGAAAAGTTCGATTGGCCGGACACGGACGCCGCACCGGTCAGCACCAGCCATAGCTGCTACGGCCTGCGTGACCAGTTTGGCGTGCTGGTAGATGGCACGGTCGTTCCTTGCTGTCTGGACGCAGAAGGGGCGTTGGCGCTGGGAAATCTGTTCGTCACTCCCTTAGAGGAGATCCTGCACAGTCCCAGAGCCAACGCCCTCAGGCAGTCCTTTGTCACCAAGCAGATCACCGAACCGCTGTGCCAGCGGTGCGGATATGCTGCCATGAAACAGTATCGTTAAGTTGACACTGATTTATTTCTGAAAATATTCGATCTCGCCGTCCTCTACCAGGAACCCGGCAAAACCGGAGGCTTCCAGTCGATCCAAGAAGCCCTTCATCTTCTTCGGCCGACGGAACAGGGAAACATCGAATTCCCCACGCAGTGCCTCGGCCTTGGGATAGACGGACGCATAATCGGATTCGTACACATAAGCGATCTTCTTCCGCAGCGTAGCCGAACGCTCCATGTCGGAGAGAATGCCGAAGATCCGCTCGAAGCCAATGGAGAAACCGCAAGCCGCCACATTTTCGCCTACGAACTTGCCGATCAGGTTGTCATAGCGACCGCCGCCAGCCACGGAACCACGGAACTTGTCGCTCTTGATCTCGAACACCGTGCCGGTGTAGTAGCCCTGCCCACGGACCAGAGAAATGTCGAATTCAACGGTGTAGCCGCCGTCAGACAGTGCCGTAGCGTTTTCGATGATACTGCGAAGCCCTTCCGTCAGCTCACTGCCGACCCGTGCTGCTACAGCGTCCATGGACAGAGGCAGCTCAGACAGCACGGAAGCAAAGGCATCGATGGCGCTCTGGTCAAATTGCTTTTCGGTCAGCTCTGCCAAAACGCCGTCCACGCCGATCTTGTCCAGCTTATCAAAGCTGATGCAAACAGAGGCAAGCTGTTCGTCGGCAAAGCCACAGGAGGACAGCAGGGCATTGAGCACCTTCCGGTCGTTGATCTTTACGGTGAAGGTACCAATGTCCAGCCGCTGCAATGCCTTGGCGGTCACGGTGATCAGCTCCATTTCGCAGGCCGGGCTGTTGTCCCCGATGATGTCGATGTCGCACTGGATGAACTCCCGGAGTCTGCCTTTCTGGGGCTGCTCGGCTCTATACACTCTGTCCATCTGGATACACTTGAAGGGCAGCTCCAGCTTGGCACGATTGGCAGCATAGTATCGGGACAGGGGCAGCGTCAGGTCGTACCGCAGACCCATGTCCGCCAGCTCTTCGCCGTTCTCCATGGCCTTGGTGAGCTTTTCGCCACGCTTCATGATCTTGAAGATCAGGTTCAGGTTTTCGCCGCCATCGCTCTTGTCTAAGTTTTCAATATCTTCAATTGCAGGAGTCATGATCCGCCGGAAGCCGTTCTCCTTGTAGCAGGAGAGGATGGTCTGCTCCATGTGTTCCCGAAGCGCCACCTGCTCCGGCAGATAGTCGTTCGTACCTTTTACGGATTTAATACGCATAATTGATATCCTTTCTCTATATGTTACGGAACCAAAATACCGCATGAAAAAACGGTACCTGCCGATGCAAACAATATCTACAATATTATACCATGTCCCACGAACACTGTCAAGCATTATTTTCAAAAACAGCACAGACGTGGGGAGAGGAGCCATCCATGCCGTCTTTATACACACAGCTTCCCAACTATGTCCCCCAAAACGAACAAGAAAAGAAGGATTTGCCGCTGCTGCTGTACCACCTGGAGCATAGCCCCGATGTCTTCACACGCCAAAACGAAGTCGCCCATTTTACCGCTTCCGCTTGGGTGGTGGATCCGGAGCGGACCCATGTGCTCATGGCGTACCACAAGATCTATGGTTCCTGGGCCTGGCTGGGTGGACACGCCGATGGGGAAACGGATCTGACCGTGACGGCACTGCGTGAGGCAAGGGAAGAAAGCGGCCTTGCCGAGGTGAAGCTGTTGTCAGATGAGCCGCTGTCCATCGAAATCCTGCCGGTGAACGGACACGAGAAAAAGGGGATCTATGTGCCCTCGCACCTGCACCTGAACGTGACCTACCTGCTGGAAGCCGATCCCACAGCATCGATCCGAAACCAGCCGGCGGAAAACAGCAAGGTTGGCTGGATCCCCGCAGAGCAGATCGAGCGGTATTCCACCGAAGCCTGGTTTTGCAACCGGATCTATCCCAAGCTGAACGAACGGGTGCGACGGGAATTCCCACCCCAATAAGAAAAGTCGCTGTATCCAGAGAGCGCATAGTACATACGCTCCAAAGGATATAGCGACTTTTTTCATGAAATATAACTTAGTCTTCTATGGCGAATACTGTATTCGTCATCAGAGAGGGCAGCGCACAAAGCTGGATCTCCCGATCGAGATTTCGTACCGTCACCGAGACCGGCGGAATGGGCTTGTAGATCCGCTCTGCCTCCGGAATGGACTTGTCGCCGCTGTAGTCGTTGAATACGGTCAGTGGCCGGTCGCTGGGTGCATTTTCCACGATTTGCAATCCATCGATGGTCACATATTGGGGCAGATAGCAGGTGTAGCCAAAGTCGTGGTTCCCCGGATTGTGGGCTTCAAAAACGCTTCGATTCTGTCCCAGCGGATGCCAGGTGCAGTTCCGCAGGATCATCTTCCCGTTCCAGGAGCTGCCGTAGTCCACACGCAGATTCACCAGCGCATAGCCGTATGCTTCGGTATCCTCTACCAAAAACGTGCCGTAGCCAATGGCGTTGAGACACTGCCAGCCCAGCACGCACCGGCGCAGGGTACAGTTGGTCACACCCATGTGGGCATCGAACCGGGAGAAGTTGCAGTCCTCCAGCAGCAGATCCCGGCAGAAATTGGTGCCGATGAGACCCCAGTAGTGTCTGTCCATAATGTCTGTGGTCTGGGAGCAGCGAGCCAGGGTCACCGAAGAAGCATTGGACAGATTGATGTCGTAGGAGCCCATGTCCACTGGCTTTCCGGCAGCACCAATGGTGTTGTAGATGTAGTGCCCGGTGAACACACAGTCATGGACATACACCTGCGCACAGCAGGATATCGTCAGGAATCCATTGTACGGCGCACCATGGTCGATCTCCCCGGTCACCAAATGGGTCACACCATGCATCTCCACGTTGCTGCGGCGGATCAAAATATTGCGGGCAAAGTAGTTGTACTTGGATTCGGCTTGGTTGGCAATGGTGGTAAACGTACCGCCGGTGATGGCCAGCTTTTCGGCATCTATAGGCAGCGCCGTGGCATCGGTCACTTCGTCAAAATCGAAGGCCACCGGAGAGGGCATTGTTCCATCGGCACGCAGGATAAAGTTGTCCGTCCGGGCTGTGCCGTTGTTCTGGTTCAGTCCCCAGCGGATGTAGTCCCGATGGTTGGCATTGCGCACCAGCACATACAGATCTTCCCCGGTGGGATTGGCAAGCGTGGTCTGTCCCTGCCGCAGGGAAGCGATGGACAACGGGATCTCCTCTCGTTTGCTGGTCACCTGGAAGATGGACTTGAACCGATCCTGGAAATCCTGTCCTTCCCGGATACCGCTGTCATCGATGAGGAACCGAGCACCGGTCCAGTCGGTATTGGTCTGGATCTCTGCCGTACAGCCGTGACCACAGAGGTAGTACGTGGCACCTGCCTTGGCTCTCACCGGCAAGAATTTGGCGTTCGCTTCGGCGTGGGCCCGGACGATGGCAGGCATATCGTCGGTCACACCATCGCCGACAGCACCGTACATTTCGTATGTGATATATTCCATAAAACGATACCTCGTTGTATGCGAAATAGATTTTTTTGCAAGTTAATTGGCTTGATTTCATGCCAATTAACTTTGGCTGACCAGTGTTTACTCAATACAGCCCTACGAAGGACAGCACCGGGCACACACGGGAGTCGGTGATCCGGATCCGTACCGTATCGGTGGTCACAGGTGCAAACCGTTCGATCTTCTGGCAGCCGATGGTGGTGCCCTGTGCGATCTCCCGATAGGAGCCGTCGGCATCCTTCACATCGATGGCGTAGGCTTCCACCCGCTGGCTCATGGGAATGTGTTCCTTGATCACCACATGGCTGATGGACTGCGGCGCATCCAGACGAATGGTCAGCTCCACAGCGTTGTCTCCGTCAAAGGGCTTGTAGTAGCGATCGTAGCTGTTTTCCAGCAGTGCCTCGGGCAGGTGATAACCATCGTCCTTGTCTGCCGTGATGGTGGCGTTTTCGGCCAGGTTGTGGGCAAAGGTCTTGCGGATGTATTCGCCCATTTCCCGGAGCCGCTGTACGTCCACTTCATGGAACAGTCCTCGTCTGTCCGGTGGAATGTTGAGCAGCAGCTTGGAGTTGCCGCCAACGGTGCGGTACCAGATGTCCAGTAGGGTCTCGGTGGAACGGACCTTGTCGTCTTCGGTGGCATGGTAGAACCAACCGGGACGAATGGAGGTATCGGTTTCAGCCGGCTTCCATTGCAGCGACAGGGCACCTTCCAGGAATTCCCGGCTGCCCAGGTCACGCTGCATTTCGTTGATGGTCTTTTCCCGGAAGGACGTGTCGTCGCTCTGCTGGCTGTCCTTGGCTACATCTTCGGGCGTGCCAAAGGCGGTGGGCAGCACGGACCATTCGCTGGGTCTGGTGTCCCCGGCTTCGTTGCCGCACCAACGCACGTCCGGTCCACAAACGGCAATGCAGGCATCGGGCTGCAGCTTCCGGATCAGGGCATAGTACCGCTCGAAGTCGTACACCTGCTTTTTGCCGTTGGGACCTTCCCCACAGGCACCGTCAAACCATACGGTGAAAATGTCGCCGTAATTGGTCAGCAGTTCGGTCAGCTGGTTGCAGAAGTAGTCGTTATATTCTTCTGTCCCGTAGAGCTTGCAGTTTCTGTCCCAGGGAGAGAGATACACGCCGAACTTGATCCCGCCACGGCGGCAGGCGTCGGACACTTCCTTGACCACGTCCCCTTTGCCACCACGGAAGGGACTGTTCTTTACACAGTGCTCCGTGTAGGCAGAGGGCCACAGACAGAAACCGTCGTGGTGCTTGCAGGTCAGGATCAGACCGCCGATCCCAGCCGCCTTCAGCGCATCTACCCACTGGTCCGCATTCAGCTCGGTGGGATCAAAAATGGATTCCGGTTCGGTGCCGTCACCCCATTCCTTATCCGTAAAGGTGTTCACGGTGAAGTGGGCAAAGGCGTAGAACTCCATCTGCTCTACGATCATCTGCCGGGGAGACGGATGGCACTTCACCAGTGTCTTGTCGTATTCAAAATTTGCGTACATAATTTTCCTCCGAAAGAAGTGTGGGCACGAAACAGATCACCGCTTCCGCAGCAGATATCTGTCCAGCTTGTCCTTCATGTTGTCGGGCATTTCCCGCTTCACCGGACACTTTACCGCATTGGCCATCCGGTCTGCAAAGGCGCAGATGAAATCGGTGTCGGCCTGTACGTGTGCCGGCTTCATGACAGCCATGGTGTCGTAGGAATTGTGGATGGTGGCAACATTACCGTTGGCGCTCCGGGCAAAGGATACAGCCGGCACTCCCTTATCGGCAAAGGGCGTAGAGTCACTGGAATAGATGTCCTGGTAGGTGTAGGCTGTGAAGCCCTTTTCCAGTGCCAGGTACGAGATGTAATGTACCAGCTCCATTTCAGAGGTGCAGCATACGATGAACTTGCCCATGATGGAACCGATCATATCGATGTTGATATTCAGCGCGATCTTGGACAGCTCTCCTTCGTGGGCAGCCACATAGGCCTTGGAGCCCAGCAGTCCTCTTTCTTCACTGCCGCAGAACACGAACCGCAGACCGTACCGATGGGGACGATCCTTGAAATAGTCCATGATCCCCAGAAGCCCAATGCAGCCGGACATATTGTCGTAGGCACCCTGAGACAGGGAAGTGGAGTCGTAGTGTGCAGTGAACACGATGGTCTCGTCGATCTCACCGGGCATATCGGCGACTACATTGTGGGACTTGCCCATGTATTCGTCCTGCCGCAGAGTGATCTTCACGTGGGACACCCCTTTTTCCACCAGCGCAATGGCAGACTTGGCATTGATGTTCACGCCGGGCAGCTTCTTGCCATCGGTGATGTAGGAGCGCAGTTCCCGCTGGTCGATGTCAAAGTCCGCATAGTTGGCATTGCCATCGTAGGTGATGAAGCCAATAGCGCCGGCCTCCACCAGATCCTTGTAGATCCACGCACCCAGGTAGCCATCGATCATCACGATCTTGTCCTTGCACTGGGAGAGGGCATATTTGTCTGCATGGGGCAGATACACAAGCTCCCCTTCCACCACACGGCTGCCGGCATTTTTGTAGCCTTTGCAGGGGATCAGCTCTCCATCGGCTTCCAGTGTGGCGGTGTGGATGTCTGCCATGTCTACCGAGAAGGATTCCAGCTTGGCTTCGATCCCCAGATCCACACAGCACTGCTTCAGGTATTCGGCACAGCGCAGCTCCTCATTGCTGCCGCCGGTGCGTACATAGGCTGTATCGGTAAAGATCTTTTTGATTTGTTCGATCGTCATAGTTATATTCCTTTCTATGTGTGTAGAGGTTCATACCTTCCCCTATATTATACCGGAAAACTTCGGATATTACAACCGTGTTTTTGAAAATTGCCACAATTTTGTGAAAAAATGTCTCTTTCTCTTGCATACCGGGTCACGATGTGATAAAATGAAAGAGGAAGAAAAACGGGAGATCCCGATCGATTGAAACTACGTTTCCAGGATAAATCGTATAGCAATATCCCATGTGAGGTCATTATGCAAGAATCTATTCTATCCATGCCCATTCCGGAGGGAACACCTCTCTGTCAGACCATGTTTCAGGTGCAGGCCGATACCACGCCGGTCGCTCTGTATTCCGATACTACCTATTGGGGTGGCCATGTCAACTTTGGTGTGTTCGAGCTGCTGTCGGGTCGTCATGCCCAGATCACGGTCACGCCAGCCTTTTCCTTTCGTTCGGTGAAGCTGCTGCCGGAGATTCTGGGCATCACCCCACAGGTCACAAACGGTGTGATCCGGTTCACCACGCCAGCCCATCCGGCGCAGATCACATTGGTGTTTGACGACCAATATATGTCCGGTCAGGTGCTGCACCTGTTCGTGAATGCCATCAAAGAAGCACCGGTGGAGGAAGAGGGCAGAACGCTGCTGACGTTTCCGGCAGGCTTTCACGATGTGCGTTCGGAAGAAGGCTATGCCCTGTCGGTGGGAGACGATACCACGGTCTACCTGGCACCGGGCGCTGTGCTGTACGGTGGTCTGCGCTTGGCTGGCAAAAACATTCGTCTTTGTGGCAGCGGTATGATCCTGACCGACCGGGCCTGCCGCAGCATTTCCCTGGATGCGGTCGAATGTGAGAACCTGACCATCGAAGACGTGATCGTCCATTCTCACGCACGCAACGGCTGGAACGTCCATCTGTATTTGTGTGCCGATGTGCAGGTGGAGGCTCTGAAGGTGCTGTCCACCACCTATGCCTGCACCGATGGCATCGACATTTCCAACGGACGCAATGTGCAGATCCGGAACAGCTTTGTCCGTTCCTGCGACGACAGCATATCTATCAAGGCCTTCCGACCGGACTTGCCCTGCGAAAACATCCACCTGTCCCATATGATCCTGTGGAACGACTGCAACAATTCCATGGTGGTTGGCGAGGAAAGCAAGGCAAGCTACTACAGAAATATTTCCTTCACCGACATCGACGTGCTGTTTTCCTATGACGATCCCCAGTATCATGAACAGTTGGACGAGCGTGCGGTCATGGGGATCGTACTGCTGGACGGTGTGGAATGCCGGGATATTCTCTGGGAGAACGTGCGGATCCACAAATGCGAGCGCCTGTGCTGTATGGTGTTCCGGGACAATTTCTGGTTCGGCACCGTAAAGGGTGACCAGAGCAAACCGGGCGTGATCGATGGCGTGACCCTGCGGAACATCCGTGTCTTCTGCAACAGCGGCAGCAAGATCGCCAACCAGATCCTGCTCGAAGGCTACGATGCCAACAAAAAGGTACAAAACGTCAGCATACAGCTCTGCCAGATCATGGGCGTCGAGATCGATGAGACCTACCCCAAGCTGGTGAAGAATGCATTTGTGGAGAATATTGCCGTATCGAAGACGCTGTTGTGAGAAAGTAAAAACATAAGAATTATATAGAGTAGCAAAAGGAGTACCACGAAATCTATGTTAAAAACCAAAATTATATGCACCATGGGTCCGGCTTCCAATTCGTCGGAGATGATCGAAAAAATGATCAAGGCCGGTATGAACGTTGCCCGATTGAATTTTTCGCATGGAAATTACGAGGACCATGCTGCCGTTATCGCACGTCTGAAGGCTGCCCGGAAAAAGCTGCAGGTGCCGCTGGCGATCCTGTTGGATACCAAGGGACCGGAGATCCGGCTGAAGCAGTTCCAGAATGGTACCGCCGAGCTGGAGACCGGTGCCGAATTTACACTGTATGCAGACGCTACCGAGCGACTGGGCGACTGCCATGGCGTCTCTGTCACCTATGCCGAGCTGCCTAAGGAGCTCAAGCCCGGTGACGCTGTGCTGCTGGACGACGGCAATATCGAGCTGGAAGTGGTGTCCTGTGGCGAAACAGAAGTGCGCTGTACCATCGTGGCCGGTGGGATCATCAAGGACGGCAAAGGCGTGAACCTGCCCGGTGTCCATCTGGATATGCCCCATCTGAGCGAGAAAGACAAGGAAGATTTGATCTTTGGCATCGAGCATGACGTGGATCTGGTGGCAGCTTCCTTCATCCGCTCCAAGGACGATGTGATCGGTATGCGGAAATTTTTGGACTACAACGGCGGCCACGACATCAAGATCATCTCCAAGATCGAGAACCTGGAAGGCGTGGAGAACTTCTCCGAGATCTTAGACTACTCCGACGGCATCATGGTGGCCAGAGGAGACATGGGCGTAGAGGTGGCCTTCGAGCGGCTGCCCGGTCTGCAAAAGCGGTTTATCAAGGAATGCTACCAGAGCGGCAAAATGGTCATCACCGCCACCCAGATGCTGGAATCCATGATCTCCCATCCCAATCCCACCAGAGCCGAGATCTCCGACGTAGCCAACGCCGTATTCGATGGTACCTCTGCCATCATGCTGTCCGGCGAGACCGCTGTAGGGCAGTATCCCCTGCGTGCCGTCCGTGCTATGGCAAGGATCGCAGAACAGGCCGAACGGGATGCCGCCGAAATGGGTGCCTATGACCAGATGCACTACGACGTGGACTTCGATGATTTCACCAATGCGGTGTGCGATGCTGCCTGCATCATGGCAAAGGATATCCAGGCCGCTGCCATCATCACCCTGACCAACTCCGGCAGAAGCGCACGCCGTATGTCCAAGTTCCGTCCGGCACAGCCTGTAGTGGCCGCTACGCCGAAGGAAAAGACCTTCCACCAGCTGGCACTGTCCTGGGGCGTATATCCGGTGCTGGCACGGATCCAGGAGAACCAGGAGGAGCTGTT
>CAZLED010000014.1:0-41916 GCA_964558485.1 uncultured Ruminococcus sp. | reverse complement strand
TTGGGCTAACCGCAGGGCTACGGGGTGCAGGACGTACGGGTTCTGGTGGGTGCGAAGTGAAACGTTATCGTTCGTTTGGCTTCACACAAATTGTTCGGAGTAGTGGCTGACATAGAGAAAACAAAAATCGTTCTAAAGCCGAATATTATTTCCGATCCCGGTATGGGTATCAACACACTACATTACAAGTCGAATGATTTGATATCCTATATTGGTATCCACCCAAACACCCGTCCAGCACCAAACGAAAATTTTAACCATGCCCAACCGTCCTAATGCGGCAGCCTGATCAAAAACGGGATTACCAAGGCGAACAATATCTACTGCCAAAGGCTCTGCTTCCAGAGAAACCGGTGGTCAACTGCGAGAGTTGCTTTTCGAGGCGATTAGGGGGATGGGTGGGAGTTGAGAGGGTAGGGAAGGGGGTAAACTGCCGAGGAAGTTTAATTCCACGCAACATTCGCCTATGGCGAAGTTGACCCTACCCTTTCACGCCGCCCGCGTAGGGCAGTCATCCGAAACTTTTCGGAAAACCACATGGAGTAACAAGCCCAACGCAGTTGGAACCAATGGGGTGTGTCGTAGAGGGGTCTGCCCCTTACTTCTCGTCTACCCCGAAGCGGACGAAGGCGTAGCGGGCTACGTAGCCGGCGCATTCTCTGCCGTTCCATTCCTTTTCAAAGGAGAACGTGCCGGGGCCTACACCGTAGGGTTCCGGATCGTGACGATGGTGGGGTCCCATCAGGTTCCGCATGGCAGAACGCAGGGTCAGCTTGATCTCGTTCTCGCCTTCGTGCAAATATTCTGCCAGATCGATGTGCCGGATAAACAACATCTCGCCGGCGGCCACACCATTGACTTCCACCGATACCGTGGCAAAGCGTCCCGACAGTGCCAGCACCGTGGCGTCCCCTTCCTTATAATTATAGGTAAACTTCACGTCCATGGCGCCGCCGAAGAAGGGATAGCCATCCTTGACAACGTTCGTCGTGTTCACGGTTTCCTTCTGACCGGTCAGCGTGAAGGTGCCGTCGTACAGGACACTGTTCCGGTCGCTGTCGGTGAAGGTGCCGGGGGTCGTCAGGGCAAAGTCGCCCACCAGGTAGGCCGCTTCGATCTCCGTATCGAATACCAGGCAGTTCCGCAGAGATTCCGATACGCCGCTGTACAGCACGTAGTACACGTAGTCTCTCTGCCAATGCCGTAGGGATACCACCACTTCGTTTACGCCGGG
Source organism: uncultured Ruminococcus sp. (assembly GCA_964558485.1). Lineage (GTDB taxonomy): Bacteria > Bacillota > Clostridia > Oscillospirales > CAG-272 > UMGS1696. The sequence continues at coordinate 40,682 of CAZLED010000014.1, read as the reverse complement.
CTTCACCAGAGATGCAATATTCACGCCGGCAAAGTTCCGGTCAAACCACCAGTTTTCACGGGACGGCTCTACAGTCGTGCCGTTGACGGTCACAGAGGTCTGGCCCATGGGTTCCAAAATCAGCCGCAGGTCATCGGTATGGTAGCTCTCGTCTGCCGTGAAGGTGTACTTGATCCACACCTGTCCGTCAAACTGTTCCCGGAGCAGGTTGTCCTTGATGCCGTAGATGGACAGGGGCTCGTCGTAGTGTACCCCATCCTTGGACAGCATAGCGGTGTCCAGGGTCATCATGTTCTCCGGCTTCTTGGCAAAGGTCATTTCTGCCGGTACCGGAATGGTCTTTTCTGCCTTTTCGGGCTTGCCTTCTACCAGTGCCACGTCTTCGCCATTGACCCACAGCAGGTGCGACTGGGCATCCTCGAAGGACAGATATACCTTTCTGCCACCGCACTTTTCGCACACTTCGCCGTGGACAGGGAGCAGCGTCAGTTCGTCCGCATCTGCATCCAGATCGATCTCACAAACGCTCTTGGCGCCCGGGATACCTACCTTTACGCAGTCGAAGCTGTCAGAGGAAATGTTGGTGACAAAGATCAGGCTGGAACCGTCGGGCAGTCTTCTGGTCATCTTCCGCAGGGCCGGCACGTTTGCTCCATCCACGGAGATCCGGGCGTCACGATAGGCCAGAATGTCGTCCCAGGTCATGTTTGCCTGGAGCCAGCCCATGTCTGCCGCTTCTCCATCGATGCAGGCCGGTGCGTCTTTGTACAGCCATACCTTACCGCCATTTGCCATGTATGCCTGGAGCATAGCCACAGTCTCGTGATCCAGGGTGTAGGTGAAGGGAACGATCACGGCATCGTAGGTGCACTTGCCCACGATGATCTTGTTGCCGTCCACCTTGGCCATTTTCTTCATCATGTTTTCGTCGCCGTAGTGGTAGGGCACCTGGTTGTGACCCAGCAGACGGGACAGACCAAAGAAGTGTCCTTCGATCTCGTTGTGCCAGTCCGCACCCTTCTTGTACCGCATATAGGCACCGTGGATGGGATGGATCACCAGGATGGGCGCATATTCTTCGCCTTCGGACAAAGCCGCACCCAGACGGTTGTAGTGCCAGTCGAAGGGGATCATCTGCTGCTGCCACGGGTTATGCTCGGAGTAGTGCAGGGGATAGTCTCTCTTGCGCTGGCCTCTTTCGGAGTAGGGATACAGGTGCTGGCACATCAGGTTCACACCACCGGCATACTGCATATCGGCAATGCGCTTCAGCTCGGTGGGAGACACGTCCCAGCCGCAGCAGGCGAACATTTCGGACAGGGCCTTCTTTTTGCCCAGCTGTGCGCAGGCAGAACCCAGCTGCTTGGGTGCGATATCGTCGGCGATCCCACGACCCAGATAGTCGATGCCGGGGATGTCTTCGTATTCGTAGAAGGGCATGACGCCACCGATGCACATCATCTGGCCGGACAGAGAGGATTCCTCCACGGCGTGACCGGTGAGCTTGACGCCATTTTCGTGGCACCATTCCTGCACCAGGCGCACCCAGTTATTGATGAACAGCTCATGGATCAGCTTATAATAATCGTAGCGGAATTTGTCGCCGCCGGGGATGTCCTTCTCAAAGATGGCAGGCAGGCCGGGGAAGATCTCATACCCATAGGTCTCCTTGAAGATCTTCGGCAGGGTGTTGGAGTAGGTGTGGCCCCAACGGAAGTACTGGGGTTCATCGGTGAAGAAGCCGGGCATGGCACCACCGAAATCGGCTCCGCAGGCCTTCTTGTATTCCGCATGGGTCAGGCGCAGGAATTCCTTGGTGATCTCCCCGTCCAGCACGTCCACGTAGGAGTTGTCATACTGGCGATAGATCCGCAGGTATTCACTGCAGCCGTCCACCGGTGCGGTGACCCAGTTGTAGCTGCCGTCGGCATTTTTCGTGTAGGCGGCGATGGTGTCCTCGTCATCGGGGAAGGTGCTGGTGATCTCGGTCAGCATACCAAGGGCAAAGTTCTTTTTGTCGTCCAGCAGCTTACCGCCGGCAAAACCGGAGGGCCAGCCGTTTTCGTCGTAGGACCAGGCTTCCATGCCCAGCTTCTTTGCCTCGTCCACGCAGACGTTCACGCAGTGAAACCAGTCGTCGGACAGGTATTCGGTTTCCAGACCACCTCTGGCGTGCATAAAGAAGCCGTTCATGCCCAGCTCCTTCATGCGCCGGATCTGACGTCGCAGCTCGCCTTCCTCCAGCTTATCGTTCCAGCTCCAGAAGGGGATCGAGCCATAGGACGGCGCTTTGTCGTACAGCTTTTGTAAGAATTCGTTCATGTGGGTTCTCCTTTGATTTGGTGTGGGTTACCATTAGTATAGCATATTTTTGCACGAAATGGAAGGGGATATGGGAAAAATAGCGATAAATCCGATTCTATTTATGGAAAGGATCCCGACGTTGCTTCCTCCCATCAATTTCTAAACCCTATTTAATATTACATTTATATTTCACCTCCGGGAAACCTATTGCAAAATTTCGGATGGTATGGTATCATATTCCATGCAGGGGAAAGGTGTTGAAAACGGCAGCAGTTTTCCTCTTCAAAAGATTTAATTTTACAAAGGAGCACAAAGATGAAGAAGATTCTTTCTTTCATCCTGGCAGCATTGATGACTGCTTCCTGCGCAGCTTACGTTGCAGCAGATGACGCAGCCGTAGAAGCAACCGCTTCCAATGCTGAACAGGACTATGCGATTGAATTCCTCGCCAACTATGGCATCTTCAAGGGTGGCGAAGGCCTGACCAACGAAGATCTCATTCAGCGTTATCAGATGGCTCTGTTCGTATCCCGTATCTCTACCGGTTGGGTAGAAGATGAAAAGTGGGAAGACGGCACTGCCAACAATGCAACCTTCAAGGATATCGAAGACGGCGCTGCTGCCAACTACCTGGGCGCTATTTCCTATGCTAACCAGAACGGTATCATCGAAGGTTACACTGCAAACACCTTCGCACCCTATGACAGCATCACCTATCGTGACGCTCTGACCATGGTTGTTCGTACCCTGGGTTACAAGGGTCTGACCTATCCTTGGGGCTACATCGAAAAGGCTGTTGAGCTGGACCTGACCAAGAGCATCGGTTCTGACGTGGCTTACACCGACGAGCTGACTCGTGGCGAAGTTGCACTGATCATCTACAATGCAATGTTCGCTGACACTGCTAAGGGCAACACCCTGGCTAAGTCTATCTTTGACATCGACTTCAAGTGGCAGAACATCATCGTAGTTTCCACCGACGAATACACCACCGTTTCCGATAAGAACGGCGCTGTATACGCTGCTAAGGAAGGCTACGTTGGCTTCAAGACCATCGATGATGACGGTGTTGTAGGCGACAAGGTTTACTATGTTGCTGAATCTGAAATGGGTCTGGATAAGGATCACGACGCTGAACTGGCTGTTGGTTCCGTATACATGGCTCTGTTCGAAGCTGTTGACGGCAACTTCGTAACCCTGGTTGACTCTGACTCCGCTCTGATGGCAACTGTTGTCAACAACGGTATCACCGACAACGAAGGCAAGGCTGTTGCTGAAGACGATATGCCCATCGCTCAGGCTATCAAGCCCTACGAACTCGTTAAGAAGACCACCAAGGGTCTGGTGAGCTATGACCTGGACGATCTGATCGTTTATGGTTACCAGAACTTCGCCGTTGTAGACGAAGATGGCAATGCTAAGCTGATCGGTATCGATGCTGCTAACAACATCGTTCTGTGGAACGCTTGCGACAAGGATACCCACGGTAAGGAAGGCCACGTTTGCGGCTGGACTATCGAATGGTTCTACAACCCCACTCTGCAGAGATACTACCAGTACATTGTTGACGAAAAGAACGCCGACAAGGATGCTAAGGGTAATGTTTACACCGTTATGGGTGACAAGACCGTTTACATCAACTGGATGGATGAAACCGACTTTATCAAGTGGTACAATGCTAATTCCGCTGAGCTGAAGGCTACTCTGAGCACTCTGCAGCCTCTGGAAGCTGCTGCTACCGCTATGCTGGAAGGCAAGGCTCCCTATGCTAAGCTGAATCTGTTCGATCTGGACAGAGACGAAGATGGTCTGGCTGAAATCGCCACCTACAAGACCTATAGCATCGGTACTTTCGCTAACAGCACCAAGAAGTGCACTTCTAAGGAAAACGCTGTAGACCACTCCGCTGGTAAGGATATGCCTTCTTACAAGATCACTACCCTGGCTGGCGCTGAAGTTTGCAACGTATTCGTAGAAGCTGGTCACGAAGCTCACGACACCGATTTGGCTGCTGGCTTCGCTTGGATCAACGTTGACGATTCCGTTTCCAACTTCGTTAACGAAGATGGTACCTACAACGATGGCGTTGTTCTGTACAACTGGAACAAGACCACCGGCGAAATCGAAATCGTGAAGTACATCACCGATAAGGCTACCGACGATGCTGACTCTTACATCGTTACCGGTATCCTGCAGGCTTACTCTACCAAGAACGGTACTGTTACCATCAATGGCGTAAGCTACGAAATCGGTTACAAGAACCTGTCCGGCGTTATGTTCAACGTAGCTTCCAGCGACATCGCTACTCGCGCTGCATGGGCTGACATTCTGGACGACCAGTATATGCAGTACGTTAAGGCCGTTGTTTGCGACGGTAGAGTTGTAAAGACCGAACTGGTTGGCAACACCAACGCTGCTATCGTTGTTCTGGGTTATGCTGGTATCACTTCCGATGCTTACATCGCAGTATACGGCTACAAGACCGACGATCTGGTTCTGGATACCTTTAAGATCAACTCCTTCAACGGTTGGAAGCAGGGCGACTACAGATACAACCCCACCAACGCTGAAGATGACGGCGCATTCGACTTTGGTTCTCTGTACGAAATCAAGTCCTATGACAAGGAAACCGACTCCTACGGTGTTTACACCGAAAACGTTGAATCCGTTCTGGCAGCTGCAAAGCCTGTTCAGATCACCTTCAAGAAGGGTTACCGTTCCGTACAGCCCATGTCTATCGTTAAGGATAACAATGGCTACGACGTAGAAGCAGAAGAAGGTAAGGATCCCACCATCGTTGCTATGAGCGATGCTGATAAGTACGTTCTGATCGACGGTCTGGGCAACATCTACGTTCACAGTGGTATCATCACTGAAAAGCGTAAACAGCAGGAGATCAATGGTCTGATGGTTGGCGCTGCAGACAGCAAGTACATTGTTGTTTACTCCTATGACAACCTGGATGGTCTGACGCTGGATAGCAATGTTGAATTCAGCACTGCCATCACTGCTAATGCATTTGATATCGGTTACGTTCTGTACGAAAAGGCTAACGGCAAGGTTCTGGATGCTGCTTATGACGATGCTATCGCTAAGGATTGGTATCTGCTGGGCTCCACCGAATCCGAAGTTACCGTATTCGATCTGCTGAACGGTACCTACAACGTAGTTCTGACTTCTACCAACATCGATCTGGTAAATGGTCACATTTACAAGACCTATGGTGGTAAGATCCTGCAGGATGTTACCGACAAGTGCGGTAATGCAGACAGCGCTACCTTCATGCACGACTTTGTTCACACCATCAAGGTTAACTATGCTTCTGAAGACATTGACTACGCTGACTACATCATTAAGACTCCTGTTGCACTGAGAAGCGAAGACATCGTTGATGCTAAGGGCAATAAGACCTTTGTTGAACTGGCCTTTAAGCTGGGTCTGGTTAAAGGCAGCCACACCGATAAGGTGAACATGGCTATCGCTAACAAGCTGGTTACTGGTTACACTCTGTACAAGGTAACTGAAAGCGATACTTGGAACCTGTACACTGATCACAACAAGCTGACCGAAGTTGCTCCTGCTACTCTGGAAGCTAAGTACACCTACTACGCAGATCTGATTTATAACGTTGCTACTGGCAAGGTTGTAATCTACATCTACGAAGATGTTGAAGGCAAGGATGATGCTAAGGCTGATCTGACCACTAAGGAATTCAATGCTACTCTGTACGAAGGTGGCACTGATAAGGCATATGATACTACCAAGGCTTGGTCTGTAAAGATCAATGACAAGGAACGTTTCTTCGATATCGAAACCAAGTACACTGTAGTGGCTACTTACGAAGATAAGGATTGCCGTGGTCCTGTGAAGTCTATGGAACTGACCGGTGTTGAAATGACTCTGGTTGAAGTTACTGTTGACGACAAGGGTGTTCCCACGTTTACTGACATCGACGCTTGCGGTGATGGCAACGAACTGCACGACGCTCTGGCTGGTCTGGGTATGTGCTTCGGTAACGAAGTTACTATCGGCAAGTGGGACGAAGTTACTATCAACGGTGTGGAATTCTTCGTTGGCGCTGACGAAATGGTTGTTTCTCGTAAGGATTGTGGCCTGACCTACAAGGTTGCTATCGACCTGACTGAGAATGGCAAGGAAATCGCCATCAATGTTGATGATGAAGAGACTGTTCTCAACGTTGTTGCTGCCAATATCAATGGCACCATCACGCTGACTCATAACTTCGCTATTGACACCACCAATTCTGAAGTTGAAGTTACGACTCCTGTATTCACTGGCTTCGACGGCGCTGCTGCATACAAGAGAACTGCAAATGAGGACGTGTACAGACTGGAAGTCAAGGCTGTTGAAAACGACAAGATCGTTATCTGGTAATCTCCCTCATCTTAAGTTACTCCTTATAACTTAAACATAAAAGACACCCTACCGTTTGGGGTGTCTTTTTTTATGAAAATGGGCTTGACAAAACTGCGGGGGTGTGGTATAATGTATATGCAGATTATAGATATCAAAAGCACCCCCTCTTTCGCCCACTCCGGCTTGGTAACCCGGACGAAACGAAAGAATAAAAAAACCATCGGAAACGGTGGTTTTTTTCTTTTTCCACAAGGATTCCACAAAATCCTATTGACTTTCGGCGGCGTTGCGTTTATAATATATGTGGTGGAAATTGACAGAAATTTGGAACTTTATGGCGCCGGCTGCGTCTTATGTATGTCCTTCGAGCGTCGAGGGTATCCTACAAGCAAAGTGCAAAAACAGGTGCGATTATGGAACGATATGGCAGAAACTACAGGCGACGCAAACGGTCGCATATCCATCGGGGCAGACGTGTGCTGCCTTTGTTGTTCTGCTGTATGCTGCTGACCGCCGGCTTTTTGACCGCCAAAAAGATCCTGCCCAGCGTCGCCGAATCTTTGGTGGTCATCCGGGACAAGGACGCCGAACGGATCTTTCTGCCCGTCAAAACCACAGAAACTTTTGAATCCGAGACCGAAACAGAACGGGTCAACGTGTGGGAGAACGAAAATGCTCCCGTGGAAACCATGATCCCCGTGACCCCGGAGACCGAAGCGGAAACCGAACCGGAACCAACACCGGTCAGCTTGCGGCAGCGGATCCCCGGTGATTACGATTACGCCAGCCCGGTGCCCGATGCGGATCCGGTGACCCTGGCTTACATGGACGATGCGGTGCTGATCGGCGACTCCCGGATGCAGGGCCTGATCCTGTATTGCGGCCTGTCGAAGATCACGTCCTACACCTACAAGGGCCTGACTGTGGATTCCGTCTTTACCAAGCCTGTGATCGATTGGCAAGAAGCGGTCGATGTACCTGCGGACAAAAAAATTCCCACGGAGCTGTGGAGCGATGGCAAGGTGCCCGTCATGTCCGCTTTGTCGCAAACCGAATTTAACAAAGTCTACATCATGTTGGGCATCAACGAGACCGGCTGGCCCGATGCGACGTATTTTGCCCAGGCCTATGGCGAGGTCATTGACGCCATTCGGGACACAAACCCGGATTGCCTCATTTATATGCTGTCGATCTTCCCGGTGACCAAGGCCGTGTCCGACTACCACGACTATGTGACCAACGAAAAAATTGCGCTGTACAACGAATATTTGCAGCAGCTTGCCTTTGAAAAAGAGGTATTTCTCGTGGATCTGGCACCGGCGGTGGTGGACGAAAATGGCGTGCTGCCGGCAGATTCCGGCGTGGATGGGATCCATCTGAACAAGGATTATTGCGTGAAGGTGCTGGATCACATCCTGAACCACACGGTTCCGCTGCTCTCCGAGGACGAAGCACGGGCTTTACAAAATGAATAAAAATACAGAAAATATACATTGAACATACAAGGAAGGGATACACGTATGCACAAAACGATTCGCACTGCCGCTATGGCAACGATGCTGGCCGCTGCACTTTTGTTGACCGCTTGCGGCAAAGATACCACCACCGAAAATGGCGCCATTGACCTGAAGGCCCTTTCGGAAACACTGCTGGATGACATTGCGTTCACCGACGACCTGGCGCTGATCGACGATGGAACGGTCACGGTGCTGTACGGCATTGACAATGCAGAGGAACAATATGTGTACATCGGCAGTGGTGCTACACCGGAGGAGATCGCACTGTTTTCCTTTGCTACGGAAGCCGATGCCGAAGCTGGTTTTGCCCTGGCGGAAATGCGGGTGGCAGACCAGAAGGAAGCGTTCTCCGACTACAACTCCTGGGAAATGCCCAAGTTAGATGACGCTGTGGTCAAGCAGTACGGCACCACGGTGGCGCTGTGTATCTCCCCGGATGCCGCTGCCGCCGCCGCTTTGCTGGACGAACAGCTTGGTTGAGTGAAGATTCCTGGGCGGCATACTTCGTCGAATAATGCATGATGGCAAAAAGAAAAGCTAAGGTTTTAAAAATTACCTTAGCTTTTTTGTTGTCTTGGGTTATGCGAAAAAAGTGTAAGAATATGCAGAGTCGTATTGGACAATTTCGGAAATGCATTATTCCGAACGCAGGGATTCCACGGGGTCTTTCTTGGCGGCGATGGCAGAGGGGACCAGGCCGGCGATGGTGGTCAAGATCATGCTGATGCACACCAGCGCTACGCCACCGACCCACGGCAGTCTTGCCAAGGATGCGATGTCGGTCAGGTGCTGGATGATCAGGTTCGCCGGAATGCACAGCAGCAGGGTCACGCCGATGCCGATGGCACCTGCCGCAAAGCCGATGATCAAAGTCTCGGCGTTGAACACTCGGGACACGTCCTTCTTGGAGGCACCGATGGCACGCAGGATACCGATCTCCTTGGTCCGTTCCAGCACGGAGATGTAGGTGATGATGCCGATCATGATGGACGAAACCACCAGCGAAATGGACACGAATGCGATCAGCACGTAGGAGATCACGTTGATAATGGTGGAAATGGAGGACATCATCAGCGCCACGTAGTCGGTGTAGCTGATCACGTCATCGTCCCGGCCGTCGTCCACGCAGCTTTGGTTGTAGTCGGCGATCAGTTCGGTCAGGGCGTCCTTTTTCTCGAAGGTGTCGGTGTAGATGGAGATGGAGCTGGGACGGTCTTCGTTGGCATAGCCTAAGGTGTTCAGCACGTCATCATAGGTGGACGAGGACACAACCGGCGGCATATACTCGCCATATTCGGCCAGGATCCCAGCATCGTCCAGCGCTGCCAGCCCTTCCTCCAGCATGAACGCCAGGGCTTCGGTGGAAAGCTGTGCCACGTCCTGCTCGGCCTGGGCAGCGTAGGCATCCTGGATCTGCTTGGTCAGGGAAGTGAGGGCGTAGTTGTACAGCTCCTCGTCACTCATAGAGCTGAGGTACTGCTGCACCATGGCAGGATCCATTTGCATGGCGTCGTCGGCACCGGCTTCGGCAGCGGCGGACATCTGCGCCATCAGCATGGCAGGCAGTTGGTCGGCCGGAACGTTGGCAAGCTGTTCTGCGGCCTGGGCTGCGGCTACGTCTTCGGACAGGTAGGTCATGTGGGAGGCGTACAGGGCGGCGCGGTCGGCGGCAGACATTTCGGCAATGGCATCTCGGATCCGGTCGGCCTTTTCGCTGTCGGACAGGATGGAGTTTTCGCCGTCGTCAAAGGGCAGGCCGCTGAGCACGTCCTCGGTCTCGTCGGCAAGCTGCGCCTGTACGATGGCACTGTTCTGCACCTCGTTCAGCACATATTCGGTCAGGGAGGGCAGGTATCCGATGGCGCCGGTGATGGAGGTGGCTACGGCTTCCGGGTCGGGCTTCAGGATCCCCACGATCCGGATCTCCAGCCCATCGTCCACGGCAGTTCGCATGAAGATCTCGTTGTCACCCATGTAGTCCCAGGTGCCGTTGTCGTTCTGGCGGTACATATCGGTGGGCAACAGCAGCCGGAAGGTTTTGTCCAGCACTTCGTCATAGGAATAGGTCTCGTCCTTGGCGGTGTATTCTTCGCCTTTCATGACGGCTGCCAGCACCTCCGGCACCTCGGCCTGGTCCTTGAAGCCCAGGGCGTACAGGTACACGTCGTTGATCTCGTTCCGGGAGTCCAGCACCAGCACCACCTCGTTCTTTTCCGTGGGCCAGCGACCGGCGATCACCTCGTACTGCTGCTCCATCAGATCCTGGTTGTCGATCATTTCCTGCCAGATGTCCATACCGCCGGAGGTGGCCATCATAGCGGTCATGCTGGAGGACATACCGGTCATACCGCTGGACATGGCATCGGCGGCGCCTTCCGGCATGAGGGAGTCGAACATGGACGTGGGGTTCAGTCGGGTCACGCCGTCGGTGGTGTCCGTAGCGTAGATCTGTGGCGTGATGCCGTAGCCGTACCGGATGGCACTGGTCTGCTCGCCGACACCGTTTGCCGGATCGTCCAGCCAGGTCTTGAACTTGGACAGGTTGTTGGTGCGGACTTCGGCAGAGGTCATGGCGTTGAGCAGCTCATAGAGCATGGTGTTGGCGTACACCCGATCCCGGCTTTCGATCTCCGCTTCGTCTCCGCCACGGGCACCGGCGATGGCTTCCATCAGACCGGACATATCGGTGGTCTGGGAGACGATCTGGATGGGGTAGGTGGACAGGGTATCCTCCTGCACCTGGGCGATATATTCGTTGATCCCGTTGGACAGAGACAGGATCAGGGCAATGCCGATGATCCCGATGGAACCGGCAAAGGCCACCAGCAGGGTACGCCCCTTTTTGGTCATGAGGTTTTTCAGGGACAGACCCAAAGCGGTGCCGTAGGACATGGAGGTCTTGTGCTTGTATTTTTCCTCCACGGCGGCGGTTTTGTTGGCGTCGGTGTTGGTGGTGACGGTATCGCTGGCTGCATTGGCCTGCTGGGTGGCGGTGCGGTCTTCGTCACTGACGATTTTGCCATCCAACAACCGGATGATTCTGGTAGAGTATTGTTCGGCAAGCTCCGGGTTGTGGGTGACCATGATCACCAGCTTGTCTCGTGCCACTTCCTGCAGCAGCTCCATGATCTGTACGGAGGTCTCGGAGTCCAGTGCCCCGGTGGGTTCGTCGGCCAGCAGGATCTCCGGGTCGTTGACCAGCGCACGGGCAATGGCAACACGCTGCATCTGCCCACCGGACATTTGCGACGGCTTCTTTTTCAGTTGGTCACCCAGTCCCACCTTGCGCAGTGCCTCTTCTGCCTTTTTGCGCCGTTCTGCCTTGCCCACGCCGGACAGGGTCAGCGCCAGCTCTACGTTGGCCAGCACCGTCTGGTGGGGGATCAGGTTGTAGCTCTGGAACACAAAGCCGATGGAATGGTTCCGGTAGGTGTCCCAGTCCCGGTCCCGGAAGTCGGAGGTCGGCACCCCAGCCACGGCCATTTCGCCGGAGGTGTACCGGTCCAGGCCGCCGATGATGTTCAGCAGTGTGGTCTTGCCACAGCCGGAGGGGCCTAAGATGGACACGAATTCGCTTTTGCCGAAGGACAACGACACGTCCCGGAGGGCATGGACCGTATTGTCGCCGGACAAATAGTCTTTTGTAATATGCGTTAATGTGAGCATCGTATACGTTTTTCTCCCATGGATTTATATAGCATAAAATAGTATACACCGTTTTTGCAGAAGTTTCCACAGAATCCTGTGACGGGAATATGAATGAAATAAAAATTTATGCAGGAGATATGCAAGAAAAATGCAGCAAGATACCACCGGCGTCGGCTATGGGGAAGCACCGGAAAGCACAGGAAAACCGGGGATGACGGTATTGGTTTTGATTTTCTCATAAAAAGCTATTGACATTTGCCGGGAAACAGGGTATAATAATAAGGTATAGATTGGATCCGTGCGCATGGATCTTTGTCAAAGGAGGACGGTATTTTTTTATGAAACTGGACGTAGTACAGGTGTTGAACGGACGGCTCACACGGATGCCGTTTTCTTATCGCTTTTCGCCCGAAACGGCCGATCTGCCCGAGGATGCGGTGGAGCTGCCGGAGGACGTGACCATTCCGGAAGACGGCATTTTGGTGGAAGGAGAGATTTCTTCCGTTGGCGGCTATCTGCGCATGACGGCCCACGTGACCGCCGCGTATGTGATCCCCTGTGCCCGGTGTCTGGATCCCATTGCGTCTACCATGGAATTTGACCTGGAGCGGACGGTGCGTTCCGGCAGTGCGCTGGACCAGATGGACAACTACGACGAGGATGCCGAATGGGATGGGGTGCTGGACGATGTGCTGTATCTCCGGGACAGCCAGCTTTTCCCCGATGCGGACATCTTAGAGGAGATCCTGCTGGAGCTGCCCATGGTGGCGCTGTGTCGAGAGGATTGCCCCGGACTTTGTCCCCACTGTGGTCGCAAAAAGGACGAAGGCTGCGACTGCGAAGAAAAGGCAGCGCAGGAAAAGAAGATCGATCCACGGATGGCAAAGCTGCAGGCTTTGTTGGATCAGTACAAAAATGAAGCAGAAGAGACGGAAAATTTCTCCGATAATTTGCAAGAATAATCGGAAAACCCCTTGCAATTCTGCGCACAATGTGATATAATAAACTGTAAATTGTACTCCGACACTACAGGGAGGTGTAATCATGGCTGTACCGAAGAGAAAAGTTTCTAAGGCAAGAAGAGATAAGAGACGTTCTAACGTTTGGAAGCTCGATATGCCCGGCATGGTAAAGTGTTCTCATTGTGGAGAATACAATCTGGCTCACCGCGTATGCCGCGCTTGCGGTTATTACGATGGCAAGCAGGTCATTGCTAAAGAAGAAAATGCGTGACATAGAAACCGTGTGACCGTTGAGGTTGGCACGGTTTTCTTTTTCACAAAAACAGTTTTGCTAAAATGGATATTTGCCAACATAGGTTTTTCCAACATAGGAAGGAGTGAATGACGATGATCTATAGACCCGATCCGGATACCACGGCACCCACGAGGTTATCCTTTGTGTGCCTGGTCGGTGGGATGCTGTGCTATCTGGGTGGTTCGGCGGTGGGACGATATGCCGGTGTTTTCCAGATGATCGGACTGGCCGGACTGGTGGGCTCGCTGTATCTGCTGCTGCGGTGGCGCATGACCTGGTTCGTGTTCAGCATCCGGCCACGTGGAGACGACACACCGGTGTGGAACGGTACGGAGACGGCCACGGCTGGTGATGGTGGCACCATCGATGGTGTCATGGACGACTTGCGGCTGCGGTATCTGCCTACGGAGGAGCTGGATCTGATCGTGGTGAAGGGACAGGGGAACCGTGCCGGTGCCATGGAAAGTGTGCTGGGTCTGGGGGATCTGCTGCAGGCCCATGTGGTCAGCCGGAAGCCCTGTGACGGTGTGGACACCTACGGCCGACAGGCGATCCTGCGGCAGTATCCCGGCGCCAAGGTGTACGAATACATCCAGACCTGGCACTGGGAAAAGGCCATTGCAGCGGTGTTCCGGGACGGCAGTGGCTATGCGGTGCTGCTGCTGGACGTACCGGCAGAGCATCCCGTGGGGCAGACCATTCTGGCGGCGCGCGGAACGGGAATGAAGAATGAATTGTGAATCATGGAAAATGAATAATGAAGGTAGAAATAGCTTTGCTATTTCGGATCGGTTTTTGACTGTGTAAACGGTTTTTCGATGAGATGCAGGGACTTTGCGAAAATTTCTCTTGCGAAATCGGGGAAGATGTGGTATACTGAAGGAAAGGATACGAATGGAGGTGCGGTGCTTCTTGGATAAGGTGTATACCCATGGTGAACTTACGGCATTGGTGTTGCCGCTGATGGAGAAATATCGGGTCGAAGCAGCACGACTCTTTGGCTCCTATGCCCGTGGAGAGGCTACGGCAGAATCGGATATCGATCTTTTGCTGATCGGCGGACAGGGGTTTCGGCCAGTGGATGTGTTTGCCTTTGCAGAGGATCTGCATGATTCCAGTGGCAAGGCTGTGGATGTATATGAGCTGCGGGAGATCGAGATGGATTCGCCTTTGTACCGAAATATTTTGCGAGAAGGAGTAGCGATATGAACTATACGTCAGTGGAACGATGTGAAAAGATTCTGACCATGGGACGAAAGTTGCTTTGTTGGTTGGAGGAAAACCACATTACGTCAGAACAGATACAAGATGATTATGTTGTGCAATGGACAGTCACAACACCGCTGTACAACATTGGAGAGCAGACATATCAATTGGCCAAGGAATGGAAAGAACAATACCCGGAAATTCCATGGTCGCAAATTTCTGGTGTTCGACACAGATTGGTACATAATTATGAAGATACCAACTGGAAGATCATTGCAGAAGTGCTGTTGAAAGAATTGGATATATTTTTGATGCAATTGGAAAAGATATTGCAACAGTCAGCCAAACGCTGATCAAGGTTAGCTTGATCTCACAAGACAATACAAAAATCCCCTGTGGCACGGGTCGTTTGTGACCAACATTCCACAGGGATTTTTTCTTCCTATTTTATTATACGTCTTTTTCTGCCAGGGTGTTTTGCAGGGTCTCTTCTTCTTCGTACAGCTGCATGAGTCGATCCTCTACTGTGGTCTTCCGGTCGGACAGCTCACCGGCACGCAGATAGTCCGTGGCGGCCTCACCGAACAGCTCGTCTTCGATGTCGCAAAGCTCGGTCTCCAATTTTTTGGTCTCCTTGGCGATGGCTTCCAGACGACGCTCCATTTGCCGGATCCGGGCGCTCTCTGCCTTGCGCTGCTGGTACTGCTCCTTCTGGGTCATGGCTTCTGTGGCCTTTTCCTCTTGGAGCACCGTGCTTTCCTCACCGGGATTCTCACCCAGCGCCACATATTGGTCGTAGGTGCCGGAGAAGTCCCGCCAATAGTGAACGCCGGACAGGGTGCGGATGGGTCGGTCGCAGGACAGATCGATGAACCGGGTCGCCAGCTTTCGGGTGAAATACCGGTCGTGGGACACGGCGATGATGGTACCGTCAAAGGCATTCAGTGCATTTTCCAGTGCCTCCCGGGAACCGATGTCCAGGTGGTTCGTGGGCTCGTCCAGGATCAGCAGATTCATCTTGGACAAGATCAGCTTCGCCAGGGTCAGCCTTGCTCGTTCGCCGCCGGACAGCACCCGGACTTCCTTTTCGATGTCGTCTCCCCGGAACTGGAACAGGGCAAGGGTGTTGCGGATCTCCGTCTGGGTCAAGTCGGGGTAGGCGTTCCACAGCTCGTCCAACACGGTGCTGTTCTCGTCCAGGTTCTGGTTCTCCTGGTCGTAGTAGCCGATGGTCACATTGTAGCCAAGCTCGATCTCCCCGGCGGTGGGCGCCAGTTGGCCCAGAAGCAGCTTGATCAGCGTGGATTTGCCGCAGCCGTTGGGACCGCATAAGAACACTCTCTCCCGCTTTTTGACTAAGAACGACAGATCGGAAAATAACGTATTGGCACCAAAGGCCATGGTCAGGTGCTTGACTTCCAGTACGTCGTTGCCGCTTTCGCCGGAGGAGGTCAGCGAGAAGCGGATGTTCTGGGGCAGGTTTTCGGGTCGCTCTACCTTGTCCATCCGGGCGATGGCCTTTTCCCGGCTTTCGGCGGCGATGATGTTGCGCTCCCGGTTCCAGGCACGCTGCTGGGCGATGTACGCTTCCAGACGTGCGATCTCCTTTTGCTGGAGCTGGTACCGCTTTTCCTGCTCGGCACGCCACTTTTGCTTTTCTTCCACATATTGGGTGTAGGCGCATTTGTACAGCTTTGCCTTGGTGTGCTCCAGATCCAGTGTTTTGTTAGTCACTCGGTCTAAGAACAGTCGGTCGTGGCTGACCACCAGCACCGTCTTGGGGTATGCTGCCAGGTGCTCCTCCAGCCAACGCATGGTGCCGGTGTCCAGGTGGTTGGTGGGCTCGTCCAGCAGCAGGATATCCGGCTCCCGGGATAAGAGTCTTGCCAGCGCCAATCGGGTACGCTGACCGCCGCTGAGGGTAGAGACGGAACGGTGGTGGTAGCTTTCGTCAAAGCCCAGCTTCACTAAAATGGATTGGCAGCGGGACTTGTAGTACAGGCCACCGTCGGCGATGAACCGGGTATTCAGGTTGGTGAATTCGTTGGTGAGCCGATCCAGCAGTGCCTGGTCGCTGCCCTGTGCTGCGGCGTCCAGCTCTGTCTGCAGCTCGGCCAGACGACGCTCGGCTCGGCACAGCTCCGGGAAAATGGCGTACATCTGGGTCAGCACCGTGTCGTCGTAGTTGTCGTCACTGCCGTCTACGGACAGCACGTGGAACGCATCGTCCTGGTGCAGGAGGCCGATGGTCTTGCTTTTGGCAATGGTGACGCTGCCTTCGTCGGGGGTATATTCGCCGGTCAGCAGCTTCAGCAGTGTGGATTTGCCGCTGCCGTTGACACCGACGATGCCCAGCTTGTCGCCGTCCTCCAACGAAAAGGTCACGTCGGTGAGAATGTCTCTGGTGCCGATGCGGTACGCCAGAGCACTTGCGCTGATGGATATCATAATGGATCGTTTTCTCCTATGTGATTCTGTACCGCAAAAAGTCCCCTATGGTCGGGGGCTTCTTGCGTCTATGGGATCTCTTCTGGTTTAGTTTTGGTTGGGACCGCCACGGTAGCTGCCGTTTTGGTTCTGCCGGGGATAGGCGCCGTTCTGGGGACGTCTCTGTTGGTTTGGGTAGCCACTGTTCTGACGGCGCTGTTGCCCCTGCAGCTGGTATTGGGCTTCGTAGTCGTTGTAGGGGTCGTAGCTCTGCCGTGCGCTGGGATTTTGCCGGTACTGGGAATTGCCGTTGGGGTACTGTCCCTGGGGTCTGCGCTGACCGTTCTGACCGTTTTGGTTCGGCTGGCGCTGGTTGCCGTAGAGCCGATCGTCGTAGTAACCCGGATGGGGCACGTTGCGGTTATTGTAGCCATTGTTATAACCACGGTGGTTAGCATAACCACGGTGTACCGGGCCACGGCGGAATATGTAGGTGCGGATAAAATCGGCCACGTCATCGTTGAACAGTGCCACCACGAAGACGCCTGCGGCCAGCAGCACGGCAATGATGATGATCCACAGGATGACCTTCATAAAGGTCACGAACCCGGAAGGCTTGTCCTCGGTCGGTGCTTCCTCTTCTCCGGTGGCAGTGGATTCGGCTGCGGCGGCGTTGGGGTCGGGCAGCATATTGGTCATGGTCTGGGACAGGGCGGTGACGGTCTTCATGACGGCACGGTCGATGTTACCGGCGGCGAAGTCTTCTTCCATGTTGTTGGCAAGCAGGTCGCTGAGAACGGTGTTGGTGATGGTGTCGTCGATGTCCACGCTCTGGACGGCAAAGTAGGTCTGGTTCGTGGTATCCAGCACCAGCAGCACGCCGTCACACATCTCCCATTTGGAGAAAAGCGAACGGGAAAAATCCGTGATGGATTCGTCGCCGGTGCCGTCGGTGATGCACACAGCGATCTTTACGCCACGGCTGGCAAACAGGGTCTTGTTGGCGGTCTGGATGGCCGATACGGTGGTTTCCGACAAGACACCGCCAGCATCGGAAATAAGGTCGGTATGTGTGGGGTAGGCCGCCAGAGCCGGAATGGTCAGGGTCAAAAAGAGGATGACGCACAGCACCATGGTGACCAACCGGCTGACTGGCCGGTGCTTTTGCATATGTTGTAGCATAAACAAAGATACTCCTTGTTTTTTGATGAAAGCATTGTAGTTTGTGTGGGAAGGGAAAAGCGAAAACTTACTTGGAGATGCCGATGAGCTTTGCCTTCAGCTCGTTCTCCATCCGATCCAGCTCAGCTTCAGCCGCCTTGCGCTTTTCTCTGCCTTCGTTCTGGATGGCGGTGATGTCGTCCAGGGTGGCGATCAGCTCGCTGTTGGTGTGGGTCAGGGTCTCGATGTCCACGATGCCCCGTTCGGATTCCTTGGTGATATCCACGGTGGCCTGGTGCAGTGCGGCGGCGTTTTTCTTCAGCAGCTCATTGGTCATATCGGTGACGGCACGCTGGGCCTCCATGGCCTGACGAGAGTGCTCGATGCCCAGGGCAATGACCATCTGGCTCTTCCACAGGGGAATGGTGTTCATGATGACGGTCTGGATCTTTTCGGCCATCATGGTGTCGTTGTTCTGCACCAGCCGGATCTGGGGCGCCATCTGGATGGATACCATACGGGTCAGTTCCAGATCGTGGAGCTTGCGCTCGAAACGGGTGCACTGTTCGGCGAAGTCGTTGGCGGCCTGTGCATCCTCCGGCAGACCGGAAGCGGCAGCCTTGTCCTTGAGCGCCTGGAGGGTCACGGTCTGTTCGTGGGCCAGCTTCTTTTTACCGGCGATGATGTACATGGACAGCTCCTTGAAGTAGGTCATGTTGACCTCGTACAGGTTATCGAACATGGCCACGTCCTTGAGCAGGGTGATCTGGTGCTGCTGCAGGGTGTCGGTGATGTCGGTGACGCTTTCCTCCACCTTGTCGTATTTGACCTTCAGGTTCTCGATCTTGCGCTTGGTGTTCTTGAAAAGACCCAGAAAGCCGCCGTTGTCCTCTGCATCCTCGTTCATGTCCTTGAGCTGGCCGATGAGCTTGGTGATCATTTCGCCGGTCTCACCGAAGTCCTTGTTGCGCACGCCGGACAATGCGGAGTCGGAGAAGTCGGCGATCTTCTTCTGGGCAGAGGCGCCAAAGCCCAGGATGGTGGTGGAGTCGGTGATATCGATCTTTTCGGAGAAGTCGTCGATCATCTTGCGCTCTGCTTCCGTGAAGGCCGATTCATCCAGTGCCGGGACTTCGGGTGCGGCCTGTGCCGGCGTGGCCGGTGCTGCAGCTTCTGTAAGAGACGGAGACGGAGCGGTCGGTTCCGGTGCTGCTTGTGCCGCTGCGCCGCCGAACGGGTCCAATGTCAGGTTGATCTCAGGCGTTTTGTTGTCGTTCATAGCATCTTACCTCGTATGTGTCGTATGTCGTATGGATCGTATCGGGAAGGGGAGAGGGTGTGACATTCCCAAAGTGCAGAAATGTGCACAGTTCTTTTGCTCCTCGTTAAAGGAGAAAAAGAACCAAAAAGAGGAACTTTTTTGAAGTCTTGGGGGTTTCGAAGTCTGCGGACTTCGATTCAGGGCTCTGCCCTAAAAGCCCGCAAACTTTTGAAAAAGTTTGATCAAAACTTTAATTGGGATGACTTTCGGTATCTGCCGGCTTTGCTTCTGCCGAGGCTTCCTTTGTGGCGATCCCGTGCTTCTTGGCGTACTTTTTGATCTCGTCCTTGGTGGGCGGTGGCGGCAGATGGTCACCGATCAGATCGGGCAGCTGTCGTACCCGGAAGAATGCCAGGGCACCAACGCCGATGAACATGGCAGACTGGATCAGGTCAAACTGAATGTCCCCACACAGTGCCACGATGACGCCGGTCAGACCGTAGCCACCGGTGAACACCAGGGCAAACAGGCAGCCAAGCAGGGTAAAGGGCACGCTGGTGTACCACAGGTCAACCTGCATCCGGGCTTCCGTCAGCAGGAACAGCAGCATACCGCTCCACGCCAGAATGGACAGATTGCGCAGGGGACTGTTCAGGGGCAGTGTGAAGTCGAAATAATCCCGGAACAGCACCAGGATCACCGCCAGGCAAGCCAGTATGGACAGCACCATGCCGAGGGAGTCCCGCTTATCCAGGCCGGTGTACAGAAAATAGAGGGCAGCGAACAGCAGGAACACGCCGGCCAGCTTGGCAAGGGGCAGGATGTCCACGGCAGCAGACGGATCCGGTGCGGTGGTGAAGGCCGTGTACAGCTGACGCAGGGCATGGAGACACAGCAGTGCCGCCGTAAAGAAGCTGCAGAAGGTCACAGGGGTGTTTGCCTTGGCAGGACGGTATTGGCGTACCCGACGGCCGAAGGGGAAGATGGCTCCCAGGATCAGCAGTGCGCCACAGCCCCAGAAGGCCAGGGTCAGGGCATACCACAGGGAGTCAGACTGGATATGGCTGATGTCCGCATCGAAGCCAGTCAGCAGGGTCAGGGCACAGGTGATGCCACCAAGCAGTGTCAGGATGGGGAAAAAGTACAGGAGCGCCTGCAAGTGCGCGGTGAAGAAGCGGCTGCTTTTGCCCCAAAGACGGGGAAGCGATTCGGCAGGCAGCGGCGGCGTATCGGACAGTTCTTTACCGGACACGAATTTGGCACAGTCCTTGTCCACGGGGACCAGGTCTACCGAGGGTGCCGATGACGAGGTGGTGGTGATCTTCAAAATATCAGACATGATCGTGTTTCCTTTGTATGGATTTTGGCGTGCTGCCCGGTGCATCCTTGGACCATCCGGGTGACGCTGATTATCTACCTTATTATAATAGCACAAAATCATCTCATATGCAAGAGGGAGAGGGTTAATTTTCGTGAAAAAACGATGGAAAGGGGATGAGAAAAAAGAATGTGTGGCAGGGGATCGTTATTTTCGAAAAACAGGCTTGACAAATGCGAAGAGATATGGTATACTGTATTTGGTTGATAGTTGTATTATCTGCAACGACTTCTTTTGCATACGCCAGGACGGTAACCTAGCGAAAAGCGAAAAATGAAAAAACCATCGGAAACGGTGGTTTTTTTGTTGTTTAACACGATTGGTGAAATCCATAGTCGGTCGAACGTATGTCCCTTTGCGGGGGCTTGTTTTTTGTAAGTTGTTATTATTGCACAAATCAGACCCATCAAGTTCGTGAAAATTCTCCTGCTTTTGTGGGAGAAACCCGTGCGAAAAGGCTTGATTTCGGGGAAAGAATATGGTACAATAATGTCACTTGATGTGCGATGAAGCGGGAGGTTGCTGCCTTGATCCTACTGTCGGATCTATGACAGGGAATTTCCGTGGAGTATGTCCGAGATCATCGGGCGAGATGAATACGACGGTATGCGGTTTTTGACACAGTGTGAGTTGCCTGTGCGACCAGCGGACCCGGAATACAGATATGACAGAAAACAATGCTTTCTCTCCTTTACGGAAGAAGCGGCGCTTTTCTGCGGACTGGGATTCCGGATTTCAAAGGATGGAAAATGGCACACCCGGAAGCGTGTTCATCGCCTTCGAAACATTCAAGACAAATGCAAAACACATTTTACTGGAGGCAAAAATGGCAGTAAACGAAAAGATCAGAGTCAGACTCAAGAGCTACGAACACACTCTCGTTGACCAGGCAGCAGAAAAGATCGTGGAGATCGCGAAGAGAAATGGTGCAGAAGTTTCCGGTCCCGTACCGCTGCCCACCGAAAAAGAGATCATCACCATCCTGCGTGCTGTACACAAGTACAAGGACAGCCGTGAACAGTTCGAACAGAGAACCCACAAGAGACTGATCGAGATCAAGAAGCCTTCTCAGAAGGTCGTAGAAGCCCTCATGTCTGTGGAACTGCCCGCAGGTGTGGACATCGATCTGAAGCTGTAAGCTTCAGCGGCTGATCCTGTAATTCCCGTTACAGAAGCTGAGAAACCCTATTAACCCTGAACCAGAGCTGTGACAGAGCAGAGCATGGGAATGGATCTCCGTCCGGACCCATAGCGGAGCAGTTCCGCCGCTTGATGCGCAGTCGAGGTCAAGTTGGTGAGAGGCGGACACCGAACGGTGCTTGCTTCGACCAACCAATAACCTTATCTTAAAATGGAGGAAAAACGATGAAAAAAGGCATCATCGGAAAGAAGCTGGGCATGACCCAGATCTTTGCAGAAAATGGCCAGGTGATCCCGGTAACCGTAATCGAAGCCGGTCCCTGCCCCATTACCCAGAAGAAGACCGTAGAGACCGACGGCTACAATGCCGTACAGCTGGCTTTCGGCGAGATCCGTGAGAAGCTGGTGAACAAGCCCATGGCTGGTCACTACAAGAAGGCAGGCGTTTCCGTAAGAAGACACCTGAAGGAATTCCGTCTGGACGACATCGAAGGCCTGAACCCCGGAGACGTGATAGCCGCCGATACCTTCGCTGCTGGCGATAAGGTCGACATTACCGGTATCACCAAGGGTCACGGTTACGCCGGCGTTGTAAAGAGATGGAACTTCGCTATCAAGAGAATGACCCATGGTGGCGGTCCTGTTCATCGCCAGGGCGGTTCTCTGGGTGCAAACTCTACCCCGTCCAAGATCTACAAGAACAAGAAAATGGCAGGTCACTACGGTTGCGAACAGATGACTGTACTGAACCTGGAAGTTGTCAAGGTTGACACCGAAAAGAACCTGATCGCCGTGAAGGGTGCTGTACCCGGCGCAAAGGGCTCCATCGTCTTCATCCGTGACAGCGTGAAAGCATAAGTCGGAAGGAGGATAAAGAAATGGCCGAAATGAAAATCGTAAACATGGCAGGCGCTGAAGTGGGTTCCATCAACCTGGCTGACAACGTATTTGCCTGTGAAGTAAACGGTGCTGTCCTCCATGCGGCAGTAAAGGCATACCTGGGCAACCAGAGACAGGGTACCCAGTCCACTCTGACCAGAACCGAGGTTTCCGGCGGCGGTAAGAAGCCCTGGAGACAGAAGGGTACAGGTCGTGCAAGACAGGGTTCCACCCGTGCTCCCCAGTGGACACACGGTGGTGTGGCTCTTGGCCCGAAGCCCCGTCTGTACAAGTCCAAGCTGAACAAGAAGGTTCGCCGGATCGCTATGACCAGCGCACTCTCTGCGAAGGTAGCCGGCGGCGAAATGATCGTTGTGGACGCTATCGCAGCTGCTGAATTCAAGACCAAGACCATGGTCTCCATGCTCTCCGCTATCGGCGCTGCCGACAAGAAGACCCTGGTGGTCCTGCCCGCAGTGGATGAAAAGGTTCAGAAGAGCCTTGCCAACATCCCCGGCGTAAAGGTCACCCTGGCAAACACCCTTTGCGTATACGATATCCTGAACTGCAACGCCTTCGTGGTCGCTAAGGATGCCGTAGCCAAACTCGAGGAGGTGTACGCATAATGAAATTCGTACAGGATATCATCATCAGACCCCTCATCACCGAAAAGTCCATGGACGGCGTTGCCGACAAGAAGTACTCCTTCGAAGTTGCCAAGAACGCCACCAAGCCTGAGATCGCTGCCGCTGTGGAAGCTATGTTCAAGGGCACCAAGGTGAAGAGCGTCAACACCATGAACATGAAGCCCAAGACCAGAAGAGTTCGTTACGTTCCCGGTAAGACCGCCGCATGGAAGAAAGCCATCGTGACGCTGACTGCCGATTCTGAAACCATCGAGTTCTTCGAAGGTATGAACTAAGAAGAAGGGAGAACATAACAATGCCTACGATCAAGTATAAGCCGACTACTCCGTCGAGAAGACACATGACCGTTCCCTCCTTCGAGGAAATCACCAAGTTCACCCCCGAAAAGAGTCTGCTGGCTGTCAAGAAGAAGAATGCCGGTCGTAACAGCTATGGCCGTATCACCGTTCGTCACAAGGGTGGCGGAAACCGTCAGAAGTATCGTATCATCGACTTCAAGCGTCAGTCCGAGCTGGCCAAGACCGTTGTGGGTGTGGAATATGACCCCAACCGTACTGCCTACATCGCACTGCTGCAGGATACCGAAGGCAAGAAGAGCTACATCATCGCTCCTGCCGGTCTGAACGATGGTCAGGTTCTGTACACCGGTGCAGACGCCGACATCGTGGTTGGTAACACCCTGCCGCTTGCCAACATTCCCGATGGTACTTTCGTACACAACATCGAGCTGTCTCCCGGAAAGGGCGGTCAGCTGGTTCGTGCAGCCGGTGCACAGGCCCAGGTAATGGGTAAGGAAGGCGACCTGGTCATGGTCCGTCTGCCCTCCGGCGAAATGCGTTATATCCGTAAGGACTGCGTTGCAACCATCGGTCAGGTGGGCAACATCGAGCACGACACCGTAAAGGTCGGTAAGGCTGGTAAGACCCGTCATAAGGGTATCCGTCCTACCGTTCGTGGTTCCGTCATGAACCCCTGCGATCACCCGCATGGTGGTGGTGAAGGTCGTTCTCCCATCGGTCGTCCCGGCCCGGTTACTCCTTGGGGTAAGCCTGCTCTGGGTTATAAGACCAGAAATAAGAAGGCCAGAACCGATAAGATGATCGTGAAGCGCAGAAACAGCAAGTAAGGAAGGAGGCAACATTTAAATGAGCAGAAGTTTGAAAAAGGCACCGTTTATCGAAGAAAAGCTCTATCAGAGAGTTTGCCAGATGAACGAAAAAGGCGAAAAGAAGGTGCTCAAGACCTGGTCTAGAGCCTCCACCATCTTCCCGGAATTTGTTGGTCACACCGTTGCCGTTCACGATGGCAAGCGTCACATCCCGGTGTACGTTACCGAAGATATGGTAGGTCACAAGTTCGGTGAATTTGCTCCTACCAGAACCTTCAAGGGTCACGCAGGTTCCAAGACTTCCAACAACGGTAAATAATGCGAAAGGGGACAGAAAGTAACATGGAATCTAAGTCTACGCAGAAACACATCCGTATCTCCCCTCGCAAGGTCCAGATCGTTCTGGATCTGATCCGTGGGAAGGACTACGCAGTGGCTGTTGGTATTCTGAAGAATACCCCCAAGGCCGCTTGCGAACCCGTTCTGAAGCTGCTGAACAAGGTGGCTGCAGACGCTGAAAACAATTTCAATATGGATCCTGAGAAGCTGTACGTTTCCGAATGCTTCGTTTGCCCCGGTATGACCCTGAAGCGGATCATGCCTCGTGGCAAGGGCTCCGCTGACCGGATCCTCAAGAGAACCAGCCATATCACCGTGGCTGTTGCAGAAAAAGAGTAAGGAGGCAGTCGTAACATGGGACAGAAAGTGAATCCGCACGGCCTTCGTGTCGGCGTAATCAAAAACTGGGATTCCAGATGGTATGCCTCTGATGAAAAGTTCGGCGATGTTCTCGTACAGGACTACAAGGTCAGAGAATACCTGAAGAAGAAGCTCTTCCTCGCGGGTATCCCCAAGATCGAGATCGAAAGAGACAACACCGGCAAGGTGAGAGTGTTCATCCACTGCGCTAAGCCCGGTATGGTCATCGGTAAGGGTGGCTCCGAGATCGATTCTCTCCGTCTGGAGATCGAAAAGATCGTCAACGCTCCCGTATCCGTAAACGTGATCGAGGAAAAGCCGATCGATATGAACGCTCAGCTCGTTGCAGAATCGATCGCTGCTCAGCTCGAAAAGCGTGCATCCTTCCGTCGTGCTATGAAGCAGGCGATCTCCCGTACCATGAAGCTGGGCGCAAAGGGTATCAAGGTGTGCCTGTCCGGTCGTCTGGCTGGTGCTGAAATCGCCAGAACCGAGCACTACCACGAAGGTACCATTCCGCTGCAGACCCTGCGTGCTGACATCGACTACGGTTTCTGGGAAGCCAACACCACCTATGGTAAGATCGGCGTTAAGGTTTGGATCTACAAGGGTGAAGTGCTGTCCGAAGTAGCTCGCACTGCCGCTGCTGCTGAAGAAAGAAAGCCCCAGAGAAGAGACCGCAGAGATGGTCAGAGAAGAGACCGCAGAGACGGTGACAGAAGAGGCGGCGATCGTCCCTTCCGTGGCAACCGTGACGGTGCTCCTCGCAACGAAGGCAGACCCCCGAGAGCTCCCAGAGCGGCAGCTCCCGCAAAAGAACAGTAAAGGAGGCGCTCAATAATGCTGAGACCTAAGAGAGAAAAATACAGACGCGTGCATAGAGGGCGTCTCACCGGTAAGGCTCTGAGAGGTAACAAGATCACCAATGGCGAATTCGGCCTTGTTGCTACCGAGCCCGCTTGGATCACCGCTAACCAGATCGAAGCAGCCCGTATCGCTATGACCCGTTACGTAAAGCGTGGCGGTCAGGTATGGATCAAGATCTTCCCCGACAAGCCCATCACCGAAAAGCCTGCTGAAACTCGTATGGGTTCCGGTAAGGGTTCCCCGGAATACTGGGTAGCCGTTGTGAAGCCGGGCAGAGTTATGTTCGAAATGGGTGGTATCCCGGAGGAAGCAGCCAGAGAAGCTATGCGTCTTGCTATGCATAAGCTGCCTATCAAGTGCCGCTTCGCTACCAAGGAACAACTGGAAAATGAAGTGGAGGGTTAAGCTGTGAAGGCAAATGAACTCAGAAACAAGTCTGGCGAAGAGCTCGAATCCATGCTCGAGTCGCTGAAGTCCGAACTCTTTAATCTCCGTTTTCAGCTCGCTATCAATCAGCTTGAAAATCCCCACAAGATTAAGGAAACCAAGAAGGAAATCGCTCGTGTGATGACCATCATCTCCGAGAAGAAGGCATAAGGGGGAAACGACATGGCAGTAGAACGCGCACTCAGAAAGACCAGAGTGGGTATGGTCGTGAGCGACAAAATGGATAAGACCATCGTTGTCGCCATCGAAGACCATGTAAAGCACCCCACCTATGGCAAGATCATCAAGCGCACCATCAAGCTCCACGCTCATGACGAAAACAACGAATGCGGTGTTGGCGACAGAGTTGAGCTGATGGAAACCAGACCTCTCTCCAAGACGAAGAGATGGAGACTGGTCAGAGTCATCGAAAAGGCTAAGTAATATTTAGTCGGAGAGACTCAACATAAATTAGGTAAAAGATTGCAGAGAAACCGGGAGACAAGCGTGCGGAGCAGGGGTCAGCTGGCAGGGACCATAACCCTTCTTTGACACCCTTTGGTCGCACGAACTCTCCCCCGGTGTACTCCTAGATCATAGGTGATATTCCAGGATCGGGAAATAAAGACAAACGTAAAAGGAAACGAACAGCAAAACGATCTGCGCCGAACAAGGCTCCGCCGGACTATTTCGAGGTCAAACGTCCACGAAGTAGGGTAGGCGTCACCCTTGGACGGATACGCAGATACAACATGGCTATGCACCCGGATTTCGGCTAACGATATGGGGCAATAGATCCTTGTTCAAAAGTTTTTGCCAAGCTTTTTACAAAAAGCGTCCCGTTTCCCCTTTACGAATGCCTTTGACTGACCCCCAAGTTATCACCTGACACTAACTGGAGGAAAGAAAAAATGATTCAGCAGCAATCCTTAATGAAGGTGGCTGACAACACAGGTGCGAAGGAACTGATGTGCATCCGTGTTCTCGGCGGCACCGGCAGACGCTACGCCAGCATTGGTGACGTAGTTGTTTGTGCCGTAAAGAAGGCAGCTCCTGGTGGAGTTGTAAAGAAGGGCGACGTTGTGAAGGCAGTTGTGGTAAGAACCGCAAAGGGTCTGAGAAGAGCCGATGGTTCCTACATCAAGTTCGATGAGAACGCAGCTGTTATCATCAACGAAGACAAGAACCCCAAGGGGACTCGTATTTTTGGGCCTGTAGCTCGTGAACTGCGTGAACGGGACTACACCAAGATCCTGTCTCTGGCACCCGAAGTTCTTTAATGGAGGTAGAATGATATGAATAAGAAGCTTCATGTAAAGACGGGTGACATGGTCATCGTGATCTCCGGCGACGATAAGGGCAAGACCGGTAAAGTAGTAGAAGTTTCCCCCAAGGAAGGCAAGGTCATTGTGAACGGCATCAATCTGGTGAAGAAGCACATGAAGCCTCGTCCGCCGAAGGAAAACGGTGGTATCCTGGAAGTAGAAGGCGCTATGTACGCTTCTAAGGTCCAGCTGTACTGCGAGAAGTGCAAGAAGGCTACCCGTGCCGCTCATAAGATCGACGGCGACAAGAAAACCCGCGTCTGCGTTAAGTGCGGCGCTGAGCTGTAATTCGGAGGTGTACGATGGCTGCAAGAATGAAAGAATTATACACTTCTGAAGTTGCTCCCGCTCTGATGAAGAAGTTCGAATACAAGAGCGTAATGCAGATTCCGAAGTTTGATAAGATCGTTATCAACGTTGGTGCCGGCGATGCCAAGGAAAACAGCAAGGTGATCGATTCCATTATCGCTGACCTGGCTGCTATCACTGGTCAGAAGCCCGTTCCGACTTATGCAAAGAAATCCGTCGCCAACTTCAAGCTGCGTGAAGGCATGAAGATCGGCGTGAAGGTAACTCTCCGTGGCGAGAAGATGTACGAATTCATGGACAGACTGTTCAACTTCGCTCTGCCCAGAGTGCGTGACTTCAAGGGTATCAACCCCGACGCATTCGACGGCCGTGGCAACTATGCCCTGGGTCTGAAGGAACAGCTGATCTTCCCTGAAATCGAATACGACAAGGTAGACAAGATCCGTGGTATGGACATCTGCTTTGTAACCACCGCTAACACTGACGCTGAAGCCAAGGAAATGCTGACCCTCATGGGCGCACCCTTCGCTAAGTAATAAGAGGGAGAGTAACAATGGCTAAAACATCTATGATCCTCAAGCAGCAGAAGAAGCAGAAGTTCTCCACTCGTGAGTACAACCGCTGCAAGATCTGCGGCCGCCCCCACGCCTACCTCCGCAAGTACGGTATCTGCCGTATCTGCTTCCGTGAGCTGGCCTACAAGGGCGAAATCCCGGGTGTTCGTAAGGCATCTTGGTGATTTGTGCAGGGTTTTCGTTGAAAGGGGAACGGTCGCTTTTTGAAAAAAGCTCCGCAAAAACTTTTTAACTGAATAACACTGTTTATTGGGTGCAAAGCGAAGAACAGTTCCGGCTGTAGCCGGGGAGCGATCCTTGGCATCAGGAATAGTGGAGCGAGCTCCTGGGGACCACCAACCCCAGTCGCCATGGACGGGTTCCAATTGCAGGAATGTGGTTGGTAAAAATTCGTGGTAAGTTTGCAAGACTGTTTCTGATTGCTGGAATATAGTTCTTGGTTTTGTGTCACAATTACTATTGCTCATTTGGGGAGAAATCCTCATATGATATACGTTCCGCACCGATAGGAAAGCTGGGAGGAAGGATACCTTCGTCCGGCTTTAACCGTTGGTGAGCGGCCACATAAAGCTGGGGAGAGCGGCAAGCTTGCTCTTTCCAGAACTATGGGGCAGCAAGACTTTATTTACTTGCATGACAGGAGGAATACAAAAATGCAGATTTCTGACGTTATCGCCGATATGCTGACCAGAATCAGAAATGCGAATAACGCAAAGCACGAAACCGTTGATGTTCCCGCTTCCAATATGAAGAAGGCCATCGCAGACATTCTGCTGGCTGAAGGTTACATCAAGGGCGTGCAGGTCATTGAAGACGGCAAGCAGGGTATCATCCGTATCACTCTGAAGTATGAAGCAGGCAAGCAGAAGGTTATCCATGGTCTGCGCCGTGTTTCGAAGCCGGGTCTTCGGATCTACTCCAACTCCGAAGATATGCCCAAGGTAATGAACGGTCTGGGTATCGCCATCGTTTCTACCTCCAAGGGTATCATGACCGACAAGAAGGCAAGACGGGAAAACGTAGGCGGCGAGATCCTCGCTTTTGTCTGGTAAGAGAAAGGGAGGTACAGAATGTCTAGAATTGGTAGAGCTCCCATTACGGTACCCGCTGGTGTTACCGTGACTGTGGGCGACAATAATCTCATCACCGTAAAGGGCCCCAAGGGTACCCTGACCTACACCGCTCCTGCTGCTATGACTGTAGCAGTAGACGGCGCTGTTGTGACCGTTGCCCGTCCTGACGACGAAGCTGAAAACCGTGCTCTCCATGGTCTGACCAGAACCCTGATCAACAACATGATCGAAGGTGTTTCCAAGGGCTACGAGAAGAAGCTGGAGATCGTTGGCGTTGGTTACAGAGTTGCAAAGGAAGGCAAGCGTATCGTTCTGAACGTTGGTCATTCCCATGCCATCTACTTCAACGAAGACGACAAGGTTACCTTCGACGTACCGGATGCCAACACCATCATCGTAAAGAGCTTTGATAAGCAGTACTGCGGCCAGGTGGCAGCGAATATCCGCTCCAAGAGACCGCCGGAACCCTATCATGGCAAGGGTATCAAGTACGACTATGAGCATATCCGCCGCAAGGCTGGTAAGACCGGTAAATAATGAAAGGAGACGTTACCCATGGTTGCAAAGAAAGATAAGAACGCGCAGCGTCTTAAGAGACATGCAAGAGTTCGTGCAAAGGTGGCTGGTACTACCGAACGTCCCCGTCTCGCTGTTTACCGTTCCAATGCACACATTTATGCACAGATCATTGACGACGTAAAGGGTATCACCCTGTGCGCCGCATCCTCTACGGAAAAGGGCTTTGAAGGCATCGGCAGCAACAAGGAAGCCGCTAAGAAGGTTGGCCAGATGATCGCTGAACGGGCTAAGGCTAAGGGGATCGACACTGTGGTATTCGACCGCGGTGGTTATATTTATCACGGACGTGTATCGGAACTGGCTGCCGGCGCCAGAGAAGCTGGTCTGCAGTTCTAATTCCGGTTTGTACACCTGACTCCGGCACATGACCGCATCTCCGTTATGCACAGATTCCGAGCCTGTGTGGCGATGCGTGCCGCCGGAACAACAGTAGTTTATCATTTCATAAGCAGTATTTTGGATGGGTGAAATGGGTCACGTACGGTATGGCTGCGAAAAGCACGAATAGACGCATAGTCTATTTGATCGCTGCATTGCAAAGCCAAACCAGTGCGTAGCACGGAGAATTTTCGAGGTCAAAAAACGCGAAGCCGCTGTACAAAAACAGTTTTGGTCAAACAAGGCTCAGCGAACAACATGGCAACGCACCAGCTATGCAAAAAACTATATGGGGTCTCAGCATCCCTGTTCAAAAGTTTTTGCCAAGCTTTTTTCAAAAAGCGACCCCGTTCCCCCGTTCCCCTCGTCCCCAAGAAGCTGCAATCACAATATTGGAGAAAAAACGAAATGGCTAAGAGAAATTTCAATCCCGAAGAGCTGGATCTGAAGGAAAAGCAGGTCGTGATTCGCCGGGTATCCAAGACGGTCAAGGGTGGTAGAATCGCCCGTTTCGCAGCCGTAATGGTAGTTGGCGATGAAAATGGTCACGTAGGCTACGGTATCGGCAAGGCCGCCGAAGTACCGGAAGCAGTTCGTAAGGCTATCGAAGATGCCAAGAAGAACATGATCGAAGTATCCCTGAAGGGTGACACCATTCCCCACGAAGTACTGGGCGAATACGGTGCTGGCAGCGTGCTGCTGAAGCCGGCTGCAAAAGGTACTGGTATCATCGCTGGTAAGACGGTTCGTGTTGTTATGGAGCTGGCTGGTATCAAGAATATCCGTTCCAAGTGTCTCCGTTCCAACAACCCCGTGAACGTGGTAAAGGCTACCTTTGAGGGTCTGAAGACGCTCCGCACTGCTGAACAGGTCGCTAAGACCAGAGGCATCAGCGTGGAACAGGTTACGGAATAAGGAGGTTATGAGATATGGAAAAGGTTAAGGTCACTCTGACAAAGAGTCTCATAGCCGGTAAGCCCAACCAGAAGGCAACCGCCGCTTCCCTCGGCCTGCGCAAGATCGGTGACTCCATCGTTCACGAAGCTGGCCCCGTCCTGGACGGCAAGGTTCGTGTCCTGGCTCACCTGGTGACTGTTGAAAAGGCGTGAATTCTTGACGGAATGAAATTGGGCTGAATTCGTTTGTTTTTGGGAAACGGTCGCTTTCTTGTAAGAAAGCTCCGCAAAGAACTTTTTGGACAGGGGATCTATTGTGGAATATAGTGCCTGCAAAGCCGGGTGCGTAGCCATATAGCGATCCTTGGCATCAGAAGTAGTGGAGCGAGCTCACAGGGACCACCAACCCTGTTCGCCGTAGCCGGTTTCCAATTGCAGGAATTTAGTTACCATATTTCGTTTGATTTGGGATTCTTATTATTCCGTGTTTTCCTTGGGAGACCTTGGAGAACCTATACTACGATGAAAATTGTTTCGATCATTCAGTAAGGAGGATGTCAACCCTATGAAGCTCCATGAACTTTCCCCGGCTCCTGGTTCCGTGAAGGAAGGATTCCGGAAGGGTAGAGGTGCCGGTTCCGGCAATGGTAAGACGGCCGGTAAGGGTCACAAGGGTCAGAATGCCCGTTCCGGTGGCGGTGTTCGTCTCGGTTTCGAAGGCGGTCAGCTGCCCCTGTACAGAAAGCTCCCCAAGAGAGGTTTCAAGAACCACTTTGCTACCCACTATGCTATCGTGAACGTATCCGATCTGGACAAGCGTTTCAACGACGGCGACACTGTAAATTTGGAAACTTTGATGGCTGCTGGTCTGATCAAGAAGTCTCTTGACGGCCTGAAGGTACTCGGCAACGGCGAAATCACTAAAAAATTAACCGTTGAAGCTGCGATCTTTTCAGCAAGCGCTAAGGAAAAGATAGAAGCGGTTGGTGGAAAGACCGAGGTGGTATAAGTGTTTGAGACCATCAAGAATGCGTGGAAAATTGCAGATCTGAAAAAGAAGCTGCTCTTTACCGTGTTCATTCTGGTGCTGTATCGGATCGGTTCTGCAATTCCGATCCCTTACATGGACTCCAACCAGCTCAGCCTGTATATGTCGGCTACTGGCGGCTCCATTTTCCAGTACCTGAACATCATCACTGGTAGTGCATTTTCGAATGCTACGCTTTTTGCACTCGGTATCAACCCCTACATCACTGCATCCATCGTTATGCAGCTGCTTTGCATCGCTATTCCTTATCTGGAAAATCTTTCCAAGGAAGGCGAAGAAGGCAGAAAGAAGATCAACCAGATCACCCGGTATGTAACGGTTGCTCTGGGTCTGATCACGGCTATTGGCTACTACAACCTGCTGAAGGCCAACAACGTTATCGTTGACAAGTCCTTCTTTGCAGCTGTAGTTGTCGTTGCGAGCTACTGTGCCGGTTCTGCGCTGGTCATGTGGCTGGCTGAAAAGATCAATGAAAATGGTATTGGCAACGGTATCTCCATGATCCTGTTCATCAATATCATCTCTCGTCTGCCCTCCATGGCGTCCTCTCTGATCGCACTGTTCAGCGGCAAGGGCTCCTACATCAAGGCAGACAACACCTATGGAACGATCCCGGTTTGGCTGGGCATCATCCTGGGTATCCTTGGCATCGTTGCCATGGTGGCCATGGTTGGCTTCATCGTATGGATGACCAACTCTGAGCGCCGCATTCCGGTGCAGTATGCCAAGAAGGTCGTTGGCAGAAAGATGTACGGTGGTCAGTCCTCCAACCTGCCCATCAAGGTGAACATGGTTGGTGTAATGCCCATTATCTTTGCCAACTCCATCATCACGATCCCCTCTACGATCGCAATGTTCTGCCCCACGCCTGCGGAAGGTTCCTTCTGGGCTGGGTTCTTAGGCCTGTTCCAGGCTGACAGCTGGTTCTATGCGATCCTGACGCTGGTGCTGATCGTAGCGTTTGCGTACTTCTACATCTCGATTTCCTTTAATCCGATCGAAGTGGCAAACAACATGAAGGCAAACGGCGGCTTTATTCCTGGTATTCGTCCCGGTCGTCCCACGTCCGAGTACATTACCAAGATCCTTTCCCGTGTGACCTTTATCGGTGCGCTTTGCCTTGGCGTAGTGGCAGTACTGCCGCTGATCGCCAACATCATCTCTCGTGGCTCCATGTCCGGTCTGGCTTTCGGCGGCTCCTCTGTCATCATTGTATGCGGCGTCGTTCTGGAGACCATCCGTGAGATCGAAGCCCAGATGACCATGCGTCACTACAAGGGTTTCCTGGAATAATGTAGTTATCATATAAAGCGACGGTTTACGGTTCTTTGGATCCTTAATATGACCGTCGCTTTATTTGATTTTGTGTATTGGGTGGTATTTCGGCAAACCGGATCCTATGTGGGATGGTACTGCCGCAGCGAATTGCCACCGATAAAACCGTAGGGAACGGTCTTGACCGTTCCGCATCTACAAGTAAATTTGAAACCATCCACAAACCGTAGGGAACGGTCTTGACCGTTCCGTATCTACAAGTGAATATAGCAAGGAGATGACCTATGAAAAAACTGAATCTGATTCTGCTGGGCGCACCGGGTGCTGGCAAGGGCACGCAGGCTGAGCTGATCGCTGCGAAGTTTGGGATCCCGACGATCTCCACGGGTGCTATGATCCGGGAAGAGATCGCATCCGGCAGCGAGCTGGGCAAGACGGTACAGAGCTACACGAACGCCGGCAATCTGGTACCGGACGCTGTAGTGATCGACATCATCAAGGCACGTCTGGCGAAGGACGACTGTGCGAATGGGTTTATTCTGGACGGGTTCCCGAGAACGGTTCCCCAGGCCGAAGCACTGGACGCCATGGGCATTGAGATCACGGACGTATTGTCCATTGAGGTAGCGGACGAAGCGATCATGGAGCGCATGGGTGGCCGCCGTGTTTGCAAGAAGTGCGGTGCGACCTATCATGTGAAGTACAATCCTTCTCCGGCTGGGGACAACTGTGCTTGCGGCGAGCCTTTGACGATCCGTGCAGACGACGATCCGGAAGTGGTAAAGAGCCGTCTGGTGATCTATCACGAGCAGACAGAGCCGCTGAAGTCCTTCTACGAGGCCAAGGGGCTTTTGAAGATCGTCTACGGTCAGGAGAAGCTGGAAGACACCACGGCCCTTACGATGGCTGCTCTGGCCTGAGTGGCGTAGTACAGAGGTTACTTGTGTAATCCGGAGGTTACGCAAGTAATCCTCAGGTTACGTAAGTAATCCTCGGCATTCGGATGGGGGAGACGCGGCTTTTGAAAAAGCCTGGCAAAACTTTTTTCCTATTACACCAATTTCGTGCGGTGCAGGCAGAGCGGTTCTGATCTGGTAGCCGGGGCGTACGGTTTCGGTACGTTGGGGTGCTGGGGTGACGGTTCTGCTCCGGGTGTGGAGGTATTCCTTACGGCGCTGCGCTTTGTTTGGGCTTTGTAGTGGAGCGGTCAAACGGACATTTGGTTTTGTGATAAAGCCGATTCGCCGGTGTATTTCGTTTGGGCTTTGTAGTGAGTTTGGCTTGGGCGATGCTTTGGCTGGGCTGATTTTGCGTTGGCTTTGGCATTGCTCTGGCTGGACTGCTTTTGGTTGGTTTTATTGACAATGGAGAATTGACGTATTTACGTTTGTGTTGTATGTCGTTGGGAATGACAAATGCTATAGAAAGAAGATGAATTCAACACAATGATTATTATTAAAAATGATGAACAGATCCGGCACATGAAGTTGGCTGGGCGCATTACGGGAGAGGCCTTGTTGGTGGCGCAGGAGATGATCCGGGAAGGGGTCACGACCAAGCAGCTGGACGACAGGATCCGGCATCACATTGAGAAGTGTGGAGCGAAGCCGTCCTTTCTGGGGTACGGTGGATTTCCGGGCAGTGCGTGCATTTCCATCAACGACGAAGTGATCCACGGCATTCCGTCTCACGATCGGGTGCTCCGGGAAGGGGACATTGTGAAGGTGGATGTGGGGGCCTACATTGGTGGCTTCCATGGGGACAGTGCCAACACCTTTGGGGTCGGGAAGATCGATCCGGAGGCACAGCGGCTGATCGACGTGACGAAGCGGTCCTTTGAACTGGGTGTGGCAGCGATCACGCTGGATGGTGGCCGGGTCGGCGACATTGGTGCTGCCATTGACGGCTATGTACGGGAGAATGGTTTTTCGACTGTGAAGAAGTACGTGGGTCATGGGGTCGGTGCCGATCTGCATGAGGATCCCAACGTGCCCAACTTTGGGACCAAGGGACGGGGACCCCGGCTTTGTCGTGGGATGGTGATCGCCATTGAGCCCATGGTGAATGCCGGCGCCGATGGGGTCTTAGAGCGGCCGGACCACTGGACGGTGGTGACCAAGGACGGTTCGTTGTCGGCCCACTATGAGCACACGGTGGCGCTGACGGGAGACGGACCGGTGCTGCTGACAAAGGTGGACGGATGACAGGGCCCATGGTACCACGTGCCGGGGAGCCGATCCTGGTCGTACGGTCGTTATGTGGCCGAGATCGGAAGCGGGTATTTCTGGCATTTCGGGGAGAAAACGCCGATGGGCACGGGTCGTATCCGGTGGTTTACGTGGTGAATGGCGGACTTCGTTCGGTAGAATGCCCAAAAAAGAAACATCTGTCCCACGTGTCCATCGTCGGTATGCTGGACGAATCGGAGATGGCCTGGCTATTTTCAGACTATTCCAACAAAACCGTGGCCGAACTTGTCCGAAAATATGACGAGTATGGAGAAAATTTGAAAAAACGTGAAAACAGCGAAAATGGGTCTTGACTTTTATGCAATTTTCACGTATAATGAAGGAACGGTGCGGCCGATGACGGGATAGCTATGTCTGTGGGTCAAAACTACAAATGTGGCGTCACTGTCTACGGGAACGCATGACTACTCTGCGCACATGGGAGGAACACAAATTGCCTAAGGATGACGTGATTGAATTCGAGGGTACGGTCGTGGAAGCACTGCCGAACGCAATGTTCAAGGTCAAGCTGCCGAACGACATGATCGTGACGGCCCATATTTCCGGCAAGCTCAGAATGAATTATATCAAGATCCTGCCCGGCGATAAGGTCACAGTGGAAGTTTCCATTTATGACCCGACCAAGGGACGGATCACCTGGCGCACCAAGGGCTGATAACAGCTCGATTCGGTGCCCGGTGGGAGCGAAAGGTTTGAGAATGGTATAGGGGATGACCCGATCGCTGTTCTCTGAGTGCTTTTACGGCACACGTGGCGGCGTGTCACGGCTGCATGATCGATTCCGGTGCATGACCATCATACCAAAGCTGTTATGGCTTGGGTATGGGAAAGGGACGCTCCGATGCCTTCTGATGGCTCGTGTGAAGCCTATAGGAAGGTTGGACATCCTTTGAGGGGTCAGATGGCCGGGATATGGTCATAGATACGCCGACATGAAACAGGTAAAGGAACGCCTTTATGCTCCAGGAAGAGGAACGTGTACCGGCACGCACCTCTGTTCCGGTCTGTGATCTGCATTTCAATCCAGACGGGGATCGACAATAGATCCGGTGTTTGGCCACATATGCTTGGCCAAGCAGGCGTACCAAAAATACGCTGGAAGCAAAATACAGAAAGGTGGAAATCAAAGTGAAAGTAAAGCCTTCCGTAAAGAAAATCTGCGAAAAGTGCAAGATCATCAAGAGACATGGTCATGTTATGGTGATCTGCGAAAACCCGAAGCACAAGCAGAGACAGGGTTAATTATAACGAGAAAGGTGGATAACGCAAATGGCTCGTATATCCGGTGTTGACATTCCGAATTCCAAGCGCGTAGAGATCGCTCTTACCTATATCTATGGTATCGGTCCTAAGAGCTCCAAGGACATCCTTGCCAAGACTGGCATCAATCCTGACACCAGAGCAAAGGATCTGACCGAAGACGATATCGCAAAGCTGCGTGACGAAATCGAAAACAACTACACTGTAGAAGGTGAACTGCGCCGTGAAGTCGCTATGAACATCAAGCGTCTGGTGGAGATCAACTGCTACAGAGGCATCCGTCACAGAAAGGGTCTGCCGGTTCGTGGACAGAGAACCAAGACCAACGCCAGAACCAGAAAAGGTCCGGCTAAGACCATCGCCAACAAGAAGAAGTAATTAAAGGAGTGAGAGGACGAAATGGCAAAAGTCGCTAAGAAAGTCGTAAAAAAGCGTCGTGACCGGAAGAATATTGAAAAAGGTCACGCACACATCCGCTCTACCTTCAACAATACCATCGTGACCATCACCGACGTACAGGGCAACACTGTGTCCTGGGGTTCCTCCGGTGAAATGGGCTTCAAGGGTTCCAAGAAGAACACTCCCTTCGCTGCACAGACCGCTGCTGAACACGCTGCAAAGGGTGCTATGGACCATGGTATGAAGACTGTGGAAGTTTATGTAAAGGGTCCCGGTAACGGTCGTGAAGCCGCTATCCGTGCGCTGCAGACCACCGGTCTGGACATCACCCTGATCAAGGACGTTACCCCCATCCCCCACAACGGCTGCCGTCCGCCGAAGCGTCGTAGAGTTTGATCCGACGTAAAGAACGAAATTTAGGAGGAAAATAACAATGGCAAGATATACTGGTCCTTCCTGCAAGCTCTGCCGTCGTGAAGGCAAGAAGCTGTTCCTCAAGGGTGACCGCTGCCTGTCTGACAAGTGCGCATTGTCCCGTCGGACTACTGTTCCCGGACAGCATGGTGCAGGCCGCAAGACCATTAAGGAATACGGACTCCAGCACAGAGAAAAGATGACTGCTCGTCGTTACTATGGCGTACAGGAAAAGCAGTTCCACGGCTACTACGAACAGGCCGACAAGAGAGCCGGCGTTACCGGTGAAAACCTGCTGACCATCCTGGAATGCCGTCTGGACAACATCGTGTACAGAATGGGTCTGGCATCCAGCCGGAAGGAAGCTCGTCAGATGGTTCGTCACGCACACTTCACCCTGAATGGTAAGAAGGTGGACATCCCCTCTATCATCTGCAAGGTCGGCGACACCGTTGCACTGAAGGACAAGAGCAAGGCAAGCGAAAAGTTCAAGGCTCTGATCGAGACCTCTGAGACCGCTGTTACGCCCAAGTGGCTGGAAGTTGACCATGCAAACGCATCTGCAAAGATGGTCGCTATCCCGAAGAGAGAAGACGTGGACTTCCCGTTCGAAGAACAGCTCATCGTCGAACTGTACTCCAAGTAATAACCTACCCAAAGTATGCTCCGTGGACATTGGCTCCCGACCCTTTGGGCAGATTGGGTGCGGTGGGACATTGGTTCCTCTCGTGGGATTACGGAGCATGGAAGCATTTTACAAGAGACAAACATTGACTCGTGTGGATTTGCAATTATGAAAAACGGAGGGTTATTATTACATGATTGAGATAGAAAAGCCGAATATTGCGACTATCAATTTAAGCGAAGATGGCAGAAACGGTAAGTTCATCATCGAACCCCTGGAAAGAGGGTACGGCATTACGCTGGGCAACTCTCTGCGCCGGGTACTGCTGAGTTCTCTCCCCGGTGTGGCAGTCACCTGCATTAAGATCGACGGCGTGCTGCATGAGATCTCCACCATCGCCGGCGTTCGTGAAGACGTGACGGAGATCGTGCTGAATGTGAAGGGCATCACCGCAAAGCTCCACTCTGAAGGCCCCAAGACCGTTGTGATCGATACCACCGGTGCCTGTGACATCACGGCCGGCGACATCAAGCAGGATGCTGACATCGAGATCCTGAATCCGGATCACCATATCGCCACTGTCGGTGACAATGTTCGCTTCTATATGGAGCTGACCTTCGATCATGGACGTGGATATGTGTCGCAGGAAAAGAACAAGAAGCTCTTCCTGGAGAACAGCCAAGGTGTGGCGGCTCCCGTAGGCACCATCTTCACCGACTCGATTTACACTCCGGTTTATAACGTAAACTATACCGTCGAGAACACCCGTGTGGGCAGCAACACCGACTATGACAGACTGACACTGGAAGTGCTGACCAATGGCGTGATCCTGGCGAAGGAAGCGATTTCGTTAGGCGCCAAGATACTCAACGAGCATCTCAATTTGTTCGTCGATCTCTCCGACGAGGCAAAGAATGCGGAAATCATGGTGGAACGTGAAGAGACCATCAAGGAAAAGGTTCTTGAGATGACCATTGAGGAGCTTGACATGTCTGTCCGCAGCTTCAACTGCCTGAAGCGGGCCGGCATCGACACCGTAGAAGATCTGATCAACCGCACTGAGGACGACATGATGAAGGTTCGTAACCTCGGTAAGAAATCGCTGGAAGAAGTTATCCTGAAGCTGCACTCCCTGGGCCTCGACCTCAAGAAAGAGGAAGAATGACCTCACCATGGGGAATACCTAGATTGGTGTGCAGTTGGGTGAGGTCTGAAAAATCCTTAGCAGGATTTTTCCCATGTGAGGTTTGGCTTGATACCCATTTCGATATAGGAGATAGGTGTGAAGCTGGCTAAGACGGAATGGACGTAGCCCACAATGGATAACGAAAAATCGATAGATATATGATTCCCGGATCCCCGGATCGGACGCAGGGGACTGCGTTGTGGGGAAGTACCGACTGTTGCAGCGAAGCGTTGAAGCGATCGCAGCGGCAGACCGGATTAACACAGTAAGCATAAGGAGGACATGGATCATGCCCGGTACCAGAAAACTCGGCAGACCGACGGCTCACAGAAATGCAATGCTCCGTGGGATGGTAACCTATCTTCTTGAGAATGGTTCCATCGAAACCACGCTGCCCCGTGCCAAGGAAGTACGTTCCATTGCTGAAAAGATGATCACTCTCGGCAAGAAGAACACCCTGGCCAGCCGCCGTGCTGCACTCGCATACATCACCAAGGAAGATGTAGTTAAGAAGCTGTTTGACGAAGTAGCGCCCAAGTACGCTGACCGCAACGGTGGTTACACCCAGATCTACAAGATGGGTCCCCGTCGTGGCGACGCAGCCGAAATGGCCCTCATCAAGCTGGTGGACTAATTAGCGAATTGAATGCACTTCGACCAGCTTGATGGATCATGCTGGTGGACTAATTGGCGAATTGCAAAACACGCTTCCCCTTACGCAGGGGTAGCGTGTTTTTTTGTATACCGAAAACCCCCGGCTAGGCCGGGGAGTTCAGGAAAGGTTACACC
>CAZLED010000013.1:32566-41977 GCA_964558485.1 uncultured Ruminococcus sp. | reverse complement strand
TTTTCCTATGTCATTTTGGTCTGAGAAAATACTGTTATCGGATAAACATCGCATCGGGAAAAGATATTGGTGCTCGCCCAATATCCGTTGAAGACATATCGTTTCGGTTCGGCACAGCCAAGGCAGTTCCCTACAGCTTTTGATAATAAAGTATCGCCAATACCCCTATCGTGCCGCCGAAAGGGTGCAGTCCCACGTCAAAACGCAGTTTGACCCAAACACAGTTTGACCCAAACGCAGTTTGACACCACCGTGGAT
This sequence comes from uncultured Ruminococcus sp., assembly GCA_964558485.1. Lineage (GTDB taxonomy): Bacteria > Bacillota > Clostridia > Oscillospirales > CAG-272 > UMGS1696. The sequence continues at coordinate 41,719 of CAZLED010000013.1, read as the reverse complement.
TTTGCAAACCACCGTGGATTTTTGCAAACCACGGTGATTTTTGCAGAAAGAGAGTCCAACTCCCTTACCCCACCAGTGCCTTCTTTTCTCCACCGGAGAGCTTGTATTCCCTATACTCCTGCTCCATGTACCGGATCGGGGCAATGCTGTATGCGCCGTCCTGTTTGTCCATGTAGACCTGCCAGTTGTCTTCGCCGATCTCCACATCGTTCCACTGCAGCACCCGGTATTGGTACAGGGACTTTTCGTAGCGCTCCACTACGTCCGGTTGGCGCAGGGTGGCTGTGTCGTCGTTGCAGCACAGGAAGAAAGCCAGCTCCGTTCCCTCCGGCAGGTTCAAGTAATTCCAGGTGCTCACGTTCCAACGAACCGTCACCTGCAGCTGTTTTGTCTCCGGCACATAGCGGAACCCATAGGCAGAGAAATACCCATCCGACGTGATCTCCGACGCATTCTCTTCCAGCCGCAGTACCTCCAGCTCTCCATCCGCATAGGCAGCCACCATCTCCGGCGTCACCAGCAGATCCGTGTAGGACGACCGATCGCCACTGGCGCAGCACCGCAGAATGATCAGCGCACACAGCACCAGCACCACCGCATATATAAAGGTTTTGATGATCTTAGAAAACATACCATACCTCTCCGTGTGTAGTCCTTTCAGTATACCACACAGATATGAATTTTTCTACCATATCCAGAGCCACACGCCACAGAAAACCGAAATTTCGATATATTACAAAAGATATTGACAAAGTGCTTATTCTGTGCTATACTATAGCCAAGTGATACATAGACGAAGACGGTTGCCTCGATACCTGGCAAAGAGCGTATGTACTTCCGTACATATCCCACAGGAAGGAGGCGAAATGATCAGCTCTCTTGACGGGAATTCTCTCGAAAGGAGGACTATCATGGAAACTTTATTGTTTGTACTGGAGATCGCAAAATCGGTTGTACCGGTCATGACGATCATCGAAAAAACGTACAAATTCTGCAAGTGGATCATCGGGAAATTTGCAGAAAAAAAGTGAGCCGTCTGTTCACCTCAGAAATGGCTCACTGGGTTGAATGAAAGTGTTCCAACCTTTCATTCGTAATTCCTATTATAGTCATCCATCTGTGGCAACCGTCCTATGGTCGCCTGGCAGACAAGGGTGCTTTATGCATCCTTGTTTGTCTTTATTATACACCATTGCTATCCGTTTGTCAAGTGGTCTTTCGGGATCTTTTTTGGTGGGTGGAGATCGCAAAATCGGTTGTACCGGTCATGACGATCATCGAAAAAACGTACAAATTCTGCAAGTGGATCATCGGGAAATTTGCAGAAAAAAAGTGAGCCGTCTGTTCACCTCAGAAATGGCTCACTGGGTTGAATGAAAGTGTTCCAACCTTTCATTCGTAATTCCTATTATAGTCATCCATCTGTGGCAACCGTCCTATGGTCGCCTGGCAGACAAGGGTGCTTTATGCATCCTTGTTTGTCTTTATTATACACCATTGCTGTCCGTTTGTCAAGTGGTCTTTCGGGATCTTTTGCGCATACCCACAGAAAACCGAAATTTCGATATATAGCAAAAAATGGCGTGCTAAAAAGCAAGTGGTGTCCTGGATTGTTTTTCCAAAACGCTTGCTTTTCTTCGGAAAGTGTGCTATACTGTAGTCAACAAGAATTTTGTGCAAATTCTACAAATGAAGAAAAGGTAATCTGTATGCGTACCCGTATTTTGTCCTGCTTGTTGGCAGCATTGCTGTTGGCACCGACGCTGGTTGGCTGCGGCAATACGACTGATGAAACCACCGCCGATACCACCGATGTTTCCGCCAATCCGACCCAGACCGATCCTGTGGAGACCGAACCGGAGCTGTTGTCCGGTGTACCGGCCGGAACGACCTTTGATGGGGAAACGGTATCCATTTGGTACACCACTGCCAGTGTATCCGTGGCGGAGACCTATCTGAATCTGGCCGGCGAAAACAATGGGGAAACCTTGGACGATGCGCTCTACTACCGCAATATCGCTGTAGAAGACCTGTTGGACGTAGAGCTGGACTATTTTGATTCCCAGGTGACCACCGACCAGACCGGTGCGACTCTGGAAAAGCTGGTCATGGCGGGGGACACTACCTATGATATGTTCAGCCTGATCCAGTGGAACGCTGCCAAATATGCATACCAGAATATGTACTACAACATGAAGGATGCGCCGTACCTGTCCTTCGATAAGCCCTGGTGGAACTACGACTACATGAAGGAAATGACCATCGGTACCGACAAGATCTACTGTATGGTGGGTGACGTTCACGTGGATTCCACCCGGTGCATGAACTGTATCTACTACAACAAGGCCATGTACACGAACTATTACAGCGATGGCGATGCTCTGTACGACGTGGTACTGGAAGGCAAATGGACCTATGATTTCCTGCAGAAGGTCGCCGAAGAGGTGTGGGAAGATGTAGACGGCGACAACACCGCCAGCTACGACGACCAGCTTGGCTATGCGATCAACAACTATACCAACCTGGACGGTATCCTGTACGCCTGTGACGTCCGTGCCACCGAACGAGATGAGAACGACGTGCCGAAGCTGTGCCTGCTTTCCGAACGGGCCGTGGACACGCTGAAGAAGACCTACGACATTTACTACAACTCCGTTGGCGGTTTTGGCTACGGCAGTGCGTATACGGACGACGTGCTGTACAGAGAAAAGTTCTCCGAGGGGACGACCATGTTCCTGTTCGGCTTCTTCTACTCTGCCGAAAGCCTACGGGATATGGACGACGCCTATGGGATCGTGCCCTTCCCGAAGCTGGACGAGGAGCAGGAGAGCTACTACTCCATCGCCCACGATATCATCTCCGTTATGTGTCTGCCGGTGAACTGCCAGAAGGTCGATGCCGCCAGCGCCGTGCTGGAATCCTTGGCTTACCTGGGCTACAACGATGTACTGCCGGTCTACTATGAGACTCTGCTGAAGGCCAAGTATGCCAGAGATGCCAAGTCTGCCCAGATGATCGAGCTGATCCGGGATAACTTCATCACGGATATTGCCTATGTATATGGCGACGCTTTCAACCAGATGGGCTATGCTTGCCGGAACATGATCTCTGCCAAGCAGGAGAACCTGGAAGCCTGGTACACCTCCAAGGAAAAGGCTGCGCTGACCAACATGGAGGATCTCATCGAGCAGTTCCAGAAGGTGGAAAACTAACTTGGTTTCGGGAACCGCTGTCGTTGGCTCAACTATGGTTGAAATCATATAAATAAAAATACGCACATGGACGATGCGGTCGGTATGGTCTGTGTGCGTATTTTTGGATTTCTGGCAAAGTTTGGTCGGTGCCGTGTCGTTGGATCGGTTTGGGGTTTGTTTTATCCGTTCTCGCTCACAGCTTCACCAGCTCGTCTACGGTGGCGTCCTCGTCTGCTTCGTAGGTCTCCGTGTATTCCACACGACCGATCCGGCAGCCGGGGCCCAGCTTCACGATCCGTCCGCTGACTCTGGCTGCTTTGGTGCAGGTCAGGGTGATGGTGTCCCCTTCGATGGTGTCGGTCTCCAGGGTACCACAGGGCCGCAGACCATTGTCGCCGTCTCTCCCGGATAAGATGCCGAAGAAGTGGAAGGTCCGGCTGCGGTTGTGCTGGGATGGCTTATGTTCCACGGTGATGTTGGTGCCGCCGATGGAGCCGATGTGCATATGGCACTGGGGATACAGCACCAGCCGGATGTTCTCGCCGTTGAGCAGCTTTTCCACACGACCGCCGCCTTCCATGGTGATCTCTTCCGCTTCACAATCGCCGTACACCGTCCCCGATCCGGCCGAGCGAAAGACCTGGCAATGGACAGAGCCGGTCACCTTCCCGGAGCCGTTGATGCTGATATGTCCACTGCCGTTGATGTCCCCGTGTACGCTGCCGCTGCCGTTGATGGTAAAGGAACCGTTTGTGGTCAGGCTGCCCTGCACACTGCCGGAGCCGTTGATGGTCATGGTCTGGCAGGTCAGGTCGCCGTTTATAGAGCCGGAGCCGTTGATATTCACGCTGTCGTAGGTGCCGCCGCTCACCTTGCCGCTGCCGTTGATACTGATGTTGTTGCTCATACGTTATCCTTCCTTTCGTCTGCTGCTGCTAAATCCCGGACGATCTGGGTCAGGTCTGCGCCATTGGATAGCCCGATCCATGCAATGTCGGACAGCTCCAGGGTGCTGACGCTGCTGCCGCTTTTGTGCCGGATCACCAGCTGCACATTTTCGGTTCGGTTGCGATATTGTGCCGCCAGGGCTTCCAGAGAATTGTCGTTTTTCTGTGCCAAGATCTCTTCCATGCGCTGACACATTCTTTCCTTGGGGAAAAAGGTCTCCTGTCCCGTGGGCGTTGCCTGCTTGATGAACCAATCCTCCGGCAAAAGCCCCATGCGCTTCCACCGATACAGGGCCCCATAGGAGATGCCGTATTTCGCCAGCACTTCCTTTTTGGAGATCAGCTCCTCCATGATATCACCTCCATGTGTGTAACATTGTTACGATGCTGGGTATAGTATAGCATAACATTGTTACGTTGTCAAGAGGGGACGAGGATTTTTTTATAAAAAAAGATACCCGATGGGGTATCTTTTGAAAATATGTCGTTTCGCCGGGGTCGGTTCCGGTTTACTTCTTGTACCCATATGCCGCCAGCATTTCGTCCAGTGCGGTCTGGGCAGCGGATTCCTTGGCAGCATAACGAGAGGCCAGGTCGGTGGCATTTTCCCGGATCAGGTTCACAAAGATGTGGCCGATCTCGTTCAGCGAAGTGGAGCACAGGTAACCCAGGTCAAAGGTCAGGGTATCCCGAATGATGTCGATCATTTCAGCAGATTCTTCGTCCCGGGAGTTCTTGGTCTTCAGTACCACATCGTAGTAGGCCGGGATCACCGTACGGTAGGATTCGGCGCACAGGGCTTCCGTGATGATACCGGACATTTCCTGGTCCTTTACGTCCAGGGGCAGTGCAAACAGGTCAAAATTGTCCCGGGACGTATTGGCGTAGTTTTCCTGGGCATCGTTGAACTTGGGATAGGGCAGCACGCCAAAGTCGGTCTCCATGTCCCGCAGGTCGGTGATGATATCGAAGTATACGGCATAGAACAGCGCCTGGTTGCCGGAGAACATATTGTTGAGCTCCGGTGCATTGGGTGCGGCATAGGCACCGTGGGTATCGTTGTACAACCGTACCACACGATCGACGATGTCCACAGCGCGCTCAGACAGGATCGTGATATCCAGCCCACCATCGTCGGTAGCGGAAACGATGTCCATCTGGTAGGCGATCTGGAAGGAGTCGATGGCCGGACCATAGTCGGAGATCATGCCGTATACATCTTTGTCATCCCAGGTGCCGTTGCCGTCTGCATCGTGGGAAACGACGTTGGACAGCTCCTGCAGCTTGTCCATGGTCCACTTGCCTTCCCGGACTACGTTGTATACATCCTCGATATTGTAGTCCAGCGCCACCTGCTTGTTGAACAGGAAACCATACATATTGTCCCACAGCGACAGCGAATAGTCGCCGGTGAGCAGGAACAGCTTGCCGTTGACGGTCAGCACATCGGACACTCGTTCGCTCCACCAGGGTTGGGTCAGATCCACGTAGGGTACATCGTGCCAGTTCAGCAGGATCCCCTTGGTGATGATCTCCGGCAAGGTAGACGCATATCCGGCCACCAGGTCATAGGCACCATCGCCAGCCATGACGGAGGTCTCCAGCATCTGGTTCCATTCCTTGGAGGACGTACCCCATTCGCAGGCCGGTGCCGTATAGCTTAGGGTCACATTGTATGTTTCCATGATCTTGCTGTTCCGGGCATACAGGGCATCGTTGAGCACTTCCCCGGTCATCTCTTCGGGCATGAAGTCGTCATAGAATTTTTCTCGGGTCAGCAGGTGGAAATTGGCACCGCCGAAATCTTTGTCCGGCAGGTTGTCTTTGATCTGGGCACGGGTGGTCTCCCCTTCCGTTTCGACTGCATCGGTGTCTGCTACGTTCGTGGTATCGGTGGTATTTGTGCCTGTTTCGGTCTCGCCTTCGCTGCAAGCCACCAGTGTAGGTGCAGTCAGCAGTGCTGCCAGAAGCAGGGCAAGGATCTTTTTCTTTTGCATGGTCAGTCTCCTTTTTTTATTTATGTTTTATTATACCGCAAAAAGTATGTCGCCGCAATAGCAATCATCAACAAAAATCGGGGGGGACAACCGTTTTTTAGTGCAAATTGACGAGACATTCTTTCCATCCAGTTTCCATCACGCATATCACCCACGGCTATCGCATACCATATGTCAACCGATCCTACGAGCACAAAGGAGTATTGCTATGGCCAACCTATCTGTTCTGTCCCTGTCCCATACCACCGGCGTCGATGTCACCGAGGATTTCGAGCTGCCGGAATACCAGCCGGAGGTGCGGCGCATCGTGGGCGTACAATGCAGCACTACCAGAGACCATGGGTTTCTGGTAGAACGCTCCATCGAAGTATCCGGCTGTGTGCTGTACACCGTGGTCTATCTCACCACCGATGGGGCCCTTGCTTCCCTGCCCCTGTTCTCCACCTGGGACGCCAGGCTGCCGCTGTCCGAAGGTACATCGATGGCCATGGACGACCTGCACCTGGTCTGCGAAAGCGAAAACGTGGTCTGTCGGGTCACAGCGCCACGGAAGCTCACGCTGTCGGCCCGGGTGAAGCTGTCCTGTTTGGCGCTGGGCGATGCGGACTGTACCACCGGCTCCGGTGCCGCCACGGACAGCACGCATACGATATATCGCAGCGAAGACGTGCCACTGGTGCAGATGAAGACCTGCCAACGCACCGGCACGATCCAGGGCGAGACCGGCGGCGGCAAGGTCATCACCTGCCAGGGAAATGTGCAGATCACCGAGGTACGCCCATCCCCGGACACCGACGGCGTGGTGGTGGACGGCGAAGCGTCTGTGCGGTTTTTGGTCCGGGGAGACAGCGGTGCCTATGTGCCGGTACGCAGTCGGATGCCCATCCATGAAACACTGCCCTGCAAGCAAGCTACCGCCATGTCATCGGTCACGGCAAATGGGATCTGTGCGGCGCTGACCGTCACCGAAGAAGACGACCGGATCCGGTGGGAAATGGAATACGATCTGGAAGCCATTCTTTGCGGTGAAACAAGCGCTGCCATCACCACCGACGGCTACTGCACCACCCACGCCTACACGCCCCATTTTCGCACGGTGCAGGCGATGACCGGCGGTCGCTGTGTCCGGGGACAGGTGACGCTGACCGGCCAGCAAAGTATGGCAAACGTGGATGGGGCAACGGAGCTGCAATTTTTGTACGGCTGGGGCAAGGGTCGATGGGAAAAGGCAGAGGTCGTGGGAGAAAAGCTGCTGCTCACCGGGTCTGCCCTTTGTACGGTGCTCCTGACCGGCAACGGAGACGTGGTCACCGAGGAGGTCACGCTGCCCATCCGATACGAATACGACCGGCACGAGCTCGACCATCTTCCAATGGATGCTACCAATGGGTTGACCTGCCTGATGCGGTTTTCCATTTGGGATGTGTGCGGACATATGGAAGGCGACACGCTGCATATCCATGCGGAGGCTGGCTGTGACGGGATCCTGCTCCATGGCGCCGACCTGGTCTATCTGGCAGCCTTGGACGAAACCACACCGCTGCCGCCCAGTAAGCCGTCCGTCACCCTGTACACGCCTGCGCCCACGGAAACTTTGTGGGACGTGCAAAAGCGGTATCATACTACAGATGTAGCAGAAGCTGGAGAGCGCTATGTGATCCGCACCTGATCGGGACGCCGTTTGCCCTATACAAGGACACCATAACAAAAAACCACACCGTCCATTTGGTGTGGTTTTTGTGTTGCTGGTTTGGGGAATCAGTTGAAATATTTGCTGTACGCTTCACCCCAGTTAGCAAGGTACCGGGCAAGGATCATAACGTCACGCCGGGTCAGACCGTTTTCACCGTCGATGTCGGCATTGGCTCCAACAAAGTATACATCATAACCGGCGAAATGTTTTTGCAGGATTGTCAAGTCGTCCTCGTCCACCTTGCCGTCGTCGTTTACGTCACCCTTTAAGTTGCTGTTGGGCAGGGCAATAAAGGAATACTTGGCGAACATACCGCTGTCGCTCAGTTTTTGGACATTCTCTTCGTCATCGTAGAAATACACGACAAAGTCGTCTGCGTTGCCATAGAACGGAACGATGTTGCCATCTTCATCCGCATGGAAGTCCGGAATGTTGCCGGAGAAGGTTACGCTATGCAGGTTCTTGTTGCCGTAGATCGCTTCGGGACTCATCCAGTCGATGTTTTCCGGCAGAACCAGAGAGGTCAGGTTGTCACAGCAGTTAATACTATGATCGTTGTAACCCCATGCATTGTTCAGATTCAACGTAGTCAGGTTGTTGGCATAGGAGAATGCCCACCACTGAATATCGCCTACGGTATCCGGTACAGTATAGGAGGTCATGGACAAACCGGAGGGATATGCCGCCAGTACGCCAAATTTGCCGGTACCATCGATACGGTTGCCCTGATCATCTTCGTCATACCACAGCTGGAACAGAACGCCGTATTCGTCGGTAGCAAACTCGGGATTGCCTTCGGCTACTGCGTATGCTTCGATCGGGTTCTTCTCAAAGGATGCGGCATCGAATTCCTGCATCGTAGACGGAATGGTCACTTTGGTCAGACCACAGTTGTAGAATGCATGGTATTCGATCCGTTCCAGACCTTCCGGAAGAACCAGCTCACCAAAGCGGTTGCCATTTTCACCGTTACATTGGAATGCGTTCGTGCCAATGTACTTCAGCGTATTGGGCAGCGTCAGTTCTGTGATACCGTCAGCATCGTTCCAGAATGCATTGTCACCGATACCGGTGATGCCATCTTCGATGTGGATCTTCTTCACCATGGTATCGATGTATTCACGCCATTCCCATACGTTGTCCGGGATGCCGCCTTCGCCGAATACGGTGAGAACGCCGTCCTTGTCGATGGTCCAATCGATGTTGGTGCCGTCTACGTGACCACGGGCTACAAAGGGTTCTTCGCCTGCTTGCAGCATATAGGTGGGATACATATCATAGTCGTCCCATCCGGTGGTGCCTTCGTAGTAGTAGATGGTGAA
>CAZLED010000013.1:7597-32466 GCA_964558485.1 uncultured Ruminococcus sp. | reverse complement strand
TGGTCGGGGATGGAGCCTTCGCCTACTACGTTCAGCCAACCGTCCTTGGTGATGTTCCACTCCAGATGGATGTGTTCATCGTTCCAGTCGTAGTCGATCACGCCGCTGGCGTAGTCGTCGGTTGCGGAGAAGGTGTCGGTGTTGTAGCCCAGACCATCAAAGCCGGACTTGCCGTTCAGGTAGTAGATGCGGAAATCGCCGGAGGTGTCGGTAAACACATCGTTGCCCATGGTCGGCACATTGCCGTAGAAGTATGCGCCTTCCAGACCCCAGTTGTACCGGAATGCTTCTTCTCCAATGGAATTCACGCCGGCCGGGATATGTACCATACACAGGTTCGAATTCCGGAATGCATAGTTTTCAATGGTCTGCAGGGTTTCGGGAAGCTGTACGGAGCGAACGTCCCATGCATCCTCGAATGCCCATTCGTGGATGGTGGTCACGCCTTCCGGGATCACAACAGCCTGCCGTCCATCGTTCTTGGGATATTCCAGCAGTGTAGAGGTGCCGTCCCCGTTGCGCTTGTACAGGATGCCCTGTTCGTCATTCCAATAGTTCTGGTTGTTGCCGTCTACCTCGAACCGGTTCACACGACAGCTGATGAATGCGTTGTCATTCATATCGGTCACGGAGGCCGGGATCCAGATATGGTTGTACATATTCACGCCGCAGAACACGTCATGCTCGATCCGCTCTACGCCGTCACCAATGTTGATCCAGCTGATGTTGGTACAGTTATAGAATGCGCACGTACCAATAGACTTTACGTCACCGGGGATATTTACGCCATCCAGCACAAACAGGTCGGCAAAGGCATAGCTGCCAATGCGGTCGATGTTGTTCCAGATATTCACGCTGCGGATGTAGCTGGCGTAGTCGTGCCACGGAGCCGGGTTTTCGTTGGAGTAATCCGGGATGGAAACTTTGTTGTCGTTGGTGGATTCCACGGTCAGGTTTCTGTTCCATTCCACGAACCAATGGATGTCGTCGGTACCATCTTCGTCGGTGTCGATCCAGCCTTCTGCCCGGAATTCCGGTGCGTTCTCGTCCAGATCATACTGTGCTTCAAAGACGATGGTATCGTTCACGCCGTCCCAGTTGGTGTCGTAACCGGCTTCGTTCAGCAGGTCCTGGGTCAGGGTAATGGTAGTACCGTTGTCGGTGGTGGTGTAGTCTCTTTCCCATGCGAACCAACGAGCGAACGAACCATAGTCCTTCGCCGGTGCTGCCGGTACGGTGATGGTGTTGTTGATTGCCAGGATCTGTTCGTCGATCACAGAGGTCACGCCATCGTCGTCCACGAATTCCACACGGTAGCCGCCGTCGATGACCATGTTGTCACCGTATTCGCCCACGATGTCACCCCACCGTTCGGCAGCGGCATTGTAGTGGATGCGAATATTTTCGTTGAAATAGTCGTAGTCGCCGTCTTCGTTATACAGCGTGAACAGGTTGCCCTGCCAATCGTCCGGCTTGTTGCCCTGGAAGTAGATGTCGGTCAGGTTGTAGCAATTGCGGAATGCGCTGTCCTGTACGCTGTTGACACTTGCCGGAATGACAAGCTCGGATACGTTCAGCTCTGCCAAAGCCCACCATTCGATGGTGTCCAGACTTTCCGGCAGAATGATCTCGGTCAGGTTTCCGGACGCTTCAAAGCAGGTAGCCTTCAGCAGTGTTACGCCATCCGGTACGGTGTAAGAGGTGTCCGGCTTAGCCCAGGGATACCGGATCAGTGCTGTCATATCCTTAGTGAACAGTACACCGTCTACAGCCGTATGCTCCGTGCTACCATCCGCTACCGTGAAGGTTGCCAGCTCATAGCATTCCTTGAAGGCTTCTTCACTGATATACCACACGCTGGCGGGAATGTGGATGGTGGTGATATTGTGGCTTTCGTTAAAGGCATACGCAGCGATGTTTGTTACACCTTCTGCGATGGTCACGGTTACAAAGTTGTTGTTGTGGAATGCCCATTCGCCGATTCTCTTTACGTTACCGGGAACAGTCAGTTCCGCAACCTTGTCCATATCCTGGAAAGAATGATTGCCAATGTCTGCAATGTCAGAACCGATCACAAGTGCGGTGATCTCTCCATGATAGGGCAACCAGGGAGCGAATCTGCCATCTGCAATCGCTTGATTTGCTTCTTCTTCGTTCATTGCGTAATAGTCCCCGGGATTCTCCCAGTCGGGAATGCTGTAGCTACCCTCTCCGTCAACAGCATCTCCGATGCGACCCACCGTCAGCGTACCATCGGCGGTGAGCTGCCACGGGATATTGTCACCTACGGTGCCGCTATAGCGAACGGTGTCGGCAGATTCGTAGACGGCACGGAGGGTGATATAGGGGCAGTCTTCCTTGTTTCCTTCTTCCTCGGTTCCTTCTACTGCAAAGTTTATGATGTTTTCATCCAACGGAAAATACGTTCCGTTGTAGTCCATCTCGATACCACTGTAGAACCGTTCTCCATTTTCGTTTACATCATTGTAATCCTTGGAGAAGTCCAGCACACGCCAATGGCTGAAAACATCGCCGTTTTCCGTCACCATCAGATTCGGCCAACTTTCCGTATCTTCCGGATCAGGCATATAGTCCCAGAAGTTGTCGCCAAACCACATATTTTCTTTGCTTTGGCAATACCAATAATGTTCGTTTTCACCGGAATCCACGTTGCCGATGTTGTTAAACTTTACGGTATACTGCTTGGGTTCGTAGACGGCGGAGAACATGATGCAGTAGTTCCAGCCGTCATAGAAGGTGTAGTCCTTCACATCGTCCAGCGAAACAACATCCTCTGCACCATAGAAATTCATGCTGTACTGCTCTGTCCATACATCGTCTACCGCATTATAATACGCCAGACGGAAGCCGGCAAAGTCGTAACCGGGAACGTTCTTGAGCTCCGCACGCTTGTCTTCCGGCAGGGTCTTGAGCAGGTCACCGGCATAGGCAGAGGCTTCCTTTTCGTCGGTAGCTTCCCACTGCCAGCTGCACAGACCACTGTCGTGGTCCGCTGTGTTTTCGTAATAGTTGAAATAATCCTGATTCTTCTGTCCGTTGCCGATGTTGTGGAACAGGATATAGTACGGCTGTCCCGTCCGCTCCGGTGCAGGTTCTTCTGCCGTCAGCGTGATGGGGCAATGTCCCTCGGCAGCCTTACTCTCTGCGCAACCCCAACCGATCTGGGTCTGGACACGGCGACCTTCTCCCTGCCCATTGCCGATCACATAGGTCACGCCCATCTTGGCATTTTCTTCCGGTGTCACCGTCGTGAACGCTGTAAACGGGTGCGCATCTCATACGTCACGATGCCGTCCCGGATGAACACTCTAAAATCCTCTGTGTTCCCGCCGTTGGCATAGCCGGAATTCAGCCAGTCACACCACTGGGCGGTCCGATTGCAATCATCGATGGTATTGAAGGTGATGCCGTACTCCAATCGGGATTCAGGACCTACCTCGCCATAATCCGTGCCGGAGAACTGCACACAGCACGCATCGAAAACGATGTCGCTGTACGCATAGTACCCTTCGAACGAAATGAAGGTATAGAGATAGTCTGCATCCCATGACATACCGAAATTGATATTTTCGGCATAATCATAGTCTCCATTTTCGTCCCAAACATGATAGTTCACGGTGCCTTCCGGCTGGGTGGACAGGTCTACGTTGTAGTATTCCCCTTCCATCCACACGCCGTCGGGATTCCATGTGGTGCGCTGCTTGGGTACGTCCCAGCCACCGGTGCCCCAGGTTTCATCTGCCGTAGCACCTGCCGTAGCACCTGCTACCACGTTGCCGGCCAGCAGACCTGTGACCGCTGCTGCCGTCAGCAAGGCGATCAAAAGCTTTTGTTTCATACGCTGCTCCTCTCTCATTTTTATACTACATTTGTAATAACTGCAACACAGCAAAATGCCACATTGCAAAGAAACGCCTGATTAAATTATACCACTATGCCACCAATATTGCAAGGGTTTTGGAAAAAAAATCCACCCAATTTTGAGAAATCTTTCATTTTGTATTTCTTTATCGTGTAAACAAATCTATTGCGCCGCACGATATTTTGTGCAAACCAACCAAAAAAGACCCACGTGTGGTTCGTGGATCTTTTTCGTTTGTTCGGTTCACTCGATCGTATACCCAGCCCATCCGGCCAGGGCACGTGCCAGATACATGGCATCCGCACGGGTGAAGGCGCCGTCGTGGTCAAAGTCGGCCTTGGTTGGGTCGAAGTCCACCGTTTTGCCGGAGAAGTAGTCGGTGAGCAGCACTGCGTCATCGGCACCAACGGAACCGTCACCGGTTAGGTCTTCGGCGGTGGTTCTGGTATATGGTGCGGTCTTGTAGGTGACGCCGTTTACCGTTGTGGTGGGTGTGGACCAACCGGCGGCACCTTCCGGATAATAGAAGGTGATGGTATCCAACAGGTTATTATAATACCGGAAATGGTTAAATGCGCTGTTGAACCAGTTGGGCAGGTCGCCGGGCAGGTAGAAGCTGGTCAGCTGCGGACTCACGAACTGGCCACTGCCTACACTGGTCACGCCCGTGCCAAAGTACAGCGTTTGCAGATACGTCATACTATACATGGCGCTGCTGTCCACTCTGGTGACAGAGTCGGGAATGCGGAACACCTTGTCTGCTTTGTGATTCGGATACTTATACAAAATGGTCATATCCTTGCTGTACAGTACGCCATCTACAGCGCAGTAGCTGGGGTTATCCGCATCCACGGTGATCGCTTCCAGAACCACACTGCCACTGGTACTGCGGGCACCCCAAAGTGTGGTCACCGACGCAGGCAGGTTCAGGATCTTCAGATTCCGGCTGGTGTGGAGCATACTGGAGGTCATTTCCACAACGGTGTTCGGCACCGTAAAGGTCGTAGCCGGATGGTTGTCGGGATAGGCCACCAGCTTGGTCATGTCCTTGGTGTACAGGATCCCATCTACAGCTGTGTAAGCAGTATTGGCACTGTCCACGGTAAATGCCGTCAGCGCATTCGTAAACGGGAACGCATATTTGTGGATACCGGACACGTTTTTCGGAATGTGCAGTGTCTGCAGCTTCAGCAGTGTCAGTGCGTTATCACCGATGGTTTTCAGAGATTCCGGCAGGGTCAGCGCAGTCAGGTTCTGGGTGAACTGGAATGCATAGGCACCAATGTTCTTGATCCCTTCCGGAATCGTATAGGTCGTGTCGGTTTTGGTGGATGGATAGAACACCAGCGTATCGGCCGTAAACAACACGCCATCCTGCACGGAATATGTACCACCGGCTGCGGCTGTGATGGTAGACAGACTTCTGGCATTGGCAAACAGAGATGGATTGCCGGTCTGGATGTACTGCATGGACGCCGGGATCGACAGGGTCGTCAGGTTGTACATACCGGAGAAGGCTCTGCTCGGCACCGAGGTGACGCCTTCTTCGAACACCAGTGTGGTGGCATTCCGCATCACAGACTCCCACGGATACGGGTCACTGCTGTTGTACTCCGGTATCGCCCCATCGCCAGCGATGGTCAGGGTCTTTGTGGTCTCATCATATTTCCACTGTACGTTGTTCCAGGTGTTCCACGGGATGTCTTCAACCGGGGTATACGGTGCGGTGTTGTAGGTGACGCCGTTTACTTCCATAGTGGGTGTGGTCCAACCGGATGCACCGGTGGGGTAGTACAGGGTCACACGGGTGAGGACGTTATTGTTGTTATACTGCCAGTAACCAAATGCATCCGCAAACCAATCCGGCAGATCGCCAGGGAAGTACACAGCAGTCAGGTTCGGTGAATAATTCAGACAGGCATGTTCTACATTTATCACGTTCTTGCCGATATACAAGGTCTCAATTTTATCTGCACCCCACAGAGCAGACCAGCCAAGGGTCGTCACCGTATCCGGCATGGTGTAGACTGTATCTGTTTTCCCCATAGGATAGTAATACAGCGTCGTCATATCCTTGCTGTACAGTACGCCATCCACAGAGCAATAGTTGGGGTTGTCGGCAGCTACGTTGATCGCTTCAATTTTGCAACCACCGTTCATACTACGAACATCCCAAATGGTCTCCACAGAAGCAGGAATATTTATCACCTGTAGATTCCGCGTCTTTGTAAATATAGTAAACGTCATTTCCGTAACGGTGTCCGGTACCGTAAAGGTCGTCCCTGGTCTGCCACCCGGATACATCTGCAGCAATGTCATGTCCTTGTTGTACAACACACCATCAACGGACTTGTAGTATGCATTCTCTGCATCTACCGTGATCGTTGTTATGGCATCTGCATTGAACGACATATCCAATACCAACTCTACAGATTTCGAGATATAGATTTCTTGCAAATACCCGTAACCAAGAAATGCATTATTTTTTATACACTGCACATCATCGGGTACTGCATAATAGGTACCCGTTTTCGCAGTCGGATATCTCACAAGGGAACGATATCCATCTACATTGGAGAACAGTACACCGTCTTCGGAATAGTACTTTCCACCGGGCGTTACTGTAATCGACTGTAAACCAAATGCATAACTAATATCCACATTCGTCAAGGTAGACGGTAGTGCCAGCGTTTGCATTCTGTTCGAATGATACGTAAACCGAGACGGAATCACCGTGATCCCTTCTTCGATCACCACGTGTTCGGCTATGTTTTCGTATTCGTTCCACGGATAGGTTTCGTTCGATTCGAGCGCACGGATCGCACCTTCACCACGGATACGCAGGGTCTCGGCGTTGGTATCGTATTTCCATTCCAGGTTTTCCCAGGTGTTCCAGGGCAGCTCTGTCAGCACTTCCTCCGACAGGGTGACCTTCATGAAGTTCTCTGCCGCCTTGCCAGCGTCACCGGAGATGCCGGAACCCAGCTGGGTATGGGCAAAGTCCTGGCCGTTGCCCCAGCTCAGCACATAGCAGGCCCCATAGGTAACACCAGCCGCAGCCGGGACCGTAGAGAAGCTGTCGATCCGTGTCCGGAATTCGTACACCATCGTATCGTTTGCGCCGACCCGTACGTTGTAGTCCACGGTAGAATTGTCGTAATTGCGTCCCATAGCCCACACGTTTGAGAGCAGCTCATTGGTGTCGGAGGTGCGGCCGATGCCATATTCCAGTCGGTTTTCATCCGTGGCATCCGCTTCGGCATAGCCTACCTGCATACAGCCGGCCTGCCACATACTGCCAGGATCACTTTCCCAGGTATTGTCGTGTCCGTTGGGGTCGGTGAACTGTACGTAGGTGTAAATATATTCGTCGTCCCAGGACATACCCAGCCGCATAGGCAGGTTCTTGGCCAGATTGGCATTGGCACCATCGGCAACCGCCACAGATACCCAAGTGCGCGGTACATAGATTTCTGCATATTCGCCTTCTTCCCACAGGCAGTCGGGTGTCCAATTGGTGGTATCCACGCCAATGTGGGGGATCGTGAAAGCGATGTTGCCCCGATCCAGCTCAATGAGATTGCTATCCAACCCATAGCTGCTATCCGCCATGGGATGGGCTTCCATAAATGCGTCCGTCAGCAGTTCATCCGTCCGGGTGTGGCAGGCAGAACCATTGTAATTCACCTGGAATTCATCCATGTTCTGCAGGAACCATCTGTAGCCGTTGGTATTTTTTTCGTCCAGATCCCAGGTGGCGTCCAGATTGTAATAGTAGTTCCCCAACTTGACGATGTTCCAAGCGTGGTTTTCGCTCTTGATACTGTTGATAAATCGAGCATCGATCCCCATTTCCAGCGCCAGCCGGTAGAACAGGATGGAAATACCCATGCACACGGCAGAGTTTTCGCAAATTGCACCATAAGCCGTGTACTTTGTCAGATCCGTATCATCGTTCAGGCCTTCGTGGTCGTAGCTTACGTTGGCGGTGATGTAGTCGTAGATGAGCTGAATAGTTTGAAATTCAGTCAATTCCGAATCTTTCCAACGGTTGACAAACTCGGCTACCTTTGCATCCACGGCATTCTCTTGTTCCAACGTGGTGCGGTAAACAGGATAGTAGCTGATGATATAATAGAGGATCTCGTCACCCTGCTCTGCTTGACCCCAACCTGCAGTCGTACGATCCATGGTGAACTTGGCATAATCTCCACCAGCAGGGTCGTTGGTATTATGCGCAAAGGCGGCATTATACAGGGCTTTCACAGCGGCATCATCGGCGGAACCACCCAACTCTTCAAACAGTTCCACCGACACGTTGATCGTGATGGAGCTTTCCCGTGCCTTTATGCCGGTGCGCACCACATTGGCCGCATCGGTCACGGTAGAATAGATCTCCGACGAATCGGGTTCGGTCGTGGCATCGGAGATCACCACAGGGGAGTCCGGCATCAAAGCACCCATGGGGTTTTCTATGCATACCATAGATTGCTGCACGATCTCCGGCTCGGTTTCCACATCCGCAGCGGTAACGACGGTAGGCAGCAGCATACATACCGCCAGCAGTGTCGATACCCATTTACGTAGTTTCATTTGTCTTTTCCTTTCTATATGATTCTGACTGATTGAATTTGCAGTATTTCTATCAAAAAGCGACCGCTCCGCAAGTACATACTGTTCACTTGGGAAACGGCCGCTTTTCGACAGGTATTCGTGTAGGTTTTGGTGGCGCAGTGCGTCACCCGATTATTATTTTACTTTGCCAGCATTCCGGACAGATTGTACAGCATGGTGGCAACCAGGGAACGAGCGGCAGCAGACTGGGGAGCCAGTGCATCGGTCACTTCGTAGATCTCGTTGGCAACGGCCCACTGTACAGCGTCCATAGCCCAATCGGAAACGGAAGCGGCGTCTGCATAGGCAGTCAGGTCTGCTTCGCCGGTCAGGTCATAGCCCATGGTGGTCATGTAGCGATACAGAATGGTCAGAGCCTGTTCCACGGTGATCTCGGCATCGGGCGCAAATTCGGTGGCGCTCATACCCTTGACGATACCAGCCTTGGCAGCCCATTCTACATAAGGAGCGTACCAGGAACCGGCTTCGCAGTCGGCAAAGGTCACGGTGGTGAAGTCATCCACGTTCACGCCGGTGAGTCTGCCCAGAACGGTCACGAACATAGCACGGTTCATGGTGATGGCCGGACCGAATTCGGTTGCGGACATACCCTTGAACAGGCCGTTTTCGTACACGTACTGTACAGCTACATAGAAGGCATCCATTTCACCCACGTCGGTGAAGGGGTTCGCCCAGGGTGTGGTTTCGGGAACGATCTCCACTTCCACGGTTTCGGTTTCGATCTTTTCGAAGGTAGCGGAAACGGTGGTGTTTGCCTTGATGTTCTTGATGGTGTAGGAATCCACAGCGCCTACGGACTTGCCGTTGACGGTCACATCAGCGATGGCATAGCCGTCGTCGGGAGTCACGGTGAAGGTAACGGACTGGCTGAAGCGAGCGGCATTAGCACCGGAGATGATACCGCCTTCGGTCTGCTTATAGGACACGATGAAGGTGCGGTTTCTCCACTGCAGCATCTGGAGATAGAAGGCAAAGTAGGTGCTATCCACTTCATCTTCCTTGACAGGTTCTACAGTAGTTTCTTCCTCAGCATCTACGGTCACTTCTTCGTTGTTGATGGTCAGGTCAACGCTTTCTTCGGTGTTGTTGTTCTTAATGGTCAGGGAACCGTTTTCCACATCGATGTTGGTACCCTCAGCCTGTTCCAGCTTTGCGCCGTCTTCGATCTCGATGGTGACCTTTTCGGTGATCTTCACATCCGTCTCGATCTTCGCATCAAGCACTACCTTGATGGTGTCGCCACCCTTGGCAGCGGTCAGAGCTTTATCCACAGAGTCATACCGTGTCTGGTTGCTACCATTTACTACGATAGCCACGCAAGGACGAACCGTTACAGTGTAAACATCCGTGAATACTTCTTCGGATTCTTCGCTGTAGGTGACCGTTACCACAATGTTTTCAGCAGTAGCTGCATCGGCCAGTGTGAACGTAGTGGGAAAAACTGTGTAACCCGTTATAGTAGCGGTGGTACCATTGTTGTATTCAGCCTTTACAACGAGGTCATCCTCGGAGATGGAATCGCCGTCTACGAAGGTATTCTTGTAGGAATCTACGGAGATACCGGTCAGTTCCACAGGCGTAACATGGACAGTGATGGTGTCACTGAACTTACCAGCAGATACGGTAACGGTGGTCGTATCGTCCTCCATTTTCGTGGGAGTGAAGGAGATACCATACTTGTCATACTCTTTCGTGATGGTTTCAGACTTGCCATTGTCATAGGTCAGCTTGATCTCAGCACCTGTGGGATCAAACATGTCGCCGGTGAAGTAATCCGTCTTGGTGGGATCCTTCGTCACTTCAATACCGGCCACAGACTTTGCAGCAAAGGTTACAGTCAGTGTGCAGGTCTTGGTCTCACTCTTGTAGAAGCCATAGTCTTCGGTGCTGTAGGACAGTGTTTCGCTTTCAGAACCAACAGAATCTCTCGTGAGCTCTACGGTAGAGAATGCATCCTTAACAGACACTTCGGTACCATCGGAGTACACAGCCTTTACATCCACGCCGGTTTCGGACAGCTTGAAGGTCTGTCCTTCGATCAGGCTCAGGGAAGTGGGGGTAGTATCAACGACCCTCAGACCCGTCAGGTACTTGTCCATAACGGTGATCTGGTAGGTATTACCTCTGCTGAATGCTGTAACCGTCACGTCAACGGATGCAGCCTTCGCAGTCATATCTGCGGACAGAGCATAATCTGCTTCAGTCAGGGTCACGTCATCTTTCGGAGCCGTATTGGTATCTGCATTCAGATAATGACCGGTAACGATCAGCCCGTCCTTGGACAGCGTTTCGCCAACCAGGTATACCTTTTGTGCATTGGCAGCATCCACGGTGATAGAATTAATATAGTTGTCCTTAACAACAACTGTCTGAGACCAATCTGCCTTGACACCCAGGTATTCGATAGTAACATCCATTGTCCCATCTTTATCTACTTCGGGAGCCACGCCACGTGTCGTTCCGCAGTATACGGTATAGGTTAAAACATTTTCTTCTTTGTCACCATTTTCGTATTCTGCACTTACCGTGATACCAGTCATGTCGATGGTTTCGCCTTCCCAGAAGGAAGTCTTTCCCATCGTACCGGTAACGGTGACCTTCGAGGGCTGCTTTGCAGAAACGGTCAGTGTACCATCGACAAAGGTCAGCGCATAGTTATCCGGGTCAGGTGTAACGGCGATGGTACCCTTGGTAATGGAGTACGTCTCACCAGCGACATCCTTTGTAACCGTTACGGAAGGAGTACCGGTGATTTCAGATTTGCCAATCAGAGCACTAGGTTCAAACGAATACGACAGAGCCGGAACGTCCATACCAACGATCTTGATAGCATCCCAGATGGTTACCGTGATCGGCTTCTTCGTGATCTCATAGTCCAGCGTTACCGTTTCTTTCTTGAGCGTATAGTTCGGATCATCAATGCTAACACCAATAGTAACACTATACTTATCAGCGTTAACGGCATCGACAGACCAGCTTTGAAACGTGGGGGTTACTGTATCACCCGTTTCTACGCCTTCCACCTTAGCCGCATTCAGAGCAGCCTGGATCTTTTCCGTAGCAGGAGTACCATCGTAGGGCTTGGATTCCACTGTAGGAACGTTTACGGTTACTTCCTTCGGGTTGATCGTCAGCTTGCCTTCCAGCGTAACGGTGTTGTACCCAGTCTTGGAAATTTCAGCCTTTACCTCGTAGGTACCAGCGCTTGTGAAGGAAGGAGTTGCAAGGCTGTTGTAGTTGCCGTCCGCATCCTTCTTGGACCACGTTACAGTGGCACCTTCCGGCAGATTGTTTACCGAGATGGTATGAGCCTGCTTATCGTAGGTAACTTCACCAGTACCGGTCAGGGTAGGCGTAGGTTCGAAATCTTTGCCCTTGATATTAACATAACCATTGGTGACATTAAAATCAAAGTCAATCTCTGTTTGTCCATCGTAATAGAACTGCGTTCCATCTTCCGGAACAAATGTAATCTCAGTTTTACCAATAGTTGCAGTGTCTTTTACGTTGAATACAACAGAGTACAGTTGGAAATCACCAACAATATTCTCAGTAGAAACAAACTGCGCATTGATCTTACCATTAACCGACTCAGAAGGCGTGGTTGTCATTCCAGCATATGCAGAATAACTTACAAATTCAAGTTGTTCTTTATCATACTTCAAGTCAGCTGCCATGCCGCCGATACCCGTTTTGTTTGTGATTTCAACAGTAATAGTTACTTGATCACCAGCCTTGGCATCCTCGACACATGAAACAACGACATCATTGGTCGCATCGGCAAACACAGACAATGTCAATGTTAACAACAATGCAAAAACCATGAGTAAATTCAGGATTTTTTTCATTGTACCACCTCTCTTACATTATTCAGAAAAAGTAACATCCCAGCCAGCAAGGTACTGTAAGATTCTGGCAGCATCACGGTTGTTCACCCTACCATCACCCGTTACATCGCAAGCTTCGAGCTGAATCTCAACACTCCAGCTAGCAAGATATTGCAGAATTCTCGCAGCATCACGGTTATTTACTTTTTCATCGCCAGTTGCATCACCTGCAATGTACGAGTAAATCGTCACACCACCAGCAACAACAGTCACATCGAAATCTACTTCTGTCTGACCATCATAATAGAACTGTGCTCCATCTTCCATAACAACAGTAACAGCAGTTTCACCATCAAGAGTGCCTTCAGCAATTGCAAAAGTCAGCGTAGCAAAGTTTGCAATATTCGTGTTGTTCTGTGTATCTACAAACTGGAAATTACATTTTCCGTCACAGTTACTAATGGGAGTGGTCGTAAACTTCACATCAGACGTAACATTCTGCAGTGTCAAAATTGTTTTATCGTATTTTACATCAAATGCTATACCGCCGAAACCGTTTTCGCTTTCGAACTTAATCGTTACGTCTACAGTACCGCCAGCTTTTCCTTTGACATTAGCTACGGTCATCGTAGCATCACTCGGTTCCCCACCAGCGTCGGCTGCAGTCACGTTCACCATACCTGCAACGGCGGTCAGGCCACTATTCCGCAGGTCGACCATGTCGTAGTTCATCATGTTGGCGATGTCTGCGGTCAGGTTGGAGGTGATCTGCGTATTGGTGTTCACGGTTTCGTCCACCAGCGCAAACGTCAGCGTAGCCAGCGTACCATCGTTCGTGAAGTTGCCGCCGTCCGCTTCCGTACGAGTATCGTTGTTCCATGCCAGATAGTACGTACCCTGCGTACCGTTTGTGGCATATTCCGTCATGCTCATGCTGCACCAGCCACTGTCCACCACATCGGTGACCTCCGTGACGTTGGTCAGCGTCATGATGCTCGCATCCCACTTCACCGGGATCGTTGCCGATACAAAGCCGGGGTTGTTCGTGATCTTCACGTCAACCTTGACTTCGCTTGCGCCGGCAGCAGTCGCTTGCTGGACAAATGTGATCGTAGGGTCAGAGGCCGCTCCTGCCACGACGGGCAGCAGGGTCACGATCAGCAGCAAGGCAAGCATCGCGCAGAGAATTCTTTTTCTCATTTTGCCTCTCCTTGTTTTGCTTTTTGAATTTTCTGTTGTATCGATAGACCCCCCACGGAATTTCAGGTCTTACGACACTTCAGGACTTGTAGATATTATAGCACACATTTCCAGAAATTGCAATAGGGTTTCCACAATCTCTTTTTCTTTTTTCACGCCCCGATCCATCCGCCCATTCACACATTTGCTGTCGTTTTGCACACATTCGTACAAAAAAATAAAAAAACAGGCGCATTGCCTGTCCTTTTATTCTACATTTGTAACCCCGTTACACCAGATATATCCGGAGCGGGCGTGGTTCACTTTCCTTTTCAACTTTACGTACTCCCCGCTCCGGTACATCGGATCACCACACGGGACGCACCGTCTGCTGTACACGTGAACAGCGTCAGGTCCCAGTCGCCACCGGTCAATCCTTCCACATCGTTGCCGCCGATGGTCTCGATCAGACTCACGTCGTAGGCGAACACGTTGCCGTCTGCATCCGTGAAGGTCACACGCTCGCCGCCGGTCAGATCCCGCAGCGCCCGGAAATGGGTCCGGTAATCGTGGCCGGCGATGATCATGTCGTCCGTGTACACCGATCCGGTATACCGGCACGGCGTCGCTTTCAGGTTCGGGTAGCTCCACGCCGACTGGATCGGCAGCTCCAGGTCCGCCGCCGGGATCGACAATATGCCGATGTAGCTCCTGCCGTTCACCACTTCCTCCGGCATGGGCATTCCCGGATTCAAAATATAATCGGGCACTTCGGTTTCATAGGGTTCTTCCGGTGTTTCGCCGGTGGGCAGAGCGGCCATGGCCGTTGCCGTTTCGCTGATCACCAGCTTTCGCAGGGAATCCATGGCATAGGCGGCGGCTCGTCCGGCCTGGCGATCTTCCCAGAGATTGCCCAGCACCAGCACACACGCCGCTGCAATCAACAATGTTCCAGCTGCAAACCATGCCGTTCCACGATGTTTAGGCTTTGTTTCCATGGCGTCTCCGGCTGAGCTGCCCGATCACCATGCAGATCATTCCGGCACACAGCAGGATCGGTACCGGCCACCAGGTCTGCCCGGTTTTGGGAATGTCGTCAAACTGGTTCACCAGCACGTAGGTGTCGCCGTCACGGGCCACGACGCAGGTGTATTTGTCCAGCACCGTCAGCTCCACGACCGTCCATTCGTGCCCGGCTTCCAGGTTCGTCCAATGGTAGGTCCAGTCGTTCGCTTCGCTAAGCGTTACGGTTTCGTATACTTCGCCATCACAGAGCAGTGCGGCTTCGATGGAGGTGGGACGCTGGTCCAGGTGCTCCTCGTCGTTCTTCCACAGCTTGATCACCGTGCGTTCCACCGGCGTGTCGTCCTTCGGAATGTCGTGGGTGTTGGTGATCACGAAGGTGCTGCCGTCTCCGGTGACCGTTGCGGTGTAGTGCTCCGGCACCGTTTTTTCTACAACTGTGTAGTTCCCCAGGGGCAGTTTGTCCCATTTGTATTGCCAACCGGTGGCGGCGCTCAGGTACACGGTGTCGTAGAGGGTGCCATCCTTGTACAGCTCCACGGTGATGGTGTCGGGACGATCGGCCTCGAATCCGCTGTCCACCCAATCCTTCACCACGGTGACGGTGGTCTCCTCGGTTTTTTCTTCCTTATATATATTGGTGAGCACAAAGGTGTTGCCGGAGGTGGTGACGGTTGCCGTGTAGCCGTCGGGGACGTATTTTTCGTTGACCGTCCAGGTGTAGCTGGGGTCCAGCTCCGTCCAGTGGTACGACCAATTGTTGGCTTCGCTGAGTGTTACGGTATCGTAGACCACGCCATCCCGAAGCAGCTCCACCACGATGCCGGCAGGGCGTTTGTCGGTGTGGCCTGCGTCGTCCCAGATCTTGACCACTTTTTTGTCGGTGGTGGGCACGTCCGGGTGATAGGTGTTGGTGATGACGAAGGTGATGCCCTCTTTGCCGATGGTGACGGTGTAGCCGTCCGGCACGACTTCCTCGACAACTGTCCAGGTGTAGTTGGGATCCAGGCCGGTCCAGCGGTAGGTCCAGTTGTTTGCTTCATTTAATATGACGGAATCGTAGGGCACGCCGTCCCGGAGGAGTGTGACCTTGATCTGGTTGGGACGAGCGAATTCGTAGCCCTTGTCGTTCCAGACCTTGATGACCTTGCGATCGATGGTGGTGGGAACATCCGGCGGTGTGGGCGGCGGCGTGATGGGCTCCACCTTGGGGACGACGGTGCCGTTATAGTCCCAGGCGTTGTCTTTTTCGTTGAGCACGGGGAGAGAGACCAGGAACGGATCGGGGTCATAGGTTTTGCCATCCACGGTGATGCGGCTGCCGGTGACCAGATACAGGCCGGGCTTCATGGTGACGTCTGCGGAAGTGGGGAAGGACAGCTTGCCGTTTGCGCCGGTCTTGCCGCTGTCCAGAGGGGAAATGCGGTTGTACTGGGCATAGGCGGCCAAGGTGCGAGCGGCGTTCTGCCAGGCTGCGCTTGTCATATTGTTGATGACCACGCCGCTGTCGGCAAAGTCGCCGGTCAGGGTAAATTCGGAATAGTTGTAGGCGTCCACGGTGGCTATATAATAGATGTAGAAAGCTGCGCCGGGGAGTGCCTTGTCGCCGTCGTGGTAATCGATGGTGAGGGACACGTCCTTGGTGGTCACGATGGCTTCGGCGGCAAAGATCTGTGCAGAGAGCAGCAGGACACACGCCAGAACCAGGGTCAGCCATTTATATAGTTTCATGGGGATCGCCTCCGTGTTTGTTGGTTTTAGAAACTGTTTCGTCTTTATATTTCGGATTGGTATTATCCGTCAGAATGAGGATGCACATGAACAGGAGCAGGAAGGGGATCAAGGCGATGGGGGCCACGACCATGGGGTCGATCTGGACGGCATCGGCGGTGATGCGGATGGCTTTGGATTCCGCCAGGTTTTCGATGCGGTGGCCACGGACCAGGAGCCGGTGGGTATTGATCCCGTAGGGTGTGCAGGTGACCAATGTGCAGTAGTCCATGCCTTCGGTGATGGTGAGGTTTTCGGTCTCATCGGGTTCCACGATCAAAATTTTGTCCACCTGATAGGTCAGGACCTCGTCCAGGACCCGGAGGATAAAGATGTCGCCTTCCACCAGTTTGTCGAGATCGGAGAAGAGCTTGGCGCTGGGGAGACCCCGGTGGCCGGAGATGACGCAGTGGGAGCTTTCGCCGCCGACGGGGAGACTGGACCATTCGATGTGGCCGGCAGCGACCTGCAAAACGGAATCGCCGGTGCCGTGGTAGACGGGCAGGGAACAAGCGATGGTGGGGATCTCCACATATCCCATGATGCCGGTGCCGGAGAGATTGAGGAGGTCATCGTATTCGGCCTCTTGCGCGGCGGTGAGGACGTAGGGATTGGAGCGGGACGGGAGCGCCTGGTTGTAGGCGATGGCGTCGTCCCAGAGTGCGGCGTATTTGTCGGTGTCCATGCCGGCGACCTCATCGGCGTAGGAAGCGATGGCACGGGACTGGGTGAAGGAGTTCCAGTAATCGCTGACTGTGGGGTACAAAAGCAAGGACAGCCCTGCCAGGAAGACAAGAAAGAGGAGCAGCGTCGTGATTTTGTTCTTCATGGAAGGGTTCTCCTTGCGTCTGTAACAGCATTTCCCTGACAGCCCACAAACTGTGGCACGTCCAACAGCCCACTTCCGAAAACAGTGTAGGGACGGGTCTTGACCCATCCCTACACTGTTCATGGGGCTGTAGGGAACGGTCAAGACCGTTCCCTACAGATGTGGTACATCGATCCGGGAATGCATCAGAACATGATAAATGGCTTTATCAAATTATTCTCTACCCATTCTTTTCTTGGTGACCAGCAGAACGAAGGCACCCAGCGCCAGGATAGCACCAGCGCAGTAGAAGATGGTCGTACCGATACCACCAGTTTCGGGAAGCTTGGTACCAGACTGGTTGTTGACCTTGGCTACAACGGTTTCGTACGTCAGCTTACCACTCTCCGTTTTGGCACCTTCGATAACAACTTCAACATCCGTATCCAGCATATTGTAACCATCGGGAGCCTTGATCTCACGGAGGTAATATGTATCAGCATCCAGACCATCGATCTCGATCTTACCACTTTCATTGGTGGTCAGAACGGATTCAGTAGGCCAAGTAATCGCACCAGTTTCAGAATTCGTAATGGTAGAAATATCAGTCCATTCAGCCAGCTTGCCACTGGTAAATTTAGCAACCTTATCATCCACAAGCTTCTTTTTTCCTGGGTTTTCGCTATCATCCACAGACTTTTTCTTGATCAGAACGAACTGTGCACCAGACAGAACATCAGATTCTTTACCGTTGGCGTACTTCAGAACATCCATGTCCCAGGTGTAGGTGGTTGTCTTAGATGTAGGAGTAGACTTAATATTGGTAGTACCACCATAATCCAGATGGCTTTCGTTGTCGTTGCCGGGCAGACCTACAACAGCGTTTTCGTTCACCTTTGCGGTGTACGCAACATAAAGAGTAGCATCTGTAGTCAAGCTGTCCAGATAGGTCTTTGCAAATTCAATTTTGAAGGTGTAGTCATCTGTAGCGGTAGTAGTCAAAGTATAATTGCTAGTAGCAAACTCAGTCGTCAGATCTGCATTGGTATAAACCTTAATAGAAGTGGTATCCAGAGTCAAGCCGGAAGACATCTTATCGTAGAACGTAACGTTCTCAGAACCAACGGGCAATGTAATGGTGTTCCTATATTCAACAACCTGGTTGATGTCAGCATCATTGGAAGAACCCCATGCACCGGTGGAATCTTCCTTAACTTCCTTTGTATTGGTGGGAACCTTGTTCTTTTCCTTGATGGTTGCGTTAGGATTGGTGGTGTTCAGAGAACATAGCGTACCCAGAGTAGTGGTAACGAGATAGTAACCAAGCTTCAGCTCTTCAAACTTTACGGTGGTAGTAGTTGCTGTTACAGGATCTTTAACAGGAGAAATTTTATCAACTGTTTTTTCCGGATCTTCTGTAGAAGCCACCTGTGTCTTAGCATAAGCTTCAGCCAGCTTTGCAAATGCAGCTGCATCAGCATTCACCATTGTATAGCACTCGTCATCATTGTGAGTATGACTTTCGCCTTCCTCATTTGTGCAAGTAAGCTTCTTATTCTGGTGCCAAGTTACATAACCCTGTGCATCAACTTCCAGATAAACGTCTTTGATTTTGTCACTGTTAACAAATTCAGACCATTCCGAGTTAGCCTTATATGCATATGCGCCGGTCGTTGCGTTATAGCTTTCCAGATACAGGATCTGGTAAATGCTGTACGTCTGATCTTTTACTGCATCATTTATCGTAATGGAGCCGCCGGTCAGCGTGCCTTCCATAGCCGCCCACGTTGGTACGATCATGGTGACGAGCATCATGATGGCCAGGACAACGCTGAGCATCGTCTTATATGCTTTCATATTTGTTTCTCCTTTTGTGATCATGAAAATTTTGGGGGTCGTTCGGGGGTTCGGGAATGCGGACTACTCTCGCTGCTTCCGGCGCACGGCGTACCACAGCAAAGACGTCGTCATGAGCACTACGCCCACGCTTACGTACCGCTTGGTCCCACCGCCACCCGTATTCGGGAGCTCCGGCTTCGGGGAATTGGAGATTTTGTAATCTTCATCCCCCCATGTTATGGTATTGCCATTTCCATCACTTTCGGTCACAGTAATTTTATCGTAAGACGCCGTCACTGTGTAGGTTTTGTTGCTCTTGGTATAGCCTACAGGCGCTTCGGTTTCTACCAATATATATGTGTGCCCGGAAGGGATGTTCGAGAATTGTACGGTGCCACCGTCATCAGACGTGGCTTCCTTGGTGAGGCAAGACCAATAGTCTTGGTTTTCCTCCGTCAGCTTACACAATGTGCAAGTTGGGTCGTGGGTCAGCGTGAATTCTGCACCGGGGATACCGGTGTCTGTACCCTCGCAGACCTTGGTGAAGGTTAAGTCAACCAGGTAACCATGCACCTGCGGGATGGGGAAGGTGATGGTGCCATCCTTGAATCCCGTTGTCGTGCCGTCTACCTGTGTAGTGACACGATACGTCAGCTGTGTAGTGCCGTTGGTTTCGTAAATTTTATTCTCCTCAAAACCAACTGCTTCGTTCTTCAACCGCACCCGATAGGTGATCTTGTAGGCGTGAGCGTAATTGGTCATCTTATCGTTCGGATCCGTAATCTCAGCAGCCTTTTGCAGCTGCCATTGCAATGGATTCGTAGAAGTAGTGATCCATTCATCCGCCTTGGCATCGGACACAAGCTGAACGTAATCAAACGCATCCGGTACCGGGTCCGTCACGATCCACGCATCCGTCCATTGCTTCATGGATTTTTCAGAAAGTTCACCGAAAATATCCTTGAAGGCGCTTGCTAAAGCTTCTGCACTATTTCCTTCAATGAAGTGTTTGTCACCATCTGCTTTATGTTGCGTTTCGTTCTTAGATTGATCGCCAGAACCAATGTAACAACGTAGCCAATGCACAAAGCTTTCTGCTTTCAGCACTTCCATTTTATTGGCCAACGTCTCGGCACCATCGTGTTGGCCATCCACTATTTCATTTCCATTGTAGTCCTTATAGAAGTCAACGACACAAGTACTGTTCGCCGCTAAAAGACCTTTTGCACGCTTTAACTGGTTTACAATGAGTTCTTCCGCTGTCAACCCGTTATACTTTTGATTTGGATCATTAGTTCCAGTGAACGATGATAAACCAATGCCCACCGTATAGATATCAACACTGTTGCTTTTCATAGCCTCGGCAACTCGCCTTGCCTTAATAGCACCAACATCACTATAGTTTACGCCATCACCACAACGTCTTTCAACATAACTACCATTGTAATATACCTTTGCGCTAAACACACCATCAGTCTTCGGGGTCGTAAGCTCACTTTCTTTTGTGACAGGTGGATAGCCATTGTATTTTGAATATCCACTATTGAAGTCGCTATCTGCATTTTCCTCATACCCACTCGCAGGTAAATATGTAGTCGGCAATCCATCACTAATCAAAATAACATACTTATTCTTATTGCCTTCACCTTTCAACATATCCTGCGCCATCTTCAAGCCACCTTCCATATTCGTATAGGAATTCGGCTTGGGATAACCTTCTGTATTCGCACCTTTCATAATGCTTTTCAGAGTCTTGTATGACGTTTCCATGAAGTCTCTGTAGTTATTGTTATCATTATTAGGACTGTATACAGCTAAATCGGCCATCTCATGCACTTGATACGCATCGGTATTAAAGGCAACAATACCCAATTTAGAAATACCCTGTGACGTCTTTGCAAAGCTTTCAATAAACTTATCAGCCGCTTGCCATGCACCG
Organism: uncultured Ruminococcus sp.; assembly: GCA_964558485.1. Lineage (GTDB taxonomy): Bacteria > Bacillota > Clostridia > Oscillospirales > CAG-272 > UMGS1696. The sequence goes on along the minus strand of CAZLED010000013.1, from coordinate 11,563 downwards.
GTGAATTTCATATTGTTCATAGCTTCACTAGAAAGAGAGCCACTTGGATCTACATTAATATCTTCACCATCGTAGCCATCCATCATCGTACCGGAAATATCCACTACGATCACCACAGCCATATCGGGGTCTCTATGATCTACCGACAACTCCTCGTCTGTTTCCACACGAAGCGTGATGTCAAAGACATTTTCGTTATCCGTCTTCGCAATGGTCTTGCTGACGTAAACTTTGTCTTCACTATTCTCGCTTTTGTCCCCAGTATAGTCGATCTGATTCGTCTTGTCCGTTGCTGTATCCGTCACCGGCGTATCCGTTGCCCCATTGTCCAGTGGCATAACGTTGTTTTCTTCTGCCGTTGCCAGGTGGGTGTAGTGATCTTCAAACCACGTACTGTTCAACAGTGCCCGCAGAACTTCCAAGTTATACGCACCATCCGCAATGCCTTCGCCTTCTTCTTCCACCGGCGGTTCCTGCGGATGATATTTGTCATACAGCGCATCGATGGAGATCCATGCAATGGGAGACATACAAGCTTCTTCGCCTACAGTACCGTTCAAGTCACCATACGTCACATTGCTGTAGAATCCGTATGTGCTTGTATAAATACCGGTCATGTATACATCGCCGTAGTCATCGATCACGATATCGCCAACGGTAGGCTTGCCATCCGTTTGCAGGATACCCATTTCCATAGCTTCCGTATAGAAGCTTTCGGCATCGATGGAATAGGGAATAATATCGCTGGTAATGCCAACAGCCTCCAAACACCACGACACAAATGCCTGTGCGTTGTCTGCTGCTTCGCCGTAGGTCTCGGTGTACCAGGCGCCATAGTTTGCGCTCACCTTGCCACCCTGGCTCTGTGCCACCGTCACAAGGTCGTCTGCCCACTTGCCGGTCAGGTCAAAATCCGCAATCGGCATGGCGCTCTCCGCCGTACCGTTCACCAATATCGTTGGGTCGGCTGTGGTTTCGTAGCATTCGTCTTTGTGCTCGTGCTCCTCCAGGCCGCAGGTCAGCGTCGGCTCACCCGGGACATAGCAGTCCTCGTGCTCGTGCAGGATCACCACCGGCAGCTTGCAGGTCAGCGCACCTTCCGTATAGCATTCGTCCGTGTGGGTGTGCAGTGCCGGCTTTTCGCAGACCAGCTCCAACACCTCCGAACCTTCCTCCATGCCGCAGCCCGGCGCCGTCACGTAGGCGTAACAGGTGCCACCGTGGTGATGCCCTTCGGATTCGTCCAGGCCACACACGTTCACCGGCGTCAGCGTATAGCAGGTCTCCGCATTGTGCACGTGGTTTTCCATGCCGCAGATGATATTTCCGTTGGAGTCGTAACAATTATCGGTATGGAATTCATGCGCCGGCAGCTCGCAGGTCAGCATCGGCTCTTCGCCCAGGCAAGTCTCGTCATGCCGGTGTCCATCCGAAACGGGCTCCGTGCAGATCAGCTCCCCTGGCACCAGCACCATGCATTCTTCGCCGTGCTCGTGGGGCGTGAGACGATAGCATTCGTCCGTGTGCTGGTGTGGCTCTACCACATTCGGCCATTCTGCCAAGGGACAGATCATCGTCCCGTCTTCGGTGGTGCAGCTTTCGCTATGGATGTGCGCCACGTAATCGGCTTCGGTCAGCGTGGCATCGTCCATGCAGCGCCAGGAACCGGTGGCGGTGTAGCACTTGTCTGTGTGCTCGTGCTCGTCCAGACCGCAGATGGTATTGTTGTCCAGCGTGATGGCAGGTAAGATCAAGGCATACGTGGTGCAGAACACAACACCAGCCGCCAGGATCGAGAGTCCCCGGTACAGCCGCTGCTTTTTCGTATGCGATTTTTGAAGTTTTTCTGCTTTCCGCAATACTTTGTGTTCCATATGCTTCCCTATGTATGCGTATGATTTGTATGTTCGAAATTGGTTCGGGATCGGTCGCTTTCTTCCTATGGTGAAGACCGATCCGCATCGTATTTTTCTTTATTCAATGGATCCCAATCGGCTCAGGGGCCACAGGCGAAAGACGATCTTGCCAACGATCTGGTCTTCACCGATACAGCCAATGGATGTGTTGCGGGAATCCACCGAGGAGATCCGATGGTCTCCCAGCACAAAATACCGGCTGTCCGGCACCTGGTAGGGAAGCTCGATGTTGCAGTCCCCAAAGGCCAGCTCACTGACATAGGGCTCGTCCAACCGCACTTCGTCCACGTACACGTTGCCGTCTTCGTCGATATCGACCCACTGCCCGGGCCCGGCGATATACCGTTTCACCAGCAGCTTGTTGCCCACATAAAAGCTAATGAGATCCCCGGTCTCGAAATCCACGCCTTTCACAGACACCACGATCTCCCCTTCCGTCAGGGTAGGTGTCATGGATGTGCCGTAGATCTGCAAGATCGGCAGAAACACCGTTGCCACCAGTACCGCACAGGCGGCGGAGATCAACAGCGTATAGATGGTACTGCGCAGCACAGAACCATACCGCTGCCGGTAGTGGATCCGTTTCAGCTCCGACTTCAGTTGACCCACCGTAGGCAGATCCTTCTTATGTCTTCGGCTTTGCTTTGCGCTCTCCATTTCTTCGTGTTCCTTCCTCAGCGGCGCCTTGTGCCATGGAATCTGCCACACGCCGCACGTTCTCTACATATTGACGTGCCGCCAGATCCGCCGCTTCAAAAACCTTGTTCAGCTCCAAGGCAGCTTTGGCAATGGAACCAGCTCGATCCAGCGTGATCTGCCGGTCGGCCAGTGCCGCATTGGCTTTGGCAAGAGACTGACGCAGCCGCTCGTTTTCTTCCATTTGTTCGATCAGCAGCTCCAACAGCTCGGCCCTGCTCATCCGTTTCAGCTCCTTGTCTGTCAAGAGCACCTCCGACCCCAGATGGCAAAGCACGGGGAAATTATTCCATGATTGGTGTACGGACAGGATACAACGCCACTCTGCAGCTCATGCACCAAGTGACATTTATAATAGGATAGATTCCTGTGCCCTTGTTCCCCATTATAGCACACTCATGCCAAAAAATCAATAGCTTTTTTAGTAAATTTTCTATTCTTTCTGATTTTTTACACTTTATACAAATACGACAAATTTCGCTGGCTTACTTTCGGCATGATTGGTGATATGCACCACGAATGGTTCTGCGTGACATTCGATGGCATTTGGTACCGAAAAAAACGCTCTGTTGGTAATTTGCACAAGTTGGTTTCATTTCCTGTCCGATCTGTGGGGATTCTTCCGAAATCCGGAAAAAGCAAAATTTCCTGCCAAAAAGCCATTGACAAATCCGCCGACTCGTGGTATACTATTCCGTGGTTAGGGAATGCTAACCAGAGTTAGTGTTCACTAACTTTACTTTGTGACACACGATTAGCTTCTGCTAACACACCAGAGAAAAACGGAGGAGGAAGAGATGACCTTAAGAGAAGCGATAGAAGGGCAGGAATATACTGTACAGGATATAGTGACAGACGATGAAGAGCTGAACGCATTTCTGTTCTCCTTAGGCTGCTACTCCGGCGAGACCATCACCGTCATTGCCCATCGCAAAGGCGGCTGCACCGTCTCCATCAAGGACGGCCGATACAACATCGACAACCAGCTTGCCCAAGCTATAGCGATAGCATAACATTGGCAAAACCAAAAACCAGGGGTACGATGCCCCTCGTTTTTCAGCCCATTGGTTAGCGCAGGCTAATTCAGATTGGGTCCAATTGATGTAGCAAGCTAATCGAAAGCGTAGGCTAACTGCGTACAGGCGCTGGTATGGCGAAGGACATTCGGCATCGCTGCCGCACGGAACGGTCAAGACCGTTCCCTACAGAGGCGCTGGTATGGCACAGGACATTTGGCATCGCTGCCGCACGGAACGGTCAAGACCGTTCCCTACAGAGGCGCTGGTATGGCACAGGACATTTGGCATCGCTGCCGCACGGAACGGTCAAGACCGTTCCCTACAGAGGCGCTGGT
>CAZLED010000013.1:0-7497 GCA_964558485.1 uncultured Ruminococcus sp. | reverse complement strand
GTCAAGACCGTTCCCTACAGAGGCGCTGGTGTGGCTAAGGGCATTCGAAATGGCTGCCGCACGGAACGTCAAGACCGTTCCCTACAGAGGCGCTGGTGTGGCTAAGGGCATTCGAAATGGCTGCCGCAGAAATTTCGGGTTCTCCTTCCCAACAGTTTGGAGAACTTCACATCCATGAAAACCCAAAAATCCAAATCATACATACAAAACCTGAGGAGGAAACAATATGAGAATTGCGTTGACCGGAAACCCCAACTCCGGGAAGACCACCATGTATAACGCACTGACCGGCCGGAATGAAAAAGTCGGCAACTGGGCAGGCGTTACCGTGGACAAGAAGGAACACCCCATCAAGAAGTCCTATTACAGCGGCAGCGAAAGCCTGATCGCCGTGGACCTGCCCGGTGCCTACTCCATGTCCCCGTTCACGTCCGAGGAAAGCATCACCAGCTCCTACGTGAAGAACGAAAATCCCGACGCCATCATCAATATCGTGGACGCCACCAACCTGTCCCGTAGCCTGTTCTTCACCACACAGTTGCTGGAACTGGGCGTGCCTGTGGTGGTTGCCCTGAACAAAACCGACCTGAACAACAAAAAGGGCAACAAGATCGACGCCGATACCCTGGCCGCCAAGCTGGGTTGTCCCGTCATCGCCACCACTGCCACCAACGCCGACGGCCTGAAGGCTGTGGTGGAAGCCGCTGCTGCCTCTGCCAACCGCACACAGTCTGCGCCCTATCACCAGGCCGACATCGACCTGACCGATAAGAACGCCGTGGAAGCTGAGGACCGGAAGCGTTTCTCCTTCGTAGGCGAGCTGGTCAAGTCCGTGGAAAACCGGAAGGTGCTCACCAAGGACAAAAACGTAGGCGACAAGATCGACGCTGTCCTGACCAACAAATGGCTGGGGATCCCGATCTTTGCGGTGGTCATGTTCCTGGTGTTCCAGATCTCCCAGGTCTGGGTGGGTGCTCCCATTGCAGATCTGCTGGTAGGCTGGCTGGAAGCGTTCCAGGAATGGGTCGGCGGCCTGCTGGAAAATGCGTCTCCCCTGCTGTCTGCCATCTTAGTAGACGGTATCATCGGTGGTGTGGCTGCGGTCGTTGGCTTCCTGCCGCTGGTTATGGTTATGTACTTCCTGATCGCCCTGCTGGAAGACTGCGGCTACATGGCCCGTGTGGCTGTGGTACTAGACCCCATCTTCAAAAAGGTCGGTCTGTCCGGTAAATCCGTGATTCCCTTCGTTATCGGTATCGGCTGTGCTGTGCCCGGTGTTATGGCTTCCCGTACCATCCGGAACGAAAGAGAACGCCGTGCCACTGCCATGCTGACGCCCTTCATGCCCTGCGGTGCCAAGATCCCCGTGATCTCCCTGTTCGCCGGTGCCTTCTTTGACGATGCCGGTTGGGTCAGCACCCTCATGTACTTCTGCGGTATCCTGCTGATCTTCTTAGGCGCTCTGCTGGTTGGGAAGATCGCCGGGTATAAGGCAAGAAAGTCCTTCTTCATCATCGAGCTGCCCGAATACAAGGCGCCGTCTCTGTGGGGTGCCTTCAAGTCCATGTGCAGCCGTGGTTGGGCCTACATCGTCAAGGCCGCTACCATCATCCTGCTGTGCAACATGGCTGTCCAGCTCATGCAGACCTTCACCTGGTCCTTCCAGGTAGCGGACACTGCCGACGCTTCTATCTTAGCTTCCATCGCAAGACCCTTCGCTTACCTGCTGGTTCCCATCGTGGGTGTGCTGTCCTGGCAGCTGGCTGCGGCTGCTGTCACCGGCTTCATCGCCAAGGAAAACGTAGTGGGTACCCTGGCCGTTTGCTTCGTGGGTCTGGAGAACCTGATCGACATCGACGAGCTGGCTATGCTGGAAGGTGCCGGTGCTGAGGTTGCCGGGATCATGGCCATCACCAAGGTTGCCGCTCTGGCCTACCTGATGTTCAACCTGTACACGCCGCCGTGCTTCGCTGCCATCGGTGCTATGAACTCCGAAATGAAGTCTGCCAAGTGGCTGTGGGGCGGCATCGGTCTCCAGCTGGGCACCGGTTACACCGTAGCTTACCTGGTATACACCATCGGTACCATCGTGACCGGCGGTGACCTGAACGTGGGCGCTGCCATTGCAGGTCTCATCGCTGTACTGGTCATGGTCGGTGTCGTGATCGCCATCATCCAGAACACCAACAAGAAGATGAAGGCCGAATACGATCTGCACAGCGCTGCAGCAAAGGCATAAGCCTATGGTAGACCTGATCTTAACCCTGGTACTGGCTGTTATCGCCGGTTCCATCATCGCCTATCTGGTGCATGAAAAAAAGAAAGGCGTCACCTGCATAGGTTGCCCATACGCCAGAGATTGTGCCAAAAGGCACAACTCTCAAGCTTGTGCCAAAGCAAAGCAAGGCGGCTGCAGCTGTGGAACGACACATACAGCCACAACCACTGCAGTACGACCTGCAGTAAAGCCTGCAAAATAACAACCGCAAACCATTCCTCCTAATAGACAAAAGCATCTCCCCCATTCGTACCAAAACGAAACCGGGGAGATGCTTTTATATATTGTAGATATTGTAGAGAAAGAGAGCCGATCATTCGTCAAATATCTGACCTCCAACGTAGCTGGAGCGTCTGACATCTTACTTCTGACTTAGAACCTTACCCAATGGTGATCGTAAACGCCTGTTCATGTACGCCATTCTTCGGGAGCCGGAGCATATTCCGCTTGGTCTCAAAGGCGTCTACCTTGCCATCGTCGGCCGGGATGCTGACCCAGGGTTCGATGCACACGTAGGGCGCTTCGGTCTGGGGCTTGTGCCAGAAGCCAACGTAGTTCATGCCCGGGTAGGTCACACGCACGAAATGGCCGGACACCCCGGAGGTCAGGGTCACTTCCTTTGCCATATCGGTCAGGAACACGGCATCGTTGTCGAACAGGTCGTGGGACAGCGGGAAGCTCTTGCCATCAGCCAGTGCAAAGGGCTTGGTCTCACCCAGGTAATAGCAGGTCTCGCTCATGCACAGCTGCTGGGGCTGACAGGGCTCGGAGAATTCCAGCTTGTAGTCGGTGTACTTCTCGCCGTCTGCCAGCGGAACGTTGAAGCCGGGGTGGCCGCCCAGGGCAAAGATCAGCTCCTTGTCGTCGTGGTTTTCCACGTGGAAGCTGGTGATCACGGAAGCGCCGTCCAGGGTGTAGGTCAGCAGCAGCGTGAAGTGGAAGGGGTACTGGGCATAGGTGGTGTCGGTGTCGGTGAGACGGAAGGTCAGGGTGGTGTCGGTCTGCTCGATCATCTCATAGGCGGTCTTCCGGGCAAAGCCGTGGAGGTTCATTTCGTAGGTCTTGCCGTGGTAGTTGTACTTGCCGTCCCAGAGTCTGCCGCAGATGGGGAACAGGTTGTAGGCGTGCCCGGTCCAATAGGTGGCATCGGCCTGCCACAGGTATTCGGTGCCGGTCTCCTTCAGGATCAGGGAAGTCATTTCCGCACCCATATCGGTGACGGTGACCTGGATCTTGTCGTTTGCAATGGTGTACAGCATGGGGTTCGTTCTCCTTTGTCTATGTAGTATATGTGTTTTTTTCGTGGAATCGTATGTCGATAGTAGGGTTTCGCCTATCTTATAGTAGGGCTTGCCCTATCTTATAGTAGGCTTGCCCTATCTATAGTATACCGCAAAACCAGCGATAAAACAAGGGGTTTGTCGTAAAATTTCCTGCCATGCAAAAAGCTGCCCCCAAGTACGGAGACAGCCTTTTGACGTAGTATGTTATACTACAGTATAGCAGGAGAGGAGATTTTTTCAGAAATTACTTTTCCCAGTCCAGGACGTTTTCGCAGAACTTATCCAGCAGCATAGCCAGCTCGGAACGCTTGGCGTTGTTGTTGGGCGTGATGCGGTTGCTGGAGGTCACCAGGAAGTCATACTTGGCAGCATACTGCACGGCTTCGTAAGCGCCTTCCCAAGTGGGGATGTCGCTGACGTCGTTGGCGGGGATGCTGGTGGAAGTAGCGCCGGTGTTCTTATGCTCGATGTAGCTTGCATAGCGCTGCATCAGCACGTACATCTGGATGTGGGTGATGTTATCCTTGGGTCCGAACTTGCCGTTGCCGTAGCCTTCGATCAGGCCGTTTTCCGTAGCCCACTGGATGTAGGGGATGGCGTAGGAGATGGACTGGTCGGTGGTGGATACGTCGGTGAAGCTGGGTGCCTTGTTGTACTTGGAGGTGTCCACGTTGGCCAGACGACCCAGCACGGTCACGAACATAGCTCTGGTCATGGTGGTGTCGGGCTCAAACTTGGTGGCGGACATACCGGAGAACAGGCCGTTTTCGTATACGAACTGGATGGACTTGTAGTAGGTAGCGGACTTGTACACGTCGGTGAAGGGGTTATCCCATGCCTTTTCTTCGAAGGTCACGGTGATGGTCAGCGCGCCCTGTACGTCCTCTACGGTGACAACGCCGTCCTTTTCGGTGTACTTCTTGGTGGCCTTGTCTTCCTTTACGGAGATGGACTTGATCTTGTAGTCTTCGTCCGGGGTGATGGTGAACTTGGCATCGTGGCCGTGGGTCACTTCCCGGGGACCGTCCACCTTGCCGTTCTTCACGGAGGAGATGGTCACGTCGTACTTACCCTTATCGGAGCGTGTGGTCTTGTCGATGGTGAAGGTGTCGTCTTCGCCCAGGATGATGGTGTCATCGTCGTTGGTGGAATAGATCAGCTTGGCATCGTTCTTGTCGTCGTTGGTGAAGGTGACTTCGATGTCGGAGCCGGCAGTGGAAGCTACGTACACTTCGCCACGGATCATGGTCAGGCTGTGACCGTTCAGGTCAATGATCAGATCCTTGCTTACCGGCCAGTCGGAGGTCATGATCACGTCCCGGCGCAGCTGGATCTCCGGCACTCTGCTGTAATAAGAGGTAGAGAAGGAGCTGTTGCTGCGGACGATCTCGTTGGCAGCCTTTAAGGCGTCTTCGAAATCGATATAGGCATCGGAAACGTAGGTCTTTTCGGTTGTATCGTAGTAGGTCAGTACGGCATCGGGCACGGTCACTTCAATATCCACATCGTAGTACTTGGTAACGGTGGTGGAGCCGTAGACCTGTTCGCTGTAGGCTACCCGTACAGCCTTGGTATCGCTGGTGATGGTGGACGGGGTCAGGGTCATCTTGTAGGTGACGGAGCCGGTACCGGAGCCATCCTTATGGGTATAGGTGGACTTGTTGGCGTAGGTATCGTAGTCGTCATAGTCAGACACCTTGAAGACGAACTGCTTGGTGGTGTCGGCATAGCTTGCTACTACCACGAAATCCTTGACCTTGGGAGCTTCGCCTTCCAGGAAGGTGGTATTGGTGGTAGAAGCGGTGATACTGCTCAGGGTCGGACGCTTGATAACGGTGATGTACTTGATGGTCAGCGTACGGGTATCCTGCTTGGAGTCGATGCTCTTGGGCAGCTTGTAGGTGATCTCCAGGTCGCCAATGGCCAGTTCCTTCTTGAAGGTCTTGCTGGACATGAGCGTGGTATCCACGGCGCTCCATTCGCAGTCGTCCAGGGTGATCACACGGTTGCTCTTGTTCTTGTCGGCAAATACAACGGTCATGCCATAGTTGGAAGCATCCAGCTTTTCACCAACGTAGTATTCCTTGATCTTGCCGCTGTCGTTGTAAACCACGCTGCTGATCGCACTGGTGGCGGTGGCAGGCTTCACTGTAACCTTAACAGTGGTATCTACCGTACCCAGGTTGGCATCCTTGAAGAATACCACCACGTCAACGCTCTGTTCAGCGGTCACGGTAGGCATATCGGTTCTGCCGTAGGTCAGTCTGGAATCGGTACCCTTTACGGTAACTTCACTGCCGCTCTTGCACTTTACGGTGAAGGTCAGCGCAGACTTGTCCAGGGTAGCACCGGAGGTATAAGAGGTCTTGGTGTTGGTATAGGTCATGCTCTCTGCGGTATCGGCGATCACCGTAGCCGTAGAGAAGTCGATGACACCGTTTACAGTCTTGCCATCGATGGTAGCCGTAGCATCTACTTCGCCACCGGCAGCCGTCAGCGTACCCGTCATTTTCAGGCCGGTCACGGTGCAGTCTTCCAGCTCGTCCTCATCCGATGCATACACCAGCACGGAGAACTTGGAGAAGTCAATGGTCTTCTGGCCTACGATATAGGTCTGGTTTGCCGGCGGTGTTGCTACAAAGCTTGCCGGCGCTTTGCTGTTGAAGACTGCGCTGACGTCACCCAGCTTGCTCATGGGGAAGGTCACGGTCTTGTTTTCGTAGGTCACTTCGATGCTGTACTGGCTTCTGTTTGCCTTGTAATCTTCAAAGCCGACCTGTACTTCCACGCCATTGCTGTTCAGAAGACGCAGGGAATCGGCGGTGACCATGATCGGATTGGTTCTGCCTTCGTACTTGACCAGAACGATCACTTTCTCGATCAGGCTGGCGCTGGTGATCTTTTCCGATACAGCATACCGGTTGGTGGTGTCGCTGGTATCGAAAGCGATATCCATGGATTCGATCTTCTGGGAAGCCACGTTGAAGGTCACGCTGTCTTCAATAGAAGCAGAAGCAAAGCCGGTATTGGTGATCTTATACTTGAAGTACAGGGTATTCACGCCACCTTCGGGAGACACAGAAGCCTTGTAGTCACCGGCAGTGCTCAGCTTGATACCTTCGATCTCATAGGTAACAGCATCGCCGGTATTCAGCTTACCACTGATGATGACATCGCTTGTGGTAAGGGTATCCGTGATCTGGTACAGGCTCTTGGCCGTGGTGATCTGCAAAGCACCATCCAGCGCAATGGGAACACAGGTAACGGTCAGTGTGATCGGTGCCGGTGCGGTATCTCCAGTTGCAACAGGTGTGATCGTATACACGTCACTATCGGTGGTGGAGCTATTGCTACCATGGAAAGTATGGCTCGTTCCAGAACCAGATACATAGTACGAAACAGCCTTATCCGTTGTTTTCGCCACAGTCACATCCGTGCTGAACGTCAACGTTACATCATGACCATAGGGAATTGCAATACTCCCATTCACATCTTTATCGCCATTTTTTACCGTAATCGCAGCCGGTGCATCCGCTCCCACAAAGATGGCGGTAGGGAACACCATCACAGCGACCAGAACGATGGCCAAAAGTGCGCTTAGTTTCCTTTTCATTTTCTTTATCCTTCCTTTATCTTATGGATCGACGTACACCATAGCGGCCACGCCATTGGTTGTGTCCTTAGACTGCCGGGTTGTGCAAAAAGTTCCCATCCTGGCAAACGTTTACATTTTTCTCACATTTCCCAGCCGTCGCCCGGTGCCGTCATTATATACGTAACCAGATTATACCATATCCCACGCCTGTTGTCAATGGATTTTTGGGAAAAAGTGGGCACAGCAAAAAGAAAAGACCCTTGCGGATCTCTCTTGCTGGAGCAAAACCATTCAAATCCGAACACCGAAATGTCTTGGTTTTGCTCGATGTCAGATTATAA
>CAZLED010000012.1:0-42433 GCA_964558485.1 uncultured Ruminococcus sp. | reverse complement strand
GGTGTTGGGGATGTCGTGGAGCTTCAGGTCCAGAAAGATCTTGTGCCCTCTCTCCTTCAGCTCCTGTACCATAGCCGGACCTTCCGCATAGTACAGCTCCATACCGATCTTCACAAAGGGTCTCTTGTCCCCGAACCGGCCAAGGAAGTCCATGGTCTCCGCTCTGGTGGGGAAATCGCAGGCAATAATTACGTCTCTGTTCATCTGTGTGCGCCTCCTGTTATATCTGCTAATTTTTCGATTCCATATTTTTCCATGACCCCGGGCAGGTCGTCGATAATGTCCCGGCAAGCACAGGGGTTGATGAGGTTTGCAGCCCCGACCTGTACTGCCGTCGCTCCTGCCAGCATCATTTCCACTACATCTTCCGCAGAGGATATGCCGCCCATACCCATGATCGGAATGGACACGGCCTTGTACACCCGATACACCGCAGCCAGTGCCACCGGGAACACAGCCGGTCCCGAATAGCCGCCGGTCACGTTGGTGATGATGGGCGCCTTCCTACGCTTGTCGATGCGCATACCCAAGAGGGTGTTGATCATGCTGATGCCGTCTGCACCTTCCGCTTCCACAGCCTTGGCGATCTCCGTGATGTCGGTCACATTGGGAGTCAGCTTGATGAAGATGGGCTTGTTTGTCACCTTGCGCACGGCTTTTGTCACCTCAGCCGCCGAGGATGCCTGGGTACCAAAGCCCATACCGCCGCCGTGTACGTTGGGACAGCTGATGTTGATCTCCAAGATCCCCACGTTGTCGCAGGCCGCCAGCTTCTCGGAACAGGTCACATATTCTTCCACCGAGAAACCGCCGATGTTGGCGATGACCGGCTTGCCATAGATCTTGGCAATATTGGGCAGCTCTTCCGCTACCACCGCATCCACACCGGGATTTTGCAGTCCCACGGCGTTGAGCATACCGGAGGCACATTCGGCGATCCGGGGCGTGGGGTTGCCAAAGCGAGGTTCGGCGGTGGTTCCCTTGATGGAGAAGGAGCCCAGGCAGCGGATGTCGTACCATTCGGCAAATTCTCTGCCGTAGCCAAAGGTACCGCTGGCAGGGATCACCGGGTTGTCCATGTGTACACCACACAGGTTGATGCTTGTATCTCTTACCATAGGATCTCCTCCTTCACCAGCACCGGACCATCCTTGCAGATCCGCTTGTTGCCGTATTTCGTCTTGCAGCTGCAGCCCATGCAGGCACCAAAGCCACAGCCCATGCGCTCCTCAAAGCTGTATTCGCCATCGCAGGACAGAGCACCGTACACGGCCTTCAGCATGGGAATGGGACCGCAGGCGTAGCTGTAGGAGTAGTCTCCGTCCAGCAGGCCGGTCACAAAGCCCTTTTCGCCATAGGAGCCGTCCACCGTGGCGATCTTCACCGTGCAGCCCAGCGCTGTCAGCTCCTTTTCCAGCAGTACGTCTGCCGCAGAAGCAAAGCCCATGGCCACGGTCACCTGTTTCCCAGCTGCACATAGCCGCTTGGCAAGACCGTACAGCGGAGGAATGCCCACACCGCCACCGATCAGGATGGGAGCTTCCCCTGCCTTCTCCGGTGCAAAGCCGTTGCCCAGACCCATGAGGATGTCTATCGTTTCGCCGCCGGCCATGGCTGCCATTTTTTCCGTACCTTCGCCGACCACCTTATACACAAGGGTCAGCGTGTTCTCGTCCCAGTCGCATACGGAAATGGGACGGCGCAGGTACAGGCCACTCAGCAGCAAATTCACAAATTGTCCCGGTCTTGTGATGGCAGAGGTGTCGCCGGTCAGGTGCATTTTGTATACATCTCTTGCCACCGGGACATTGTCTGTCACCGTCAATATTCTCTGGTTCACAGGATGTCTCCTTCCTTGATTCCATATTGTTTTGTCATTCGTTCATCCGCATAGACTACCACGCCGCCGCACACCGTCATCAGGCACCGACCCTTGACCGTATCTCCGGCAAAGGGTGTGGCACGTCCCATGGTGGCAAAGGTATTGGGGTCTACGGTATAGCTCTCGTCCAGATCCCACACAGTGAAATCCGCTCTGGCACTATCCTGCAGCGTGCCGCAGCCCAGATGGAACCGGTGCAGCGGATTTTTCGTCAGGGCATGGATCACCGTGGCAAGGGGCACGATCCCCGGCAGCACCAGTCTGGTGTACAGCTCCGGGAAGGCGGTTTCCAGTCCCACCACGCCCATGGCACTTCTGGCAAGTCCCCGGCTCTTTTCTTCGGCACTGTGGGGTGCATGGTCCGTGGCGATACAGTCGATGGTGCCGTCCAGCAGCCCAGCCACCAGTGCATCCCGGTCGGTCTTGTCCCGCAGTGGTGGATTCATCTTGAAGCGGCCGTCCTCCTGCAGATCTTCGTCACACAGGGTCAGGTAGTGGGGACCCGTTTCGCAGGTGATGTTCACGCCACGCTTTTTCGCATCCCGGATCAGCTCTACGCTTTCCTTGGTGGAGATGTGGCACACATGATAGGCACACCCGGTCTCCTCTGCCAAAGCGATATCTCTCTCGATCATTTTCCATTCGGATTCTGAGCAGATCCCTTTATGTCCATGGGCTGCGGCGTAGGTACCGTCGTGGATGTAGCCACCGTGGAGCAGGTCGTTTACCTCACAGTGCGCCGAGATCACCTTGCCCAGCACCTTGGCCTGTTCCATAACAGACCGCATCATTTCCCCATTTTGTACGCCTTTGCCATCGTCGGAGAACCCGGCCACTGCTTCTGCCATACCGTCCAGATCCGCCAACCTTTCGCCGGCCTGTCCCACCGTGATGGAACCAAAGGGCACCACCCGGATGCAGGCGTCCCATTTGATGGCGTCCAGCTGGGCATCCAGATGTTCCCGACTGTCCGGCACCGGGTTCAGGTTGGGCATGGTGCAGACGGTCGTATAGCCACCTTTTGCCGCTGCCATAGAGCCGGTGCGGATGGTCTCCTTATACGAAAAACCCGGTTCGCGAAAATGCACATGAACATCCGCAAAACCGGGAAAAACGGCAAGACCGTCTAAAAACACGTCTGCCATATACTGCTGCTTGGTGTTGATTCTGCCATTGTCAATGGAAAAGCTGCCCTTTGTCAGTGTCTCGCCGTTCCAGATCCGATTGCCGTATATCATGTACACCTCCGTTATATCTTCACAAAAAAACTGCACCCTGCGATCGGCTGGGTACAGCTACACAAACGCTGATCCAGACAAAAACCGCACCACCGTCATCATGTCCCTTATATATACAACCGATCTTATCAGCCTCTCTGTGCTGTTTTCAAGATCACCTATATTCTCTCTATTATTGTACCATACCGATGTCCGTCCGTCAATAGGCATTTTTCACGGATTTCGACATTCTTTGTTATATTGTTTGTATTTTCCCTGTCGTCTTAAAGAAATCTTAATCGTTTCAGGTATTTCTTTTTTATCAAAAATCTGCTACAATATAGGCAGAAGAACAACACGCATTGACAAAGGAGAAGCCATGTATACGATACTCGTTTGTGACGACGAAAGAGATATTGTCTCTGCCATTGAAATTTATCTATCTGCCGAGGGATACCGGATCCTGAAGGCCTACACCGGTGCCGAGGCGCTGGACATTCTCAGCCGGGAGACGGTGCATCTGGTGCTGATGGACATTATGATGCCGGTGCTGGACGGGATCTCCGCTACGGTGAAGATCCGCCGGGACTCCAACATTCCGGTGCTGTTTCTGACGGCGAAAAGCGAATCCAGCGACAAGATCTTAGGACTGAACATCGGTGCCGACGACTACATCACCAAGCCCTTTGATCCCATGGAGCTGGTGGCAAGAGTGCGTTCCCATCTGCGGCGGTACACCACGCTGGGCAGCATGGACAAGCCGGCAGACGTGCTCATCAATGGTGGGATCGAGATGGACGATGGCGCCAAGACCGTATCGGTGAATGGGGAGCCTGTGTCCCTGACGCCCATCGAATACAGTATGCTGCATCTGTTTTTACAGCATCCGGGGCAGGTATTTTCCATCCGGCAGATCTACGAGCAGGTGTGGAAGGAAACGGCCATCGGCAACGAAAATGCGGTGGCGGTACACATCCGGCATCTCCGGGAGAAGATCGAGATCAACCCATCCGAGCCACGGTACATCAAGGTGGTGTGGGGACTTGGCTATAAAATGGAGAAAAAGGAGGACAAGGCATGAAAACCTACCTTTCGTTGGGCAAGCAATGGGGACTGCGGTGTCTCTGCTTCTTCCTCGCTGTATTGCTGCTGGCACTGGGCCTGGGCACGCTGCTATTTGCGGAAATGGGCGGCTATACCCTGAACAAGGACGAGACCCGGTTGTACACGTTTCAAAATATTACGGAAAGAAAATGCTACGACATACGGAACGATTGGGAACGCAAGAACAACTACGGGGTCAACGAATACAGCCTATCCCCGGATTTTCGGGGCAATACCCACTTCAAGGTGCGCATTCTCGACCCACAGGGCAAGGTGCTGTACATGAATGTGGATACGTGGGACAAGACTGGATTTTGGGAAGAGACGGCGGTGACCATGCCCATTTACCAATACACACCCACCGATGCAGATGCGGATGTCACCTACGAATACTACGACACCTATGCCTACTATGGGGATAAGATCAACAACGAGGACACCCATCTGTACACCATCGAAGCATACTATGGCCACGAATCCATCACCTTTGATCTGTACGATATGCTTTCGCTGTGCATCAGTGTCTTTCATCCCATCCGGTATCTGCTACCGGTGATCCTGCTGGCTCTGGGGATCTCGCTGCTCCTGCTGCTCTATCGGCTGGCGAAGCACACGGGACACCGGCAGTATCTGCCCGACCATCCGCTGTACCAGGGGGATGTGGTGCTGTCCTTCTTTGACCGGATCCCCACGGATCTGTATCTGTTTGGGCTGGGGATGCTCTTTGCCTTCTGCGCTGCCCTGCTGGATCCGCTGTTCCAGATGGTGGGCGAAAATCTGGTATACCTGGCGCTGTGGAGCTGTGTGGCGTTGGTGCTGGTGATGCTGGTATGTCTGCTGGCGGCCTTTCTCACCCTGGTGACCCGGTGGAAGGCACACTCGATCCTGCAAAACACAATCTGCTGGCGTGTATGCAAGCTGGCGTGGAAGCTCTGGCTCTGGTGCTGGCGATACATCAAGATCCCCTTTGTCCGGCTGGGGATGCTGTGCCGTGCCATTCCGCTGATCTGGCAGGTGGCGATCGTGACACCCATCGTCCTGCTGCTGTATGCGCTGCTATCCCTGCTCATACTGGAAAACTTCGCCGTATTCTTCCTGTGGATGTTTTGCAGTGCGGTGGTGTATCTGGTGATCCTGTATGCGGCGTATTCGTTCCGGCTGCTGATGAAGGCTGGCCGTGCGCTGGCAGAGGGGGATCTGCGGTACAAGACGGACACCAAATATCTGACGCTGGCGTTTCGTTCCCATGGGGAAGACCTGAACCGGATCGGCGAAGGCATGGAGAAGGCGCTGTCGGAGAAGATCAAGTCAGAGCGGTTCAAGACGGAGCTGATCACCAATGTGTCCCACGACATCAAGACGCCGCTGACCTCCATCATCAACTACACGGATCTGCTCAGTCGAGAACCACTGGAAGGCAAGGCACAGGAATACACGGCCGTGCTGTCCCGGCAATCTGCCCGACTGAAGAAGCTGATCGAGGACCTGATCGAAGCGTCCAAGGCTTCCACGGGAAATATTGCGGTATCCCTGGAGCGGCTGGACGTGTGCCAGATCGTGCGGCAATCGCTGGGGGAATATGGCGAACGCCTGGAAAGTCACAGTCTGCGTGTGATCGAGACGATCCCAACAGACGAAATTTACGCCATGGTAGACGGACGGCAGCTGTGGCGAGTGCTGGACAATCTCTACTCCAACGTATGCAAATATGCCCTGGAAGGGACGAGAGTGTATGTGATTGTGGTGGAGGATGGAGGTGAAGTGACCATCAGCGTGAAGAATATCTCCCGGGATCCGCTGGTCACGGCTGCCGATGAGCTGACGGAGCGGTTCGTCCAAGGGGATTCCAGCCGGGCCAGCGAAGGCAGCGGGCTGGGACTGAACATTGCGAAAAGCCTGACGGAGCTGCAGCACGGCAAATTCTCCATCCGGTGCGACGGCGACCTGTTCCGCTGTGACGTGACCTTCCCTGTGGTATCCTAAGGCAACGATGATGCAGAATGACTCCGCATGGACATACAGTTTGTGGAGAAATCCCCTTTACAAATCGAGAAAAATGTGGTATACTGTTTGACGACAAACGAAGGCATAGTCCTTCCATAACGGTGAGTTCGTGACCATCCTCACCAGATGTATGTCTGACCATGGTTCAAGCGATTTTATGGCATACGTCTAGGCGTTGTTTGAAAGATAGGAGATGTGTACAGGAGCGAGAGATTTTTGGGATAGACGAAGAATTTTTCCGCCGGAATACGCCCGTATTGCTAGGGAAAATTCTGACGTATAGCGCAAAAAAATCCGCTATCTGTGCACATGGACTTTTTCAAACAAGCCTTAATCAAAACTACGGGACAAGGCTGCATATCGGTTCTTTCCGTGTGCAGTCTTTCCTTATTTCTAAGGAGAAAAAATGAAGACCACTCGCATCCGTTTCCTCGTCCGTTCTGCCATGATCGCCGCTTTATACGTGGCACTGACCCTGGTTTCTGCCATGCTGGGACTGTCCTCCGGTGCCATCCAGGTACGCCTGTCGGAGGCCCTGTGCATCCTGCCGGTGTACACCACCGCTGCCATTCCGGGGATCACCGTGGGCTGCTTTCTCGCCAATCTATTGACCGGCGGCACCATCTGGGATCTTACCTTAGGCGTGCTTGCCACCTTTTTGGGGCTGCTGTTTGCCCATCTCCTGCGCCGCTTTCGGTACCTTGCGCCATTGCCCACGATCCTGTCCAACGGCTTTCTCATTCCCTATGTGCTGATCTTAGCCGGCTTCATTCCCCACACGGCTGCCTCCTATGGGATGACGGCACTGACGGTGGGACTGGGTGAGCTGATCGCCTGTGGTGGACTGGGCACGGTGCTGCTCCGCTACCTGGACAAGCACCCGGCAACGGCGACAAAGCTGTTCGGCAAATAAAATACACGCAAAAAGAACCGCTTGGCATTCCACCTTGCGGTTCTTTTGCTTTCGTATGGGAAATGTTGGTTTACTGATAGTCGCCGGTCTTCTTGTGGTTGCCCTGGTAGTCCCGTTCCAGAGACAGCACACCGTTGTCCATCCGGAAGATCCGGTCGGCGTGCTCGGCAATGGACAAGTCGTGGGTTACCATGATCAGGGTCTGACCCATGACCTTCTTGGTCTCCAGCAGCAGCTTCAGCACTTCGTCTGCATTGTTTCTGTCCAGGTTACCGGTAGGCTCGTCGGCGAACAGGATGTCGGGCATATTGATCAGCGCACGGGCAATGGCAACTCTCTGCTGCTGACCACCGGAAAGCTCGGAGGGCAGGTGGTGCAGACGCTCGGTCAGCTGCAGGGTCTCCACCAGACGGCGCAGGGTCTCCTGGTAGGACATTTCGGATTTGTTGCACATCATGGTGGGGATCAGGATGTTTTCCAGTGCGGTGAACTGGGGGATCAGGTTGTGCCGCTGGAATACGAAGCCCATGTTCATGCCACGGAACCGGCTCAGCTCGTCCGGCTTCATGGCGGTGATGTCCTCGCCACGGATCAACACACGACCTGCATCGGCCGAGTCCAGACCGGCGCAGATATGCAGGAACGTAGACTTACCGGAACCAGATGTACCGATGATGGCTACGAATTCGCCGGGTTCCACCTTGATGCTGGCCCGGTTTACGGCGGTGATGACGGTGTCGTACTGCTTGTACTGCTTGATGACGCTCTCCGTCTGGAGCATATATTCTGCCATTTTATTATCCTCACGCAGTGCCTACGGATAGGTCTGCGGAAATCCTTTCTTGAAAAACTATATCGAATACTCTTGGATTTATTCTGCTTCTCCGAATTCGCCGCCGGCACCGCCGTTTTCCAGAGAGTAGCGGTACTTGGCGTAGCTGCGGTACGGCAGGTAGGTGGAGAAGAAGCCACAGAACACGGACATGACGATACTGGTTAGGATGGCGTACCAGGGCATATAGAACACATACCGCACGTTTTCGCCACTGAAGTAAGGCATCACGACATTGTAGATGTAGAACAGAATGTAGCTGCCGATGTAGCTCAGGCAGATGGACACCACCAGAGACATACCGGCCATACACAGACCACCCTGGATGTAAATCTGCCGGATCTCCTTCATGATGGCACCAATGGACTGCAGGATATTGAATTCCTTTTCTCTCTTGCGATAGTACAGAGACTGGGAGTAGAACCACACCAGCGGCGAGATGGCCAGCACCAGCACTGCGATGCAGGTGAACAGCTCGGTATAGTGCTTGTCGGCGTCGATCTCGTTCTGCAGCGCCACACGTGCGTTGGACACCTTGACGTCGCCATAGGTTCTGCCCCATTCCCGGACCTCATCGTACAGCAGGTTCACCGCATCGTTGTCCATATCCCGATCCACGTACAGATGCAGGACGGACGAAGACGGTTTCTTGCCGGTCACTTCCTCGTACAGCTCCGTGGTCATGTAGATGGGTGTGGAGCCGCTGGGAATGTCGTAGATGATGGCGCCGATGGTGCATTCGATGTAGTCGAAGTGGAAGTACTGGATCTGATCCTTCAGTAGCGCACGACCGGTCAGGTTGGTGTCCACAGAGCGGATCTGTCCGTTCTTCACGCCGATCCAGATCTTGTCGCCCACCTTGTATTTATAGGTAGGCACGTTGGAAATGGATTCGCCCACGATGACCACGTTTTCGCCGGTCAGCAGGCTGTTCAGGTCACCCTTGTAGTCGTAGTCAGCCAGGATCTGGATCTGCTCCTCGGTCATGGCCGTATACAGCACATCGTTGGAAGCACGATAGCCTTCACCCTGGGTATCAAATTCGGTACCTTCGTAGGTCACCAGGTTTTTGAACGCCTTTACGCCCTTGTGGTGCACCAGCATATGGGAACCGATGTGCCGGGCTTCCGTGAAGTTGTTGGTGATCTCCACGGCCCGAATCCCTTCCAGGCTGTACAGCTCTTCGCTCATCAGATCGTCATAGGGATAGGGCGAATCGGACAGGTCTACGGTGAACTGGGGACGGGGATATTCCAAGTCTGTGGTGTAGATGTCCGCCATGTACAGACCCATGATGAACAGGGCACAGAACACGATAGCCGTGGTCAAAAGCTCGATATTGTATTTGCGGAACCGCCACATGGAGTACAGCTCGTACTTGGTGGGGAATTTTTCGCCGAAAATGTTCACAGACCGCATGGGAGACGACACCAGGTTGGAGTTGTCTTCGGTCACGATCAGGGACATGGGGTCCTTTATGGACATGACCTTCATAGGCGTCCACACAGAGCACAGGATAACGGCCAGCCCAAACAGTGCGATCTTCAGGATACACGTGGGGTTGAACAGGAAGCCGTAGCCGGATGCATGGTAGATCAGATAGGAGATCAGGGTGGAGATGCCCATAGAGGGAATGAACGTCACACAGGAAATGACAAACAGCTCCCAAAATGCCGTTGAGAACAACATTTTGAAGTCCGCACCGAAGGTCAAGTACACACCGTATGTGAACTTATATTGGTTCATACGGATGTTGTACAGTGCCATCAGCAGGAAGATCGCCACCACCAGCAGCAGCAGCGTGATGAACACGAAGGCGACCCGGTTGGCATTGATGTTGTCCTGGAAGGTCAGCAGGGACGTGGTCTCGATGGAGAAGCTCTTCCCTTCTGTACCGTAGGCTTTCAGCTCTGGTATGTAATCTTCCCGGAACCGTCTTTCACAGGTGTCCAGGTCTCTGGTGAAGCGGATGTACACGTCGTGGGTCTCGATACCGGTCAGGTAGTTCAGGTTTTCGTCGTGACGCACCACTTCGTAGATCACGTCGCTTTTGAAGACGGTCCCTTCGTCGTTGACCAGATACAGAGCCTGGTACTGGTTCAGATCCTTCAGCACCATGTGATAGTTGAATTCCTCGGTCACGTGCTGATATTCTACATTGTTGTTGTTGTCGGCCGACACGGTCATCATGCCATATAAGACCTGAATGATCATGATGGCGATGAAGAAGCAGAGATACTGGGTGAAATTGAAGAATACACTTTTCCACGCCACGGTCAGGCTTCTTTTTAAGTACTCAAATACCTTTTCCAAATCCGAATGCAGACTGCATTTGTGCAAGCCGCCATGGTTCCTGTAGCCAAAGCGACTTGGAGCGTCTTTCCTCCTGTGGGTAATTCCCTGTATTTTTTTGGCTACTACAGCTGCTGCTCCGGCAAAAGAGCGTCCAAAAGGGATACAGGGTGTATAAGCAGGCACAGCAGGCAGCCACACGTCTTACGACAATGATGTACCGCTTGCCCATGCATACTTGCATATCATATATTATATCACGGAACCGCCGCAAAATCTGTTGATATTTTGTTAACATCTCCCCCCAGCACCCCGTTGAAGATGCCGATTTTTTTCACCATTTTTTGTGCAATTTGCCGATTGGGTGTGGGGTAAGGGCGTTCAACATTCGCATACAGCGAAGTTGCCCTTACCGCTTGTCCTCCTCTGCGGGAAGCGTGTACCCGTCCGGGATGGTGTCGTTGCGGTGGAAGAAGATCGGCTCCTTCCCGAAATCCGGCTTCGGTGGGTAGTTGTAATAGTCGTCGGCTCTGGTCGATGCGTTTTTCCGGCGCAGGATATTGTCCGTTCTCTGCCGGAACAGCACGCACAGCACAGCCGCCACCGGTACGCCCAATATCATACCGGCAAAGCCAAAGAAGCCGCCGGCGATGGTGATGGACACCAGTACTGCCAGAGACGTCATACCCGTGGTGTTGCCTAAGATCTTCGGGCCGATCACGTTGCCGTCCAGCTGCTGGATGACCAGGATCATGAGCAGAAACCAGATGGTCTTGTTGGGCTCGGCAATGAACACGATGAACGCACTGGGTATGGCGCCGATGAAGGGTCCGAAATAGGGGATCACGTTGGTGATGCCGACGATGACACTGATCAGCAGCGAAAAGGGCATCCGGAAAATGGACATGGCGATAAAGGTCAGGCAGCCAATGATGATGGAGTCGATGATCTTTCCATAGATGAAGCCGCCCACGGTCTGGTTGGTGAACCGCAGCACACGCATCAGATTGATGTAGGCACGCTGGGGCAGAAACGCCGCTGCCGCCTTTTTCGTCTTGGAGATGAGCCGCTCCTTGGCAAGCAGAAAATACACCGCCGCAATGAAGCCGATCAGCGCATTGGTCACCTCGATCACAAACTGCTTCCCGTAGGAGATCACGTAGTCCGCAGCCTTCGCCAACAGATCGGAGAAGTTGGAGATAAATCCTTTGATATCCGAAGAAAGCTCGTTCACGTCCATAAATTCCGACAGATTGTCGTATCGTCCGTTGAACAAGGGAAACTCCCGTACGAAGCTGTCTGCCAATGTCTGGGCCGCCGACACATAATCGGTGATCCGGGACTGCAGATCCTTGAAGCTGGAGCCCACCTGGGGAATGATCAGTCCCACCACGACCGATAAGATCAGCAGAAATACCAGCATCCCCAGGGTCACACTCAGTGGCCGCTTGAGCTTTTGTTCCGCTTTGGAACCGGGACGAAACCGCAGCACATACTTCTCGAGCCGCAGCATGATGGGGTTGACCAGATAGGCAATGATGAAGCCATAGATAAATGGGGACACAACGCCGACGGCCTTTTTGAGAAAGATGCCGACCTCCGTAAGATGCAGGCACAGCATAGCAAACAGAAAGATGCAGCTGGATGTCAGGAAAACATAGATGGCGATCTGTCTGTACTTTGGATTTTTGAGTGGCATGGGTAAACCTCCTGACATGGGATAGGATCATATCTACATTATACGATATTTGTCGTTGCAGGTCAAGAGGGAAAACAAAAATTAACGCCCTATAGCCTGGTGATATTTGTGGGAATTTTGCCAAACCGGTTGCGTTTTCTCGTGGAATGTGCTATAATGACACCGGATATATTCCACGTTCGTCACAAGAATGTGCTATGATAGAAAGGAACTCTCCTATGGAAAACATCATTTTACAGCCCCAGATCACCGGTCCCGGCTGGCTGGATCCCGTAAGCGTCTTCACAGCGTACGCCAAGGAAAAGACCGGCGTCTCCTTTACAGCTGGTACGGACGGCATCCGGCTGCACATGGATCCGGCTTTGCCTGCAGAGGGCTATCACATCCTGACCGGCGAAGGCGTTGACCTGTGCGCTTCCACTGCAGTGGGTATGCACCATGGTCTGGCGGCACTGCTGCAGGATCTGTCCGTCACCGATGGCAAGCTGACCCTGCCCGCTATGGACGTCACCACATCTCCTGCCTGTGCGTACCGGGGACTGATGGTGGACCTGGCAAGACAGAAGCATCCGCTGCCGTATGTGCTGCGGTACATCGACCTGTGCTGGCAGAACCGTGCCTCTCACCTGCAGCTCCACTTTACCGACGACCAGAGCTTTACCCTGCCTCTGGACTGCTACCCGAACCTGGGCACCGAAGGCCGCACCTATACCAAAGAAGAGATCCGGACCATCAACGACTATGCCGCCAAGCGTGGCGTGATCTTGGTGCCCGAAGTGGACATCCCCGGGCACACCAGACAGTTCTTCGAGAAGTATCCGGAGGTGTTCGGCACCGCTGGGGTACTGCCGGCCTGCGACGCCGTATTCGATGCACTGCGCTCCATTTTCGCCGAAGTCAAGGCCATGTTCCCCCGTTCTCCCTGGATCCACATCGGTGGAGACGAAGCGGCCATCGGCAACTGGGAAAACTGCCCTCGTACCCAGGAATATATGCAGGAGCACCACATCACCGATCTGGAAAAAATGTATGCCGAATACATCCGCATCGCTACGGAAATGATCTTTGATCTTGGCTGCACACCGGTGGTCTGGGAAGGCTTTGGCAAGGCCTACAACGACCGGATCTCCCGGGACGTGATCGTCATCGCCTGGGAATCCTATTACCAGCCTGCCTACGATCTGGCAGCAGACGGCTTTACCCTGATCAACTGCTCCTGGAAGCCGCTGTACATCGTCACGCCCAACACCCACTGGACACCGGACGAGATCACCGGCTGGCATCCCCACAACTGGCAGCACTGGTGGGAAAAGTCCGTGGCATACCCGGATGGCTACACCATTGACAAAAACTACCCTGTGCTGGGCGGTCAGCTCTGTGCCTGGGGCGACGGACTGGTGGGTTACACCGACATCGACAAGGCCTGCACGGACGAGCTTGCCCTGATCGCCGAACGTCTGCCTGCCCTGTGTGCCCGCACCTGGAACGTGAACTGACGGCAGCAAAAATATTCGTATCGACCATCATACCCCTGCCACTGGGCAGAGAAAAGGAGTATCACCTATGAAGACCATCAAAATGAGCGTTATCGGCCTGGGAGGACGTGGGTCCTGGTGGCTGGGCGAGCTGCTCAAAATGGAAGACGTAGAGGTCACGGCGGTCTGTGATCTCCATGTGGATCGGATGGAAAAGGGAGTGGCCATGTGTGCGGAAAAATACGGCCATCCCGTGTTCGCCTCCACCGACTGGCACGACATCGTGTCCCGTGACGACGGCAGTGAAGCGGTCATGATCACCACCTATTGGAACGACCATGTGAAGATCGCCATCGGTGCCATGAAAGCTGGCAAGTACGCAGCCTTTGAAGTGGGACCGGCCCAGTCCATCAAACAGTGCTGGGATCTGGTACGCACCTATGAGGAGACCGGCGTGCCCTGTATGCTCATGGAAAACTGCTGCTACAACCGGGAAGAAATGACGGTTTTGAACATGATCAAGAAGGGGCTGTTCGGCGAGCTGCTCCACTGCCAAGGCGGCTACCAGCATGACCTGCGTGCCGTATCCAACTCCATGGAACGAGACCACGAACGTGCCTGGCAGTACTTCCACCGGAATGCGGAGCTGTATCCCACCCATGAGCTGGGGCCCATCATGAGCTACCTGAACATCCACCGGGGCAACCGGATGATGACCCTGACCTCTATGGCCACCAAATCCCGTGGTCTCCACAAGTACATCGCCGACCACTGCGGCCCGGAGCATCCTTTGTATAACGAAGAATTCAAGCTGGGTGACATCGTGACCACCTCCATCCGCTGCGCCAACGGGGAGACCATCGTACTGACCCACGACACCAGTTCTCCCAGGCCCTATTCCCGTGGCGGCAGAGTACAGGGGACCTGCGGCATCTGGATGGAGGATCTCCACGGCCTGCACATCGAGGGACGCACCCAGGGTGAGGTGTGGGAACCTATGGCAAACTACCTGGAAGAATTCGAGCATCCCCTGTGGAAGAAGACGGCAGCCGGCACCTACACCGGCGGACACGGCGGCATGGACTGGCTGGTGATGCGTGCCTTCCTGGAAGCCGTACGCAGAAAGATCCAGACGCCCATTGACGTGTACGATTCGGCGGCGCTGATGGCTGTGGCGATCCTGTCGGAGGAATCCATCTCCATGGGCTCCATGCCGGTGGCGATCCCGGACTTCACAAACGGTCTGTGGCTCAAGCGGGAACCGGGACCAAAATCCATCTTCTCTCTGGCCGAAGTGGACGACTCGCTGTTCGAAGGGGACGTGGCGTTCTGATCAAAACAATATGCTGAACAAAAGAAGTGGCGAACCGTTTTGGGTTCCACCACTTCTTTTTTGTTTGGTTTATCGGTCAAAGAATATCTTATTTTCTCACGATCTCGATCTCGTCGGGAGCGATGATCTCGGCGCCATCCTTGGTGACGGACACCTCGATGATGCCGTAGGGGGTCGGATAGGTGCCCTTGATCCATTCCAGACCGCCCAGATGGGGATCGAACAGGATCTTCTTGCAGCCCGGTTCCAGTACGTGGATACCCATGATGTACTTGGACAGGAACGGTGCGGGACCGGATGCCCAGCCGTGGCACAGGCTATGCCGCAGGTTCTTGTAGCAGAAGGCACCGAAATCGCCGTGGATGTCGTCCTTGCCTTCGGGTACTACATCCGTAATGGGAGCAGCGTTGTCTGCCCAGTGGATGTCGAAATCTTCCCAGAAGGTGGTGGCGCCCATCTCGATCATCTTGCCCCAGTAATCCTTCATGATCTGGATACCGGCTTCGTATTCACCGGCGTCCCCAATGGCACACAGGGTGAAGTAGCCCAGGAACGTGGACAGGCCTTCTGCACCGCCTACGGAGATCACTTCGTCAAAGGTCTTCTTGGCGTCGCAGATACCGCTTTCCACCAGCACAGCGGCCGCCTGCTTGGAACCGCCAATGATCTCCGGCACGAAATTCTTCATGCGCGCTGCCATTTCGTAGAATTTGTTGGCAAGCTCGGATTCGCCCACCGCTTCCATGATCTGTCCACCAGCCTGGAACGCCAGACAGGTCAGACCCTGGGTACCGGCGAAGCGCTGTTCGGGGTGATCCTGGGTAGGCCAGTCGAAGAGACCGCCGTCCATGGGAGAGATGATCTTGCCGTTTTCATCCACGTAGTTCAGGTATCGGCTCAGCATTTCGGCGATGTAGTCCTTCTGCTGCTTCAGGTAATCGATGTCACCGGTTGCCATGTACCAGGCGTGATGGCACAACAGCCACCACAGGTTGTACTGCTGGATACCGTTCATGCTGTCGCTGGTGGGCGTGATGTCCTTCACCAGATCCAGAGACTTGGTGATGACCTCGTTGGGACCAAAGACGGACAGAATGGTGGCGACCTCGGTGTTCATGTCCCCAGCCCAAACCAGCCGGTCTCTCTTGATCCCATCCCACAGGTACCGCTGCATATTCAGATGTGCGGTATAGGCGGCCGTGTCGAAGATGGTGTTGACCATGGGGTCGTTGCACACAAAGGAGCCCTTGTACTCGATGTCCCGGAATACCAGCGTAGCGGCGATGCAGCGCAGGTCGGCAAAGGCATCGGGGGTCAGCAGCTCCACATAGGCAAAGCGGAAGCCGCTTTCGTTGGTCTCATTGGAGCTCCAGCAGCCGGACACATATTCCATATCCCGGGTAGCGTGGTCGTTGGTGGTCCCCTTTTCGCCAATGGGCGTCAGTGCCTCGGAAACGCTCTCGCCCAGACGGATGCGGTACCGGATGCTGGCGGCGCTGTTGCCACGGAAGGACACCATGCAGGTACCGTGCAGTTCTCTGCCAAAGTCCACCAGCACAGCGGCGTTTTCGGTGGCATTCCGGTTGTCCAGCACGCACTTGTCAGGGTAGTTGTAGATGGCGACCTGGGCCGGCTTCAGCTCGGTCAGATACTGGCTGCCGGTCACATTGCCCTTGGTCAGCACCACACGGTTCGGGTACAGCACCCGTCTCTGTCGTTCGTCATCGATCCCGGCCAGACCGAATTTTTCATCAACTCTCATATTATTTCCTCCTTGGAGATATCTATCGGATTTTCATCTTCCATTATAACAGAATGTGCCGTGCTTGTCAACGGAAAAATCGACCAGCGGCACATTCCTGTTTCGTTTATTTCGCTTCTCCCACCAGATCGACCGCATTGGCATCCATGCATCCGCTGGCGTCAAAGTGCAGGTGCAGTGTGTCTCCGTCGGCGGTAAAGGTGTAGGTGGCTCGCTGGGGACAATTCAAAAACCGCACGCCAAAGGTCAGCTTGCCATTTTCAGCCCGATAGGAAGCCGCCACACGACACCGTTCCGTATCCGGCGTGGACATCAGATCCACCAGCTTGGGCTTGAGCTTCTTTGCCCAAACGGTGCTTTCCGCATAGTACCCGTTTCCGGCAGCAATGGCATATTGATCCACACCGTTAGAGAAGGTGGCGTACATTTTCCGTTCGCTTTCGTCGTAGGTGAAGTATACACCGGTCCAGCCCATGGGATTGTCACGCAGTGCATAGTAGGTGTTCTCGAATCCGGCGCAGGGCAGCTCCGAGGACAGCGGCACATACACCGGCAAATGGAGCGGCGCCGTCTCGTCCCCATCGTGATCGTACAGGTGCTCTACCAATTCCATCAGCGCATCCATTTCCCGCTGCATATCGCCCAGCACCGTCTGTACCGCAATGACCATATTCCGCTCCGGCAGAACCACGCAAAGCTGTCCGAAGGCACCGTCGCCCCGGAAGCCTTCTCGTGCGTTGACCCAGAACTGATAGCCATATCCGGCGCACCAGTCCGGCGTACCGTTGCAGGAGTTGTCGGAGACCGGCGAGCTGGCCGCCTTCACCCATGCCTCAGACAGCAGACGCTTGCCGTTCCAGACACCGCCGTGGAGATACAGCAGCCCCAGCTTGGCAATGTCGTCTGAGGACACATGGATGCCGCAGCCGCCTTCGTTGTTTCCGTCCGGCACCCGGTTCCAGCGCATATCGGTGATGCCCAGGGGAAGAAACAGCTTCCAGGTCAAAAAGTCCAAAAGATGCATACCAGAGAGCCGCTCCACGATGCAGGACAGCAGGCAGGTGGCACCGGTGTTGTAGGCAAAATGGGTCCCCGGCACATAGGGTACGTCCTGGGCCAAAAAGGCCTTGGCAGCGTCATCGGAGCGGACCATGTGATACATGACACAGCCGGCGTGACCGGTGTTCATGGACAGCACGTGACGCACACGCATGGCAGCCAGATTTTCCGACACCACGTCGGGCAGCTTGTCCGGAAACAGATCCACGATCCGGTCGTCCAGAGACAGCTTGCCTTCGTCCACCAGGAAGCCGATAGCCGTGGAGCAAAAGCTCTTGGACAGCGAATAGACCTCACGCTTGTGGGAGCAGCTATAGGGTGCCGGTGCGATCTTGACCACGGTACAGTCGTTGTGGACGATCTGCAGGGTGTGGATCTCGTCCTGACCGGGCGTGAATTTGTCAAAAAAGGTCTGCAGTGCCTTTTGGGAAACACGATGATTTATGTAGAGTTCAGATGGTTTCATGGGAATACCTCCATGGTAAGTCAGAAGTTAGATGGCAGAAGTCGGGTGTCCATCAAATTTTGGGCAGATAATCGTGACCTTGCCGTGTTTGTATCGATTCTCATTTTATCAATAGATCGGGTCCGGTGGGGTGAAGGGGAGCTGCATGAATTTGTCGCAGAGCGGGGTGCCGTGGCGTTCATGCTCGATGACCTGGATCAGCATATCGAAATCCTCCGGCAGCTGGGCATGGGTACCGCTGCGCCAATACCACAGCACATTCTCCGGCTTGCCATACAGCTTCCACACCTCACGGGCTGCAATATTCGTCTGATACGTGTTCACCGGACCTGCCCAGATGTCGCTTTTCGCCTGGCAGTCAAAGAAGATCCGGGGTGCGATCAAGGCCTTCAAGCTGTGTGCATCAAAGGGCAGCGACGCTTCGTCGTCCTCGTACGCCTTCATGCCGGGGCCAAACCAATCGGGGAACGCATTGATGATGTCCTTCAAGGTCTCACTGCGCTGTTCCATACCGTCTTCGGTCAGTGCCTTCATGTGGATCCGGTAGCAGCTGGACGCACCGGCACAGGTTGCCTCCGGATTGACGATGGTGGCACGTTCGTCCAGCACACCGGCCAGCATGGCAGTTTTGCCGCCACGGGACAGACCGGTGAACGCCACGCAGGACAGGTCCACCAGTCCCAGCTCCACCAGTGCATCCAGTACCCGGCTGTAGCCCCAGGCCCAGGCAGCAATGGCACCAAACTGCAGGTCGCTGTAGGTGTCGTACAAATTGCCGATCCGGGAAGGATTGCGCATATCCGGCACGATCTCGCATCGGTTGAAGGTGACCAGCATGATACCCTTGTCCGTAAACTGTTTGACGATAGACTGATCCTGCATACAGCCGTAGCACAGATCCCCATCGATGACACAGGGCCAGGGACCACTGCCGGCCGGTCGGTGGCAATACATGGTGAAGGAGATGGGCTTTTCCTGGGTACCGGTGGTGATGCGCCAGATGTTGATGGTACCGGCTCGTCCGGGCACGGTCAGGGGAATGACGGAAAAAAGAGTCGGCTTTGGGGGAATGGTGCCATATTGCAGCTCCACCGCATCCTTGTAGATCTCACGCCGACGCTCTTCCCAATCGGCCACAGACGTGACCTTTCTGCCATCGGCAAAGGTAAACAGATCCGGCAGCTTGCCCAAAACTTCGTAAGATGTGATCTCCATGAGAAACCTCCGTAGTTTTTGAAAAGTAGATCTATGTGTGTCTTTCGATGATACACAACACATTTTTGGTGTTCGTTCGTTTCTGTGTTTCTGCCTGTCAAAATGCGTTTTTGCTATGTTCATTATAGCATATTTGTCGAAGTGCGTCAATGACTTTGATGAAAAAAAGAAGAGGCAAGCTGCCTATCGGGCAACCTACCTCATCTCGATTCTTTTACATATTAGCCGACCTTGGTCACGCCGGTGATGTGGGTGTTCACGCCTTCGTACCAGTACAGGAAGCCTTCGATGTCTACAACGTCACCGGCTACCAGTTCGCCAACTGCAGTGTACACAGCCGTGTCAGCACCGGTCAGGTATGCTTCCACGCAGAAGCTGTAGGAAGCACCGTTGTAGCTCAGGTTCACGTAGATGTCGTCACCGGGTTCGCCGTTCTTGTATTCGATGGATTCCACGGTCATGCCCTTGAAGGAAACCAGCTGGTTCTGGTGGTCGATCAGGGTATCGGTGCCCAGCAGAGCGGTCACGTCGGTGGGTTCAGCGGTCCAGGTACCTTCGCCAATGGTAAAGGTAGCGTCGATGATCTCTACTTCGCCAGCCCATTCAGCCTTGTAGCCAGTCACCTTGATCTTGGTACCGGTGGTCAGCTTGGCATAGTCTGCCTCGGAGCAAGCCATTTCGTACAGGAAGTATGCGCCATCGGGATCCTGTGCGTACACGGTGGCCTTGTCTTCCCACCAGGACTGCTTGCCCTGTACGTAGGCTTCGATGGTCACTTCGGAATCCAGTGCAGCGGCAGCGTATTCCGCATAGGTCATAACACCTTCGCTCTTGGCAGCCGGGTCGGATCCACCACCGCAGGCCGTCAGTGCAAATACAAAGGTAAGGGTCAAAAGCACAGCAAGAATCTTTTTCATTTTCTCATTTCTCCTTCATGATATGATGGAAAGGAATTCACAAGTGCACGCAGATCGCCGTTCGTGTCCCGACAAAAACGACAGTCCGTTTTTTCAAATAAACCACATTTTTGGCAAGCTTCCCCGGGATCGGCGTATACTCATTATCATCATTATACACGTTTTTTGGGCAAAGTCAAGGGGCTTTTTCCATTTTTAGTAAACCCGACAATTCACCTGCATTTCACACCCGGAAACTGGTGCTTTTTGATAAGACACCTGTCACTTACCGCTCACGGATTTTTCCGGCGTGCCTTTGCTTTTTCGTATGCCACATAGGCAAGGATCCCGATCCAGGCGACACCGATGGCCGAGAGCAGCACCTTGGAGGTCGTGGGAAGTGGTCCCAGTTCCCCGGTCGTACCACGCTGCCCACCGACGCTGTCCAGCCGATACAGGGAGGTCACGTCGTCGAACAGCTCGTCGATGTAGGCTCCGTCCACCGTCTCCCCACGGCGCACCGATTTGGTCACGTTTTCGATGAGCTGTCCCGCCGCATCCCGCAGAGACGCCGAACCATTGAACACCGCCGTCACAAAGGTGTTGTCCGTGTTGTCCAAGAGCAGCTTGGTAGCAGAAAGCTTCACATCGTAGTAGAAATCGTTGTCCTCCCCGGCACGGCTGAGATAGTCCAGATAGGTCGCCGACTGCTGTGCCTTGGCGGTCACCGGTGCATAGCCCTCGGTCTGGGAATAGGCGATCTGCACGTCGTTGGTCAGCATATATTGGGCAAACAGCCAGGAGGCAAGCACCTCATCGGCGTCACCCTTATTGAAGATACACATGGACGGTCCCTGGGAGATCATGGTGAGCTCCTCTGTGCTCTCCTGGGGAATGGGCAGCACCGCCGTTTCAAATGCCACAAAGTTCTCTTCACTGATGTCGGACAGCGGTGCGTCACTACCCATCCAGGTGGCACCGGCTGTGGAGTCGATGGCAAAGATGCATTGACCGGCGTTCAGAAAGTTGGCCGGATAGCTGGAGATCTTGAAGGTCGAGAAGGCACCGGCTTCCACCGCATCGGCGATGGTGAACAGGATATCCTTGGTGGTCTCGTGGAACAGATCGATGGTGCCGTCCGCCGCAGAGTACCCTGCCCCACGCTGGCGCAGCATCTGGATCATCATGTTGTCCGTGGACTTATAAATAAACGGGATCATGACCTTTTGTCCATTGACCTTGTACACGCCGTCTGCGTCCTGCTCGGCTGCCTTTTTGGAAACCTCCCACACGAAGTCCCAGGTCAGCACCTCCGGCAGCTCGTAGCCCAGTCTTTCCAGATAGGTCACGTTCACGTAGCAGGCCTCGGTGGAGCGCATGAAGGGCAGTGCGTATTGCAGTCCGTCGATGACCCCTTCGTCCAGGAACTTCGGAATGATCTCCGCTTTGGTGGGTCCGTCAAACCGCAGTTCGCTGCCGCCCAGACCGTACCGGGGATCGTCCATCAGAGCATCCAGCGGCACCACCACATTGGTACCCGTTTTGTAGGTGGCGATGTGGTCGGGATAGGTGATGCATACATTGGGGGTCGTGTTGGTGGAGATATTCGTGATCACATCGTTGTAGATCCGTCCGTAATCTGTGTACAGCCGCAGGTTTACGGTGATATTGGGATAGAGCTTCTGGAAATCCTCGATGGCCTTTTCGTAGATCCCCACTTGGGTCAGGTTCGTGTCGTTCTTGGCCCAGAAGGAAATCTCATACTGTCTCTCCGTATCAAAGTCTGTTGGCATCACAAAGGGATCCAATCCTCTGGAACCGTGGCAGGCACAGAAAAGCGGCAAAGACAGCGTAAGCGTCAGGAGCAGTCCGGTCAGCTTGGCGGCATACCGGCGCATCCGCAAAGAACGATTTTTCATCCTTTGGTACCTCCTCTTGCCACGCCTTCCATGATCTTGTTGCGGAACAGCAGGAACAGCACCACCAGCGGTACCGAAATGACCACCACCGCCGCCATCATGGCAGGAATGTTTTCTCGCCCGAAGCCGTTCTCCCGGATCTCCTGGATGCCCACGGAAACCAGATAATACTTCTGGTCGTCGGTGACCAGCCGGGGCCACACGTAGGAATTCCAGCATTCGATGATCTTCAGGATCATAATGGTCACGATGGTGGGTCGGCAGATGGGCAGCATGACCTTCCACAGGTAACGCCAATCGGAGGTACCGTCCACCTTGGCGGCGTAGTACAGCTCATCCGGGATCTGGGCGAAATTTTCTTTCAATAGATAGATATAGAATATGGATACCACCGACGGCAGGATCAGACCCAGGAACGAGTTGCGCAGATCCAGGTCGGTGACGGTGACGTAATTGGTGATGACCACCAGCTCATTGGGGATCATCATGAGAGAGAGGAACAGGGTGAACAGCACCTCTCGTCCCCGGAACCGCAGACGTGCAAAGGCAAAGGCCGCCGGAATGATCACCACCAGCATCAGTGCCGTTGTGGCCAGGGTGAAGATCACCGTGTTCACAAAGTAGCGTGCCAGGGGAACGGCGGTAAAGGCATCCGCATAATTGGAAAAGGTCGGGGACAGGGTAAAGAATTTCGGGATATATTCGCTGTTGTAGGTGCTGTAGCTTTTGACGGAGGTCAAGAGCATCCAGTAAAAGGGAAACAGCACAAACAGTCCCCACAGGGTCAGGCACGCATACACCACGACGTTTTGCACCGTCTTTCGCACGTGCGCCGACCGTTCGAGTTTGTCATAATTCATAAGGCTCCTCCACGCTTGGCAAAACCGGA
Organism: uncultured Ruminococcus sp.; assembly: GCA_964558485.1. Classification (GTDB taxonomy): domain Bacteria; phylum Bacillota; class Clostridia; order Oscillospirales; family CAG-272; genus UMGS1696. The sequence goes on along the minus strand of CAZLED010000012.1, from coordinate 19,476 downwards.
TATTTGCAAGAACAAGTATACCATACTTCTCATTTTCCGCTGGTCTTCTTGTTCACCAGCAGATTGATGCAGGTGATGGTCAGCACGATGGCAAACAGCACGATGGCTGCTGCAGAGGCATAGGACGGATAGCCGCCGCTGTTGCCGTAGAGCATATCGTAAATGTAGCCCACGATGGTGTTCATCTCTGCCGCATTCAGGTTCGTACCAAACAGAGCCACCGCATCGCTGTAGGCCTTGAACGCACCGATAAAGCCGGTGATCACCAGATAGAAAATCATGGGTGAGATCATGGGCAGTGTGATCTTGGTGAACACACGCCACTTGGGGGTACCATCGATCCGAGCGGCGTTGTAGTAGTCCTCTTTCACAGAAGCCAGGGCACTGGTCAGGATCAGGATCTTGAAGGGCATGACCACCCAGATGGTGTAAAAGCACAGCACGAACATTTTCGCCCAATAGGGACCATCGATAAAGTCGATCGGCCCGGCGCCAAAGATATGCAGGAACAGATTCACCAATCCATCGGAGTAGGCGGTCTTCTTGAACAGGATCATGAACACAAGGCCCACGGCCAGGGTATTGGTCACGTATGGCAGGAAATAGATGGTCTGGAACAGGTTCCGCAGCTTTTGGATGGACGACAGTGCCACCGATATGGCAAGGGCAATGCCGGTGGACAAAGGCACCGTGATGATGACCAGAATGAAGGTGTTCTGCACGGCCTGCAGGAAATAGGGATCCCGCAGGATATACCGGTAGTTGTACAGCCCCACGCCCTGGTAGGTCTGGGAAGCAGAATTGTAGCCTTCCTCAAAGGAGTAGATGCACACGTCGATCAGCGGATACACCATGAACACCGCCAGAAACAGAATGGCAGGCAGCAGATAGAGCCAGGCTTTTTTGCTGTTGTTTTCCATGATCCACTACCTCTTTGCCGCAAAGGGGATCCGTTCTTCCGTGGTCACGTCAAACAGATGCACCTTGGATGGCTTCAAGCGGAAGGACACGGTCTTGTCGCCAGTCTGCAGCGCAATGTCACCGGGCACGATGCAGCGTATGGTCTCACTGACGGCGCCGGGATGGGTGATGACCATGCTGCTGTCCCGACCCATGACCTCCACTCTGGTCAGCCCACAGGTCAGCGGTCCTTGGGGATCGGGCACATAGCCTTCCGGACGAATGCCCACGTACACGGCACCATCCGGCGCACCCGGCACGTCCAGCACTGGTGTGGGTTCGTCCCCGATGTAGAGCATTTCCTTTTTCACTTGTCCTTTGTACACACCGATGGGTGGCGTCCCCAGGAATTTGGCGACAAACAGGTTGGCCGGATCGTCGTACACCGTCTGCGGTTTGCCCATTTGCTGGAGCACACCGGCCTGCATGACCACGATCTGGTCGGAGATGCTCATGGCTTCTTCCTGGTCGTGGGTCACAAAGACGGTGGTGATGCCGGTCTCCTGCTGGATGCGGCGGATCTCTTCCCGGGTCTGCAGCCGGAGCCGGGCATCCAGATTGGACAAGGGTTCGTCCAGCAGCAGCACCCGTGGCATTTTGACCAGTGCTCTGGCAATGGCGACACGCTGCTGCTGCCCACCGGAGAGCTCACTGGGCTTGCGATCCATGAGGCCATCGATCTGCACCAGTGCAGCGATCTTGTCGGCCTTTTCGTTCATCTGTTCTCTGGTGAGCTTGTCCTTGCCCCGGAGATTTTCCAGCGGAAAGACGATATTCTGCCGGACGGTCAGATGGGGATACAGGGCATAGTTCTGGAACACCAGTCCCACGCCACGATGCTCCGGCGCCAGGTCGGTCACGTCGTCTTCCCCGAAAAAGATCTTCCCGGCCGTTGGCTTTTGCAGACCGCAGATCAGGCTCAGTGCGGTACTTTTGCCGCAGCCGGAGGGACCCAGCAGCCCGATCAGGCAGCCGTCCGGGATCTCAAAGGACAGGTCGTTCACCGCCACCACGGGTTTGGGATCCTTTTTATTCCGGCTGGGGAATTGTTTGGTCAGGTTTTGTAATGTCACTTTCATATAGCAAGCATTCCTTTACAAAGGTTCGGTAGAAGCATTATAGCACATTTTGCCGCCTTATGCAAGAGATTGCCAGATTTTTGCTTCGGTGAAGTCGTACAAATCGCTTGCACAAAGAGGTACCGTTTTTCACGGCAGTTGTTCTCTTTTCTGCCTTTCAGGATATCACACGTGCAAAATGTTCCCGTCATTCCTGATTCGTATTGCAGATTTGTATGGCAAAACCTGTCTCATTTCGCAGCGTGATTTTTGTGAATAAGGCAGAAATCTGGTATACCATGTCATTTTCTCTTGCTTTTTAGGTCCATCTATGGTATACTGGATGTTCCATTGAAATTTGTCTAAATTATAAAAAGGAGATGAACTCGTGTCTGGAAATTCTTCCTCGCTACTCAAAAGACTTTCGGCTCCCACGGATATGACCATTGGTACCCCGTGGAAAAGCATCCTGACCTTCACCCTGCCCATGCTCCTTGGCAACATTGCCCAGCAGCTCTACAACACCGTGGACACCATCGTCGTCGGCAAATACGTAGGGGACAATGCCCTGTCCGCTGTGGGCAGTGCCGGGCCCATCGTCAACCTGCTGCTGGTCTTGTTCATCGGCATCTCTGCCGGGGCAAGCATCATGGTTTCCCAATACTTTGGGGCAAAGGACAGAGAGAGCCTGTCCTGGACCATTGGCAACTGTGTCACCGTCACGGCGATCTGCTGCCTGTTCTTGATGCTGATCGCCACACCGCTGATCCGGCCACTGCTCATTATGCTGAACACGCCGGAATCCATTTTGGATTGGTGTACGGACTATCTCATCATTTCCGTTATCGGCGTGGCTGGCATGGCGTACTACAACATCTTATCCGGGATCATCCGTGGTCTGGGGGATTCGGTGTCAGCGCTGCTTTATCTGTTGGCAGCAACCGTGATCAACATCGTGCTGGACATCTATTTTGTGGCAAGTCTGGATATGGGTGTGCCCGGTGTAGCGCTGGCGACCATCATAGCCCAGATCATCTCGTCCATCCTGTGCTTCCTGCGGCTGGCCAGAATGCAGGAATTCTTCGATTTCAAGCTGCACTACCTTCGTCCCCGTGGACAATACGTGAAGACCATCGTCAAGCTGGGACTGCCTTCCGGTGTGACCCAGGCGATCTTCTCTTCGGCGATGATCTTAGTGCAGTCTCTGACCAACCAATTTGGCGAACAGTTCATCGCTGCCAACGTGGTGGTCATGCGTGTGGACGGATTTGCCATGATGCCCAACTTCTCCTTTGGCACTGCACTGACCACCTACGCCGGACAGAACGTCGGTGCCGGTAAGTACGACCGGGTAGTCAAGGGTGCCCGTCAGGGTACGCTGATGGCTGTGCTGACCTCTACGGTCATCACGCTGATCATTCTGGTCTTCGGCAAGGGACTGATGGGGATCTTCACGGATACCACAGCGCTGGTGGAGCTGAGCTATCACCTGATGCAGATTCTGGCAGTGGGCTACATCGCCATGGCCGTGACCCAAAGCTTGTCCGGGATCATGCGTGGTGCCGGGGATACCATGACGCCCATGTGGATCTCGCTGATCACCACCGTGGTCATCCGGGTGCCCATTGCATACATCATCTCCTGGCTGACCACCACACCGGAGCTGCCCCACGGTCAGAGCGTCTGCATCCAAATCTCGCTCTTGTGCTCCTGGCTCATCGGTGCGATCCTGACCGCCATCTTCTACCGCCGTGGCAAGTGGAAAGACAAGGCGATAGCAAAGTAAAGTCAGAAGTCGTGCTTCGCAAAGTCAGAAGTAAGAAGTCAGAAATCAGATATTTGAACATTAAATTGATGCGGACTCCATGTGGGTCTGCATCTTTTTTGTACAAAGAAAACGGAGCCATACCACAAGGGTACGGTACTCCGTTCACTTTTATACTTCTGACTTTGCTTCAAAGAGGTGGTCCGCTCCACTACTAAGCTACAAAATATCCAATTTTTGATTCACTTCAGGAAAAATTTCCGCCAGGGAATTTTTTCAGAGAGAGGTGGTTCGCTTCACTACTAAGCTACAAAACATCCAATTTTTGATTCACTTCAGGAAAAATTTTCCGTGAGGGAAATTTTTCAGAGAGAGGTGGTTCGCTTCACTACTAAGCTATAAAACATCCTCTCTCATCTGACTTATCTCATGATCTTGTACAGCTTCATCTGTCCGGGGGCCAGCCAGTCGCCGCCGATGTTTTCGTCCTCGGTCTCGCCGTAGTAGGCATCCCACACAGCCGTCTTCATGTCTACGCAGTCGTGATCCCAGGTGAACCGCTGGAAGACCTTGGTATCCTTGGCAACGTGGAGCTTGAACAGTCCTGCTTCAAACGGAGAATTGTTCACCAGTGCCACATACTTTTCGCCATCCAGCTCGAACCAGCTCAGCACCGCCGGCAGACCATGGTCGCAGGTCACGTTCAGCAGCGTATCGCACTTGCCGGCCTCAAACAGATCGTAGCCACCAAAGGCCTTGCCCACATGGCAGGTGTACAAATGCTTGGCGTGCAGGAAGAAATCGCCGAACTGGTGCAGGAAGTGGCGGTTCACACGGGACAGGGCACCAAAGGTGGGCGTCCGTTCGCCAAACTCATCGATGGGCGGCAGACGGTAGTTGGACATAGGCGTTCTTTCGTAAATGAAGAACCACAGGATCCCCTTCATACCGGAGGCCACTGCCGTGTTCAGCTGCCAGCGCAGGTCGTCCTCACTGGGGCAGCGATACCGGAAATGTCCCACGGAAAGCAGCGTCGTCCAGGGTGTGATCCCGGTGGCGTCGGCAGCTTCCACGAACTTGCGCAGGTTGGTAAAGTACATCTGGGTACCGGCTTCTTCCGGATTCATCTGGGCATAGCAGTCGTAGCACAGCACCTTCAGGTCGGCCTCTGCCTGCATCCGCTTTGCCCAATCGGTGAAGGTAGGCGCCTTCAGCAGGGTCTCTTCCTGGTTTTCCCAATAGGGCAGATAGTTCAGGTGGGGCAGCAGGTGGGGTGCCATTTCCAGCTGCATCTTGTGTGCCATACAGCTTTCCATAAACGTCTTGTCCGTGTTGGGTTCGTCTCCCACATGGAAGCCCAGCACCGCCGGATGGCTGCCAAAATCGGCAAGGGCTGCGGCGAACTTGGCTCTTGCACCGTCCGGATCCTCCGAAATACCGTACCATCTGGCTCTGCGGTCACACAAGATCACCTTGATATCGTGGGCCGCACAGGCGTCCAGAATGTCCAGCATACAATTTTTATCGCAGCCTTCCCAGTATTCCGGGCTGTTTGCCATGGTCATACCCAGGTCAGCCCAGTCCTTCACATCCTTGGCCGTCTGCTGACCGGTGGCCGTATAGTTCCAGAAACCGATCGGAAATTTATTCATCATGTTTGTATCCTCCGTTGTGGGTGGTTTCCTATAGTATACAAAATCCACACCACTTTGTCAAGTCTGTTTTGCTGTTTTGTCGATAATCGATCCGATCCCATAAAGTTGTATGGCATCTGCCCTCTCCTACGTCATGCGATCTGTTCGGCAGTGCCCCGTTTCCAGATCGTTTCCCCATCGGTCTCCAGAACGATGGTCCCCTCCATATCCGTCCGATAGATCGTGGCACCGGACATCTCCAATAGCTGCAGCACTGTGGTGTGGGGATGCCCATAGGAGTTGCCATAGCCACAGGAGATCACACAGATGTCCGGTTCGATGGCGGTGAAAAATTCCAGGGACGTGGAGGTGGAAGAACCATGGTGTCCCACCTGGTAGATGTCGCAGTTGAACAGCGCCGGATCGTTGGCGGCCAATACGTCCGCTTCTGCCTTTTGCTCGGCGTCTCCGGACAGCAGCAAAGACGTGCCGCCCACATCCACCCGGATCACCGCACTGACGTTGTTCAGGTTGTCGTAATCTGTATGTACAGGACCCAGCAGCGTACAGGTGATGTCTCCCACCGTGATCTGGCTGCCCAGCACCGCATCCTCCACCGGTATGGATTTTTCTGCCGCCAGGGTAGTCAGCTTCTCCGTGTAGCCGTTGTGCTCCACCAAAGGCATGAGAACGTGCTCCACCGGTATGGCGTTCAGCACCTCGTCCGCACCACCCACATGGTCATCATGGGGATGGGTCAGGATCATGTAGTCCAGCCGTCCCACGTAGGTCTCCAGATACGCCACCAGGGTATCGGCCGCACTGTTTGTCCCGGCATCCACCAGCACCGCCGCATCCCCGGTCAAGATCAGCGTAGCATCTCCCTGTCCCACATCGATAAAATGGATGGACGCATTGCCGGTCAGCAGCTCTCGCCGTGGGATCACGGAGCCGGTCTGGGAATAGGAGTAGGAGCCCACACCGGCCAACAATAGGGAAATAAGCGCCGTGATCACCCGCACGACCCAGTCCTTGCCCGTCTTTTTCAGCTTTCGTTTGATCTTATTTTTCGCTTTCGAATACGCTTTCTTGTATGCCATATTTTATCCTAACCAAATTCACAATTGTAGAATGCAGAGCATCCTACCTTCATCCTTCACCATGCATCGCCATATGCCAGGCACGCCGTATCACGCCGCAGAGCCAATAGGCCGGAATGCACAGTCCGCACCATATCCCGGTGAACAGCGGACAGATCTGCCCCAGCACATTGCCCGGCAGTGCAGAATAATCCCATACGCCCAGCTGCCACCACAGGTTCACCACACAGCCAATGGCAAACTCCACCGCTGTAATGCCCAAAGCACCTACGAGACACCGGAGCCACAGTGGTCGTGCAACCAACATGACACCGCACCAATACAAAAACATCGCTGCCAGCATACCGGCCACGATCATGGACCAATGGGTGTAGCCACGCCACAGGATCTCCAAAAATGCATAGGCCGTGCCGCCGACTACACCGATATATACGTATTCCGTTAACGGAATAGCTTCCCTCATGGAAATCGCTTTCTGCACCGGAATCGATTCTTTCTCCATACCATCACCCCCGTGTAGTTTTCCCGGAAAGGTGTGGGATTATGCGTCCAAGGTGGTTTTAGCTGTTGCTGATCACCTTGCCGTGGACGTAGTCAAAGCACAGCACCCGCTTGGTGCGCAGGTAGTGATCCAGCTGATCTCCGATCCGTACCAGCTTGAGAATGCCCAGGTTCCGGTCGATGCACATAACGTTGAAGCAGTCATAGGTTCGGGTACCACGGACACGCTTACCGTCGCTCCAACCGGCCCAGCTTGTGGCACAGGGTACGATCACATTGAGGATACCAGCTGCAGTGAGCCCAAACAGGTCGTGATGCTCATGGCCGGCTAAGTTGCAGATGTAGCAGCCACCCTGCTCCCGGAACTGGACAAAGAGCGGCTCGAACATCATCTGGGGCAGCTTGCCGCACAGAGGGATATAATCGTTGTAGGTGTGGAAGGTCACATCATAGGTGTTCTCCACGTTGCCGGTTGCCTCATGCATCGCAGAGACCACGGCCAGATCCTTCTCCTTGGCGTCAGCCAGCACCGACCGGAGCCATTCGCACTGGGCTTCCTTGTCGTAATACAGATCCAGCACGATGAGCCGGATCCCCGATTCGGGAAAGTCCCGGTAATAGGTCATGGAGTCGGGGCCGTCCATGAAGGTGGCGTCCCAATTTTCCGTATGGTTGAACAGCAGATCGTGGGCAGATTTTTTGGTGCAGGGATGGTAGGTGCCATCGTAGTACACGGTATCATGGTTGCCCACACAGTTGAAGATGGGCCGCACACAGGGTGTACCTTCGCCATAGCAGTCGGCGTAATCCTTTTGGGAATTTCCGCAGTAGTCGCCGGTGTGGATGGCAAAGGAGATGTAGTCGCTGTAGTGGTTCACATACGCCACCATACGATCCCAGAGCTCCGGTACGTCATGCACATCAGACAGGTGTACGAACTGCAGCGGCGCATAGGTTTCCGGATAGATCTGCTTGAAGAATGCGGTACGGGTCGCAGAAGACTGGATCACATAGGGTTCCATATCTTGGTTCAGTGTGAGGATGGATTCGATGGGTTCAGCCATGGGGCACCTCCTGGGAAATGTGGATTTTTGTATAGTATAACATGATGTGGGGAGAATGTCAATCGATATAGAAAAAAATAATCCCCTTACAGTAGTCTTGAATACCTTTCGTTTTTTCAAGTATCTACTCTAAGGGGATCCTATCGTTATTTCGTTTCATTTTCTTCTTCGGCAGTCTTCGCTTCTTCCACCGGCTTGCCTAAGAATTCCGGCAGCTGCATACCGGCCATGTTGAACATTTCATTCATCGGCGGGATCGACTTCATGAGCCCCGACACAAAGTTTGCCGTGGTTCCCTTTCCGTCGGCCGTCTGGGCACCACCGTCCCAAACCGTGATCTTGTCGATCTTCAGGTTCTTGATGGCGTCCACCTGGATCCGGGTCAGCTCTTCCATCTTGTCGGCCAGCATCAGGCGAATGGCATCGTTGGATTCGCCGCCGACAGACCGCACGATCTCGGCAAAACCTTCGGCCTGCTTCATCAAAATTTCCCGGAGACCATCGGCCTCTGCCTGCATCTTCATGAGCGTAGCATCTGCTTCACCCTTGGCCTTGCGCCGGATCTGCTCTGCCTCTGCTTCTGCCTGCAGCTCCAGTTCCTTTTTCTTGATCTGCGCCTTTACCAGCACGTCCGCTTCCAGTCGAGCCTGTTCCAGATTGGCTCTGGCAACCTCGGCCGCCTGCTCTGCCCCATAGGATTCTTCCAATGCCTTGGCCGTCTGGATCTTTTCTGCCGCCGTCGCACGCTTGAGGGCTTCGGCTTCTCGTTCCCGGCGCAGTGCTTCCGATTCGGCGATCTGTACTCTGGCTTCGTTTTCACCGGCCACCGCTGCCGAGTTGGACTGGGACACCCGGATACGCTTTTCTCTTTCCGCTTCTGCCGAACCAATGGCACCGCTTCGTTCCGCTTCTGCCACGGATACCTTTGCCGTGTTGATGGCCTGGGCTGCCGCTTCCTGCCCCAGCGCTTCGATGTAGCCGGATTCGTCGGTGATGTCGGTGACGTTCACGTTGATGAGCCGCAGACCGATCTTTTTCAGCTCCGTTTCTACGTTTGTAGATACTGCTTCCAGGAACTTATCCCGGTCGGCGTTGATCTCTTCGATGTCCATGGTGGCGATGATCAGACGCATTTGCCCGAAGATGATGTCCTCAGCCACCTGCCGGATCTCGTCGGTCTTCATGCCCAGCAGCCGTTCTGCCGCATTCTGCATGACGCCGTTTTCGGTAGAGATACCAACGGTGAATCGTGACGGTACGTCCACACGGATATGCTGCTTGGACAGGGCATTGCGCAGGTCTACCGAAATGGAGATGGGCGTCAGGTCCATGTATTCGTAGGCCTGGATCACGGGCCAGATGAACGCCGCACCACCGTGGATACACCGGGACGAACGGGACGAGCCATCCTGTCCGGAGCCAACTTTACCGTAGATGACCAGCACCTTGTCAGACGGGCACTTCCGGTACCGGGAAAAGATCACGATCATGGTGGTCAGCAGCAGCAGTACCACGACGCAGACCAGCACCAATGCCGTAAAGCTGGCGGATGTGGTGTAGTCCACACCCATCATAGATTCCGCAAAAATTCTGTGCATATAGTTTTCCTCCTATGTATTTTTTATATTTTATGGATCATTCGTCAAAGGGCTCCACCACCAGCACGCCGGTCTCATCGGTGCCCACCACCCGAACGCTCTCGCCGGTGGCCAGCTTGCGATCGGCGGCAGTGACGGCATTGACCTCCACCAGCCGTTCCTGGATGGTGATGTTGACCTTGCCGGTGCCCTTCATAGAGGCCGGGATGGGCAGGTACACCGTTCCCACCTTGCCAATGGCGTAGCCTAAATCTAAGTTGCCGCTGGATTGCAGCCGCATGGAGATCTTCATGAGCCAGGCAATGATGACCAAGGTCAGGAACCCGAAGATCAGCGCCAGCACAGCCGCCAAAGCCAGGGGCAGACCCGTTTGGTATAGCACCAATCCGCTCCAGCCGCCGACCGCACCCATGCCCATGATGCCCCGCAGCGAAAACAGCACCAGCCCATCGCCGTCGGGAATATCGATGTCGCCATCTACGTCTAAGTCGTCGTCAAAGCCAAAGAACAGCAAAACCGTCTGTACCACCAGCACCAGGGTCGAAGGAATGGCGATCATGGCAAAGATCCTCGATGCTGTATCCAAACTATTCCACCAGGTTATCATATCATTCACCCTTTCTATACACAATGTCTATCCACAAACAAAATCGTGTTTCCACGGCAGATGCACTCATCTCTTTCCGCAATAGGTCTCGATCATGTCCTCGGCATGATGCTTGACCAGCGTGGCATAATAGGCCGTGACGATGATGGAGATCCCTCTTGTCAGCCGCTTTTTGGCACCGGCACATCGTTCCTCATAATCGGCCAGCACCGTGTCCACCGCCGCATCCAGTGCATTGAGACCGGCAGAATCTCCGTCCGCCAACACGTCCACCACCCGACAGACGTAGCCGTACAGCACGCTTTCGGGAATGATATCGTCGGTCTCGTCCCCCACTCTACCGTTGATGTAGGATAGCACCTCGGCGATCTTGCCCAGCTGCATGGTGTCCCGCATCATGGCAATGAGCAGGATCCGTGCCAGATGCTCCTTGGTGTAATACTTTCCTCTGGGACTGGCCACCCAACCTCGCTTCAGCCAATTCTGCAGCGTGGTACCATCGATGCCGGTGATCTCCCGGACCTGGGTCAGCATGATGCCATCGGTGATATAGAACACCTTATCGAGGAAGGATTCCCCTGCTGCGCCATTCATTTTGGATCGATCCACGATGGTGCCGGGGATATAGCGGCTCTGGATGGTCGTTGTACCTGGCTTTTCCTGTTCCATATCTTCACCTCTCTGTCCTCTGAAATGGTTTCTCTCGCATATACATCCGTATCCGGTACCTATAGTATACCACACGTTCACGTGACTGTCAATAGGTTTCGCAAGATTTGTCGAAAAAATTTGCAAAACAAAAACCAGCAGTGGTGGTCACTACTGGTCGTGTTCTCTTGCGAAAACGTTATCTTGTCTTTTTGCTGATGGTATAGCCGGCCGCAGAAACGATGGCTGCTGCAACGGCAACGATACCCATATCCAAGGTCTGGGGAGCGGTCACTACCGTTTCTTCGGCAGCGGCGGTCTCGGCTTCGGTCTCCGGCACCGTCTCCTCCACAAGCTCTTCGGTCAGGTACAGATCCCAGCCGTAGATGTCGCAGCTCTTGACTACGCTGTCGTCAAAGCCTGTCGGTGCCATGATGTAGAAATCGTGCTTGCCGGCGGTCAGCTCATAGGGGATCACGGCCCATCTGTGGTCGTTGGATTCGGCAAGGTCCACCCACTGGTTGTTGGTCACGCTGTCCAGAGCCACGTCAATGGAACGGTCCTTGTCGTCTCTGGCCACATACTCGACTACGAAGGAATAGATGCCGTCCTTTTCTACGGTGAATTCATACCGTGCGACACCTTCCATCTTGTTGCAGAAGCTGTCGCCACCTGCCGCCAGGTTTGCGAAATTCCCGGTATGCTCTGTCATTTCCTCTTCGCCCGGTCCAACCTCCAGCACAAATTCGCCCAGATCGTTCGGTTCGCTGTCCCGGAAGGTGATGTCTCCGGCTGCCAGAACCGTAGTACTGAGCACACATACGATCGCCATGAGGCAAACAAACAGTTTTTTCATACATTACGTCCTTTCTGTAGCCGTGTTCTTCCATTTGTCACGGCTCATCATGCATAGTATACCATCCTACGCTGCCCTTGTCAAGATATTTCAGCCAATTTTACCGAGTCACACAGCATTTTCTACACTCGCACCGCAGCTGTCAAAAACTCACTGGAATGCGACACCATACCGTTCCGACATACGCTTGATGGTCACAGCCACCACCAGTACCAGCACCTCAAAGATGCCGAAGGTGTGCCATACCAGTCCATCGCCAAACAGCGTCGATACCAGGGTGATCACCAAGCTGTTCATGACCAGACTGCGCACCACGTTCAACACGATGGCCTGTCCGGAGCGCTTGGTGGAATAGAGATACGCAGAGATCATGGTGTTCATGCTGCCTACGATAAAGTCTCAGTAGTATTCCCACATATGTACCGCCGTGAACGCTGCCGTTTCGGTGTCGGCGCCAAACAAGGTACACAGTGGCTCCGGGAACAGCACGTACACGGCCACGCAAAGGGCACTGCCCACCACGCTGATGATCTGTCCGGCCCGATAATAGGCATGGAGATTTTCACTGTCCTTGGCACCATAGCTTTGACCGAACAGCAGCTGTACCCCTTCCGAGGCACCAAAGAACACGGACATGGTGAAGGACGACAGATACGAGATGATGGAGAACGCATTGATCCCGATGTTGCCATAGGCTTGCATCAGCATTTTGTTCATCCAGAAGGTGGTCACCGGTGTGGAGAATTGGGCAATGGCCTCCGGCAGACCACGAACCAGGATCTTGCCGTATAGCTTGGCCTGTGGCTTATACCGGCGAAACCGCAGCTCTCCCTTGTGCCGCAGAAAATGGGGCAGGATCACGCATAGACCCACCACCTGGGAGATGCCCGTAGCGATGGCAGCACCGTCTACCACGGAAAACAGGAACACACAAGCATTGGCCTGTATCGCCGGTGCCACATTCCGAAACAGGATCGTACGTCTTCTTTTGTCTTGCATACCATTTACCTCCTATGTGCTTCGGCGGTGCAGCCTTTGACCGAAAAAAAGCGCCAGATAAAGTACAGGTATCTCAACCTGTTGCCTTTATCTGGCGCACCATTTCCCAGCGAATGATCTGCCCTCCGTGCAAGTATCTTATAGTATACGGATTTGTCAAGGGCTTTCTTGTATTTTTGGAAAAATTTCACGCCATAGATCCGCAGGTAAATATCTCCGTTGGCAAAAGAGCCTGCTATTCAGGAAAATTTTCATCTTTCCCCTTTTCATTCGGGCATGGGTGTGGTATAATAGTATGATATGATAATGGAAACCTACAAGGGAGTTTACAATATATGTGTGGATTTATCGGATTTACCGGGATGGTCGAGCACAGACGTGAGGTGCTGTCCCGGATGGCAGAACGGATACGGCATCGGGGCCCCGACTCGGATGGCTTTTACCTCACAGAAGCAGAGGCACCTACCCCGGTGGCACTGGGCTTTCGCAGATTGTCCATCATCGACTTGGCAGACGGATCCCAGCCCATGGTCAACGAAGACGGTTCTGTGGTCATCGTGTACAATGGAGAGATCTACAACTTCATGGAGCTGCGGCAGACCCTGATCGAGGCCGGTCACGTGTTCCGCACCCGCTGCGACACCGAAGTCATCCTCCACGGCTACGAGGAATACGGCGAAAAGATCGTGGAAAAGCTGCGGGGAATGTTCGCCTTTGTGATCCACGACAGACGCAGAGATCGTCTCTTTGGCGCCCGTGACCCCTTTGGCATCAAGCCCTTCTACTACACCATGCCGGATAAAGACACCTTCCTGTTCGGCTCGGAGATCAAGAGCTTTTTGGAGCATCCGGCTTTCCGGCGTGAGATGAACCCCAATGCCCTGCGAGCCTATCTGACCTTCCAATATTCTGCCGGGGAAGAGACCTTTTTTAACGGCACCTACAAGCTGCCGCCGGCCCACTATTTCACCTGGCAAAACGGCGTGTTCCACAAGGAGCGGTACTGGGATGTTTCCTTCCGGGACAAGACCACTGCTTCCTACGAGGACTGTGCAGCCGCCATCGATGCACGTGTCCGGGAATCGGTCGCAGCACATCGGATCAGTGACGTGCCGGTAGGTGCATTCTTGTCCGGCGGCGTGGACTCCAGCTACATCACCGCTTGCCTGATGCCGGAGAACACCTTCTCGGTTGGCTTTGCCGGTGGCGAAAAATTTGACGAAACGGGAGAAGCAAAAGCCCTGTCCGAAATTCTGGGGATCCAGCACCTGTGGCGTCACCTGTCCGGGGAAGAATGCCTGGATGCGTTCGGCAAGATCCAGTACCACATGGACGAGCCCCAATCCAATCCGTCCTCGGTGCCCCTGTATTTCCTTGCCAAGCTGGCGTCAGAGCACGTGACGGTGGTGCTGTCCGGAGAAGGTGCGGACGAAATCTACGCCGGATACGAATGGTACGCCGACTCGCCGCTGATGCAGAAGTACAAGCACGTACCTGCTCCGCTGCGGCATCTGGCTGGCAACGTGGCTGCCGGACTGCCCTACTTCAAGGGACACGATTTTCTCATCAAGGGTGCTGGGATCCCAGAGAAATACTTCATCGGGCAGGCGTTGGTGTTCCCGGAAAAGGAAGCGCTGGATATTCTGCAGCCCGCATACCAAAAGGGATATTCCGTGGCCGATCTGACCACGCCCATTTACGACCGGGTGAAGGATCTGTCGGAGCCGGAGAAAAAGCAGTACCTGGATATGCACCTGTGGCTGCCCGGCGATATTCTGCTGAAGGCCGACAAAATGAGCATGGCCCATTCTCTGGAGCTGCGTGTGCCCTATTTAGACAAGCTGGTGATGGAAGAAGCCGGGCATCTGCCGGTGAACTACAAGCTGCGTGACAATACCACCAAGGCGGTACTCCGTGCGGCATCTCGCAAGACCTTGCCGGCAGAGTGGGCAAATCGGCCGAAGAAGGGCTTCCCGGTACCCATCCGGGACTGGGTCAAGGCAGACGGTCTCTACGACCAGATCAAAGCCGACTTTACCTCGCCGGTGGCAGAGCAGTATTTCGACACACAAAAATTAGTAAAGCTGCTGGACGATCACAGAAATGGCGTCGCTATGAACCAGCGGAAGATCTGGACGGTGTTCACCTTCCTGACCTGGCACAAGCAGTTTCTCGGTTAAATCATAAGTTAGAAGTTAGAAATAAAAAGCGAATTGGAGTATTTGTATGACGCAGTGGACGATCCTTTGCACAAAATATACCGGCATACAAAAAACGGCGGTACATCGTCTGAAAGCCGCCATCGAAAGCTATATCGACCCGGCGACCGTTTTGCAGACACCGGTGGGCGTTCGTGTGGTTTCGGATGCCACCATGCCCTTACCGGCTGGCAGACACATCTTTTTGGGTGTGGGAGACGAAAATCCCTATGCGCCACACCAGGGTACAGGCAAGCCGGAGGAGTACACGATCACAGTGCCGGAAATGGAAAACGGCGTGCAGGATATCACCATCACCGGCTCGGACGAAAATGGCCTGCTGTATGGGGTGGTGGACTATATCGGCCGAGTTCTGCCGGATGCCTTGTACAGCAATACCACCGGCAATCCCTATTATATGCACCCCCTGTTCACCGATGCGCCCATGAAGCCCTACCATCGCACATCCTCTCCGGAGATCGCCAGCCGTGGGCTCTGGACCTGGGGACACACCATCACCGACTACCGGGGATACATCGACAACATGGTCACCTGCAAGCTCAATACGCTGGTGATCTGGAATAACCTCCGTCCCGCCAATGCTGCTGACGTGGTGGCCTATGCCCATGCAAACGGGATCCGGCTGCTATATGGTTTCGCCTGGGGTTGGAGCACCGACCATGGGGAAAACGCCATCCGGCACGCCCTCTCCCACCGGCAGGACGTGGTGGACGAATATGTCCGGGACTGGGCAGGTACGGGCTGTGACGGCATTTACTTCCAGTCCTTCACGGAGACCAGTCAGGAGACCGTTGGTGGGATGCTCATTGCCGATGCGGTCACCGAATATGTCAACGACATTGCCCATCGCCTGTGGGAGATCACGCCGACGCTGACCATCCAATTTGGTCTCCACGCCACGTCCGTCCACAAAAAGTTAGATTTCATTTCCCGTACCGATCCCAGAATCGAGATCATTTGGGAGGACTGCGGTGCCTTTCCCTTTGCCTATACGCCCAACCGGGTCGGCGAGGATGACTATTGCAACACCCAGGCCCTGGCCGAACAGATCAGTACCCTCCGTGGCGCAGACGACCGGTTCGGCTGTGTATTCAAGGGTCTGACCTGCCTGAACTGGGACACCTTCCGCTATCCGGCCGAACCCTATCTGATCGGGGAAGCAAGCGAAGGTCTGAAAGCCGCACGTCTGGCCGAGAAGCGTCCCATCTGGCGGTACGTGCAGGCCTATTGGCTGAAAAACGCCTGGTATGCCCAAACTACGATCCGGCTGCTGTGCGACAAGAAGAACGGCAACTATACCGCACTGGCGCTGGTGGAGGACGGTATGTTCGAATCGGCCTGCCACTTCCCGGTGCTGCTCTACGGCGAAATGCTGTGGCATCCCCACGGAGACACGGAAGAGCTCCTCCACAAAGTGGCCCTGAACCCCAATGCCGTCTTTGCATAAAAAACCGTTTCAGCCAAACCAATATAAATAGATCCAATTGCGCAGCAATTTACCTTGATTATTCATTCTTCATATGCAGCGCAGCTGCGTGGCTTCACTATTCATTCTTCATCCATAATTTCCACTGTGAGGTGACATCATGTCCACACAAACCATCACCCCGGTGCTGCTGGGGGCTGACCTAAACTGCTACAACATTGCCCGTGCCTTTCATGAAAAGTACGGCGTGAAATCCTATGCCTTTGGCCGATACGCCATTGCGCCCACCAAATATTCCACCATCGTAAACTTCACCATCGAACCCCAGATCGACACAGACAGCGTCATGCTGGACACTCTGCACCGGTTCGCTGACGCACACATCGGGGACAAAATGATCCTCATGGGCTGCACCGACGACTACGCCGCTATGATCATCCGGAATCGAGAGGAGCTGTCGGATTTCATCACACCCTATCCACCGGCAAGTCTGCTGGATTCCGTTGCCAAAAAAGCACAGTTCTACGAGACCTGCGACAAGTTCGGTCTGCCCTACCCCAAGACCGTGATCTTAGACGGTCCTGCCACCGATTATTCTGCCGATACCTTGGGCTTTGCCTACCCCATCATAGTCAAACCGTCATCTTCTGTGGACTATTGGAAGCATCCCTTTGACGGCATGAAAAAGGTCTACACCGCCAAGGATCCCACCGAAGTCGCTGCCATCGTGCAGGAGATCTACGCTTCCGGCTATCCGGACCGCATGATCCTGCAGGAAATGATCCCCGGTGGTGACTCCCATATGCGTGTGTTCACCACCTTCTCCGACGAAAACGGCAAGGTCCGTGCCATGTGTCTGGGACATACCATGCTGGAAGAGCACACACCCAAGGGACTGGGCAACCACGCTGCCATTTTGACCGAACCGGTGTCCACCCTGCCCATTGCGGAAAAGATCAAGGATATGCTGGAATCCATCGGCTACACCGGCTTTGCCAACTTCGACATCAAGTGTGGGGACGATCGCACCGACTATCGTCTGTTCGAGATCAATCTCCGGCAGGGACGCAGCAACTACTACCTGACTGCCGCCGGACTGAACGTGGCAGAGCTGGTCTGCGAAGTGTACGGATCCAGTGGCGACGAATGCGTTAGGGTAGAAAATGAGGTGTTCTGGCACCTGATCCCGAAAAGCGTTGCCTATGCGTACACAGACGACATCGAGCTGGTGAACCGGGCCAAGGCGCTGACCAAGGCCGGGAAAGAGTCCTCGTCTCTGTGGTATCCGGCCGATATGTGCAAGAGTCCTCTGCGGCTGCTCTGCGTTCTGGAACAGCTGCGGCGGCAGAAGAAGAAATACGCCACGTATTGTAAAAAGTATAGATAAGCAAAAAAGCCTGCACTTCCGGAGGTATCGCTATGTCCAAACCACTACTTGGCATTCTGGGGGGACTGGGTCCCTATGCCAGTGCCTATTTTTACGAACTGATCACCACCCACACCAAAGCAGAAAAGGATCAGGATCACATCAACATCATTCTGTCCAGCGATGCCTCTACCCCGGATCGCACCGACTATATCCTGGGCCGCAGTGACGAGTCGCCTTTGCCGGTGATGATCCGCAACGCCAAGGCACTGCAGCAATACGGTGCTACCGCCATTGTGATCCCCTGCAACACTGCCCACTATTTCATCCACGAGGTACGCCGTGCCGTGACGGTTCCGGTGCCCAGCATCATCACGGAGACCTCCACCTACCTGCAGCTGGCCGGATACAAAAAAGCCGCCATCCTTGCCACCACCGGCACCCTGTCCTCCGGTTCCTATCAAGAGGAGCTGGCAGAGCATGGGCTGGACTATATGCTGCCGGACAAGGCCGGTCGGGAAAAGCTCATGGAGATCATCTACGAGGACGTGAAAAAAGGCTCCATTCCACCCATGGAAAAGCTGTACCAGGTGACAGAGCCCCTGTTTGCGGCCGGCTGTGACTGCGCAATTCTGGCCTGTACCGAGCTGTCGCTGCTGCACCGGGATATGCTGATCCACGCCGCACGAACCGGTGAGACCCCGGACAGCCGCTTTGTGGATTCTCTGCGTGTGCTGGCAGACGTATCCATCCGGCTCATGGGACACGAGGTGAAGTAAGAAGTGAGAAAGCAGAATGAAGAAGTATTGGTGATTTTATGTTGTTGCAAGATGTATTAAAAGTGATCCCTACGGCTGTGGTGCAGGGGAATATGTGCAGTATCGATATTGACTGCATTGAATACGATTCTCGCAAGGTCACGTTGGAAAATGCGGCTGGTACGTTGTTCGTGTGTCTGCCGGGTGCACGGGTGGATGGACATACCTATGCACCGGCGGTGTACGACAAAGGCTGTCGGGTCTTTCTGTGTGCCTATGAAATGTCCTTACCGCAGGATGCAGTGCAGATCGTGGTAGCAGATCCCCGGCTGGCACTATCGGAGATCTCTGCCGCCTTCTGGGGGTACCCGGCGAAGGAGCTGTCCGTCATCGGCATCACCGGCACCAAGGGCAAGACCACCACGGCCCACCTGATCTCCGGGATCTTAAACGAAAACGGCATTCCCTGTGCCTATGTGGGAACAGACGGGATCCAGATTGGCACCGACCACTACGAGACCGTCAACACCACGCCGGAGAGCCACGTGCTGCAGACCTACTTCCGGAAGATGGTGGACGCTGGATTCCGGCACGTGGTCATGGAGGTGTCGTCCCAGGCGCTGAAGACCTGGCGGATCCATGGCCTTTCCTTTGACGCCTGCCTGTTCACCAACTTAGGCGAAGACCACATCAGTCCCACGGAGCACCCGGACTTTGCCGACTACCGGGACTGCAAACGGCGGCTGTTCTTCGACTACCCCTGTAACCATATCGTCACCAATGCAGACGATCCCCATTGGGAGACGGTCACCGGCAATCCTGCCATCCATACCCTGACCTACGGGATAGACGAAGCGGACTTTTGTGCCATAGACATCCAGCCCTTCCGCACACCCACGTCTCTTGGGATCCAGTTC
>CAZLED010000011.1:0-43694 GCA_964558485.1 uncultured Ruminococcus sp. | reverse complement strand
TGTTTGCTAGATCCGGCGGTACTGTGCAAGATTTTTGAAAATTGATTTCCGTGGAAAATTTACGAAATCTATTGCAAAACCCATCCAACTGTGCTACAATAATGAAAAATTCCATCCACATCCGGATCTCATACTATGCGAGGTACTATTATGCTGTTTGCAAAGGATTTTCGCCGTATGGCAAAAGAGAGCTTGGCACCCTATTGGTGGCCGTCCATTGGGTGTATGCTGCTGTATATGTTGGTCAGCGGTGCGGCAACGGGTACAGTGATCGGTGCGATCGTGTTGGCCGGTCCGCTCTGGTATGGCTACAATGCCTATTGGCTGGATCGAGCCCGTGGCTGGCGACCCACCATCGGGACGCTGTTTGAAGGCTTCTCCCACTGCTTTGGCACCAGCATTGCCACCTATCTGCTGCAGGGGCTATTCACCTTCCTGTGGGCACTCTTGCTCTTTGTCCCCGGCATTATCAAAAGCTACAGCTACGCCATGTGTCCCTACATCCTGCGAGACTGTCCCAACATGGATGCCCTTGAGGTGATCGACACCAGCCGGGCTATGATGGACGGCAACAAATGGCGGCTGTTCTGTCTGCACCTGAGCTTTATCGGCTGGCTGCTGCTCTGCGCTGTGACCTTTGGCATTGCCGGATTCTATGTGATCCCCTATATGCAGACGTCCACGGCAGCCTTCTACGATGCGGTCAAGGCAGAATACGCTGCCGAGAACCCGGAATTTGCATATATTCTGAACAACGAAACGATGGACCATTGATCTAATGATGATCATTGGCTTGACAATCAAATCATTACTTTGATAATCAAAGGAGAATTTCCCATGCAAAACGACAAATTCAAACGAACTCGCTTCGCCTGTTATGCGGCGTATTTTACCATGTCTTCGGTATTCAGTCTGCCGCCGCTGCTCTTTATGACCTTCCGGGAGCAGTACGGCATTTCCTACACGCTCCTGGGTACGCTGGTCCTGGTGAACTTCTGCACCCAGCTGGCCATCGACCTGGTGTTCACCTTCTTCACCAAATATTTCAACGTGCCTAAGGTCGTACGCATCATGCCGCTGATCACTGCCTTTGGTCTGCTGTGCTATGCGCTGATCCCCACGCTGTGTCCGGACTTTGCCTATGGTGGGCTGCTCATTGGGACGGTGCTGTTCTCCGTGTCGGCCGGCCTGTCGGAATGTCTGCTCAGTCCCACCATCGCCGCCATGCCCTCGGACAATCCCCAGCGGGACATGAGCTTCCTCCACTCCCTGTATGCCTTTGGCGTGTTCACGGTCGTGGTGGTCAGCACCATCTTCCTGAAGCTGTTCGGCTCGGAAAACTGGATGATCCTGACCATTTTCTGGGCTGTACTGCCGGTGATCCCGTCGGTGCTGTTCTTCCTCTCTCCCATGCCGAACATGGATGTCACAGAGAGCGAAGGTGGCAGCAGTACCGCCGCTTCCCACAGAACGGTGGGACTGGTGCTGTGTCTTGCCTGCATTTTCTTTGGCAGCTGCTCGGAAAACGTCATGTCCAACTGGATCTCCACCTATATGGAGAATGCACTGCACATCGATAAGGCGATCGGCGACATTCTGGGCATGGCCGTGTTTGCGATCCTTTTGGGTCTGACCCGGATGGGTTACGCCAAATTCGGCAAGAACATCAGCCGTATGTTGCTTTTCGGTATGGCAGGTGCCGCCGTGTGCTATCTGACTGCCGGACTGGCGCAGGGAACGATCGTGGCATTTGTGGCCTGCATCCTGACGGGGATCTGCACCTCTATGCTGTGGCCGGGAACGCTGATCCTCATGGAAGAAAAGCTGCCCGGTGCCGGTGTGACCGCATACGCCATGATGGCAGCCGGTGGTGACTTTGGTGCATCGGTGGCACCCCAGCTCATGGGCATCGTGGTGGACAAGGTCTCTGTCAGCACCATGGGCGCAGAACTGGCAGGTACCCTTGGCATGACTGTGGAGCAGGTCGGTATGAAAGCCGGTATGCTGGTGACTGCCGTGTTCCCGATCCTGGGCGTCTTTGTGGTCCTTGGCATCATGCGCTACTTTGGCAAGCACAAGGTGCAGCAATAAGAAAACAAAATAATAAGGCTTCGTGTATGCCCAACCAATACGGGAACGGGAACACGGAGCCTTTTGTGTTTGCTGTAAGCAAAAAGCATCGGATCCCATCTTCGAAGGATCTACGATGCTTTTTGTCTATTTCTGCCTTTTAACTTCCAATATCTTAGTCGAGCTTCATCCAGCAGGAGAGCTTGTGTCCGGGGATCTGTGCAGCCGAGCTGTAGTCCACCAGTTCAGCGATCCGACCGTCTACATGGGGCACATCGATGGTCAGATGGCAGGGAACCGGTGCTGTGCTGGACAGACCGCTTGCCATCAGCTCCCGGAGCTCTACCGGTGCAAAGGTGGGTTCGGTGTCTCCTGTGCCGTCCAGGGCAAATACCACGGGACCACGGGCAATGGCAAACCGATCCTCGATCTCGCTGTCCTTCACGAAATCCTGGGGACGCACCAGCCGCAGGGTCATTTCCAGACTCAGGGTGATGGTGTCGCCGTCCTGCCAATCCCGCTCGATGGTCACATAGGTACCGGCTTCGGCGTCTACGATCTCGTTGTTCACGTACAGGGACGTGTGGGTGGACCAGGCAGGGATCCGCAGCGATACGGCAAAATGTCCCTTGGTATCCGTCAGGGTGTAGCGCACGGCTCCCTTGGTGGGATAGTTGGTGTCGGTGGTAAAGGTGCACTTGGGGGTCTTGATGGTGCCGCTGCGATACAGGTTGATGACAACATTGTCGTCCTTGTCTACGCAAGCCGCAGCGATCCCTTCCAGTGCGTACCCGGCAGAGGCGATGCACACACAGCAGCCGTAGTGGCTCTTGTCGTCCAGGGTCTTGTAGCCGCCGATGTTCTTGGGGAATCGATCGTTCCAGATCATGGGGTTGTAGCTGTGGATGGGCAGGGGAATACCGCCGTTGTCAGCCGGATCCATGTGCCGCTTCAGGGCCGCAGACATGGCATTGTAGGCTGCGATCTCAAAGGAATCCATGTACCGGATGTCGCCGGTAAGTCGGAACAGCTGCCACAGAAACTTCATCCAGGTCACGGTGACGCAGGTCTCCAGCATGATCCCACGAAGGCTTTCGTCGCACTGGACCAGAGCAGCATGGTTGAAGATCTCGTGTTCACAGCCCAGACAGCCGATGATGGCCTGTTCCTCTGCCATGACTCTGTCGGCAAAACGGATCAGTGCCTGTGTCTGCTTTTCGGAAGGCTTGACCTTGTTGTATTCTGCCATGCCTTCGAAGCAGGAGATCATTTCATAGGCCTTGCGCACGTGGTACTTGTACACCGGTGTATCGTCCTTGTAGGCCTTGTCGAACAGGTTCACAGAGGCCGTACCGCCAAAGGACAGGATGTATTCGGCAAAATCCATGTACCGGGGTTCCTTGGTGATGTTGTACAGGAACATGACCGGCTCCAGCAGGGAACAGGAATTCAGTCCGTCCCAGTGGTCGGTGGCCTTGGAGATGTCCAGCTTGCCTTCTTCTTTGCCCAGATGTGCGATCATGTAGTCGGTATGTGCCATCAGTGCGGTAACGATCCGGTCAGCTAGCGCTTCATCGTCGCAGATCTCCAGGAAATATTCCATGCCAAGCAGGATATATTTTCTACCCCAGATGTCCCATCCGTGGAATTCCACATCGGTGGTGTAGGTGGAGAACCGACCCAAGCTGTCCTGGGTGGTGAGCATATCCTCTACCGTATCCCGCAGCACGGCGTACAGCTCCCGGTCTTCGGTGACCTGGTAGGTGTAGCAGGCGCCACGCATCATCTTGCCCCAGTATTCGCATCGCCAACCGTGGTCAGCGTCGTCCACACCGGGGTGCCGGAACAGCTCTACGAATTTCTTCCACACACGGGTGTCCTTCAGCTGAAGCTCTGTCAGCGTGTGCAGCTCTTCGCCCAGCCAGGCATCGTTGAAGCGAAAAGAACCGGCAGGCAATGCAAAATAGGTGTCGGTATTGCCGTAATGTGCTTTTGCAGCCGCAATTTTTTCAGCATACATAATGGTAATCTCCTGTTGTGATCAGTGTATTACAAGGGAAGCAGAGGCAGCGAGCGTGCCGCTTACTTCACGAAAATCTGTTCCGTTTTGACACATTTCCCCGTATCGGGATCGATGGTGAAGACAGCACCGTGGAGCTGCACGTCTCCTTCGGCTGCTTCAAAGGCGATGGGGGTCTTGACCAGATATTTGTGCAGGATGGATTCTGTTTTCACACCCAATATGCCGGCGTGAGAACCGCACATACCCAGGTCTGTGATGTAGCCGGTGCCACCGGGCAGGATCTGCAGGTCTGCCGTAGCCACATGGGTGTGTGTGCCCCACAGTGCCGCCAGCTTGCCATCGAACTGCCTTGCCAGCGCCAGCTTCTCACTGGTGGCCTCGGCGTGAAAATCGCACACGGCAAAATCGTATCGACCGCTTTCCCGGTTCAGGATCCGTGCCATGGCATCGAACGGCGGCGTGACCGGATCCATAAAGGCACAGCCAGCCAGATTGGCCACCAGCACCGTTTTGTCCTGCACCACCACCAGCACATATCCCATGCCCGGTGCCTCTGCCGGATAGTTGGCAGGACGGATGCAGAACTCGCCTTCGTCCAGGAGCCGATACAGCTCCCGTTTGCGCCAGGTATGGTTGCCGCCGGTGATCACGTCTGCACCGCAGTCGTATAGCCGGTGGGCAGCATCCACGGACAGACCATTGCCCTCCGCGGCGTTTTCGCCATTGACGATCACCAGATCGGGCGTATATTTTTCTCTGAGCTTTCGCATACCGCCGTTTTCCAGAGCATCCACTCCGGCCCGACCCACCACGTCACCCAGACACAGTATTTTGATCATTTGCTTTCTTCTCGATCCGCATTTGTGCAGCAGATCTATTTCTATCGTTGAATTTGTTTTGCGTTTCTATCACGAAAAAACGGCACCCACCATAACGGACAAAATGCCGCTTTCCGGACGGATGACCGTTGTACGCTTCCTAATTTTAATAAGACAATCCTCTGCGACGGCGGTTGTAGTCGGACTTGGGGTTGACGATCTCACGCCAATCCAGGTCTCCGTGGTCCAGCGCACAGATGAGCACTTCGGCGGTAGCGATATTGGTGGCTACAGGCACGTTGTGTACATCACACATCCGCAGCAGATTGTGTTCGCTTTCGTTGTTTTCGTGGTTGGGACTGGTGCTTCTGAAGTACAACAGAACGTCGATCTCATTATAGGAAATACGAGAGGTGATCTGCTGTTCTCCACCGTTGTAGCCGGGCAGCAGCTTTTCGATCTCCAGTCCTGTCGCTTCCTGCACGTACTTACCGGTGGTACTGGTGGCGCAAATGTTGTGTTTGGACAGAATACCGCAGTAAGCAATGCAGAATTGGGTCATGAGTTCCTTTTTGGTGTCATCGGCGATCAGTGCAATATCCATGAATGAAAAACCGTTCCTTTCTTGAT
This sequence comes from uncultured Ruminococcus sp., assembly GCA_964558485.1. GTDB lineage: Bacteria > Bacillota > Clostridia > Oscillospirales > CAG-272 > UMGS1696. Next base: position 38,153 of record CAZLED010000011.1, on the reverse strand, counting down.
TCTCGATTTGTTTTATAGCGTACTTTCCCTGACACTTGTCAGAAAAAGGGGTTTGCGTATGTTTTGACTTAAAATGTTCCTATAGAGCGTGCTTTCGCTTGAGACCACGGATGCCGCTGAACAAGGGCACATCCCAGCCGTCCAGTCGTTTTGCCAGATTGGCATAGGCTTGCATGGCCGGTGTACGGGGAGCGGGCAGGGTACCGTTTTCCTGGGCACGCATCATTTTGGCATCCAACGGGATCACGGCGGCACATTTGAGTTGGCATTTGTCGATCATTTCCAGCATCCCGGCACGTTCCCCATGCTTGACGGAGACCATATCGAAGGAGCAGATCACCAGCCGGACCTTCGGCACATCCGTCAGAAGAGAGGCCGTATAGGCGGCAGCACGGATGGAAGCAGGCGATTGCTCGGTACAGACCAATGCTATGTCGGCCAGTGGCGCCAGTGCTCGTGGGATCTCATAGCCACTGCCGGTATCCCAAAGCACCACATCGTAATTTTCGTCCGTATCCAGCAGCTTTTGACAACCGGCAGCAATGGCGTCCGGCAGACCGCTGGGGTATCGCTCTATCAGTGCATCCTCCGCAGAGCGAGACAGGGCAGCGCAAAAGGTGAGTGTGGGCAGATCGGAGAAGGGGATACTGCACACTTGCTCCGGTGTACAGCGACCAAGCAGCAGGTCTCCCATGTGGAATATAGGAGAAGCACCGGAAAAGACCTCCAGGGAACGAGAGGCCACGTCACAGTCCACCAAGAGGACCCGTTTGCCGTCACGGGCAAAGCAAGCCGCCAGACAAAGAGCCGTGGTGGATTTTCCGACGCCGCCTTTGGCAGATGCGATCAGACAATGTACAGGGGAATTCATGGACGACCCACGTGCTCCTTTCTGTTCTATCTCCGGATTTGGTGAGCCTACAAGCCACAAACCAGGTATGAACTACAGATGTCGTATAACCATATAACGAGCGTTCTGCAAGAGTACTGGTATTTTAGCCTATGGAACACATAAATTATACCACTTTCTCCACCGTTTTGTCAATAGCTACGGAAATATTTTTCTTGAAATTTGTACAAATAATGCAAATTGCAAAAGAAAATCGGCATATGCTAAGGCAAATGAAGTTTGAAAACCCATCAGTGACACAAAAAATGTAAAAAAATATGCACGCCTGTTGCAATTTCATGGGATTTCTGGTATACTATAAAGGAAAATCAGCAATCAAAATAAGAAGTATGAATGGGTGCAGAAAAACGTGGAAATGCGGCGCACCGGATAGCTGTCGTCTTTATCCCCATGAGGTTCGGTTTTGCTATCGTATTTCTTTGTGCTGCCAAGGAGGTATTGTATTATGTCTATCAATGATTCTATCGCACGCCTGACCGGAATGGATCCGGAGATCGGTGCTGTGATCGCAGAGGAGCTGGAAAGACAGCGGGACGGTCTGGAGCTGATCGCTTCGGAAAACGTGGTATCGGAGGCCGTGCTGCTGGCTATGGGCAGTGTGCTCACCAATAAGTATGCGGAAGGCTATCCGGGCAAGCGCTATTACGGCGGCTGCTACGTAGTGGACAAAGCAGAAAACATCGCCATCGAACGGGCCAAGAAGCTGTTTGGTGCAGAGCACGTGAACGTACAGCCCCACAGTGGTGCACAGGCCAACACAGCAGTGTATTTTGCCCTGCTGAAGCCCGGCGATACCGTACTGGGTATGAGCCTGGCGTGCGGCGGACATCTGACTCATGGCAGCCCGGTGAACATCTCCGGCAACTACTACAACTTTGTTCCCTACGGCGTGACGGAAGACGGCATTCTGGATTATGAAGAGCTGGAAAGACTGGCAAGAGAACACCATCCCAAGCTGATCGTAGCCGGCGCTTCTGCCTATCCCCGTGTCATCGACTTCGAGCGGATCAGCAAGGTAGCCAAGGAAGTGGGTGCCTACTTCATGGTGGACATGGCACACATCGCCGGTCTGGTGGCAGCAGGTCTGCATCCGTCTCCGGTGCCGTACGCCGACATTGTGACCACCACCACCCATAAGACCCTGCGTGGTCCCCGTGGCGGTATGATCCTGTGCCGGGAAGAATTGGGCAAGGCCATCGATAAGGCCATCTTCCCCGGTACCCAAGGCGGTCCTCTGGAACACGTGATCGCTGCCAAGGCCGTATCCTTTGGCGAAGCATTAAAGCCGGAATTCAAGGCATACCAGACCCAGATCGTGAAGAACGCCAAGGCACTGGCAGACGGACTGCTGGCAGAAGGCTTCCAGCTGGTTTCCGGCGGTACGGACAACCACCTGATGCTGTGTGACCTGCGTCCCTTCGATCTGACCGGTAAGGAATTCGAGCATCGCCTGGACGAGGTACACATCACCGTCAATAAGAATGCCATCCCCGGTGACCCCCAGTCTCCCTTCATCACCAGCGGCATCCGCATTGGTACGCCGGCTGTGACTTCCCGTGGTCTGGTAGAAGCCGATATGACGCTGCTTGCTCACCTGATCGGGGAAACGGCAAGAGATTTTGAAGGCACCAAGGAAAGCGTAAAGAAGCAGGTGCTGGAGATCTGCGCCAAGTATCCGCTGTATTAAAATAGGAAGTTAGAGATCAGAAGTCAGAAGACGGACGAGGACGAGAAACGCAGCAACGAGAGCCTGCGTCCGCTTCTTGCTTCTGACATCGTATAACTTAAATCAACAAAGGAAGGTATTGTTATGAATCGAAACGATATGGAAAAAACCATTACCTTCTCGATCCACGAGGAGGACAGAGACAGAGAACGCAGACAGATGCTGCGTGCGGTGTATGATGCACTGGTGGAAAAGGGTCACAAGCCCATCGACCAGCTGGTAGGCTATATCCTGACCGAGGATCCCACCTACATCACCAACTACAAAAACGCCCGTGGACTCATTCGCCGCATCGACCGTTACGAGCTGATCGCCGCATTGTTAAAGGAGTATCTGGGTGTCTGAGCTGCCAAAACGGATCCTGACCCCACGGCTCCCCATGGTCACAAGACTGGCAGTGGGTGCGCTGACCGTGGGGCCACTGCAAGCCGATCTGCCAATTCCACGAGCTGGTCAGGTCCTGGCCTACGCCTTTGATTCCGGTATCAACTTTATAGATACCGCACAATACTACCGCAATTACGAACACATTCGTGCCGGTCTGCAGAAATGCAAAAAGCCGGAGGATGTGATCCTTTCTTCCAAGACCTACGCCTGGGACAGAGCCGGTGCGCTTTCTGCTGTAGACGAGGCAAGGCGTGGCGTGGACAGGGACTATATCGACATTTTTATGCTCCACGAACAGGAGAGCATCCACACGCTCCGGGGACACCGGGAAGCACTGGACACGCTGTTTGAGCTGCGGGAAAAAGGTGTCATCCGGGCGGTGGGCATATCGACCCATCATGTGGCGGCGGTGGAAGGTGCCCTGCAGCTGGTCCGGGAAGGAACGCCGCTGGACGTATTGCATCCGCTGTTCAACAAAGCCGGTATCGGTATCGCAGATGGGACCGCAGAGGACATGGCGGCAGCATTGACAAGGCTCCATGGCACCGGCTGTGGTATTTTTGGCATGAAGGCATTGGCAGGCGGTCACCTGTACAAAAACGCAGCCGAGGCCTTCCGCTATGTGCTGGACAAGCCCTTCATCGATGCGGTGGCCGTGGGTATGCAGGACGAAAGCGAGATCGATGCCAATATCGCATTTTTCACGGACGGCACATTTCCAGCCGACGGAGCACCACTGCGGAAGATACAAAGGCAGCTGCACATCGAGGAATACTGCGAAGGCTGCGGACGCTGTGTGGCCAGATGCGGACAGAAAGCACTGTCGCTGGTGGCAGTACAGGATGCGGAAACGACAGAGAATCCCTACGATTTTGGTGCCGCCTTCACTGCCGCTGCCGGGATCATGGAAGACGCAGAAAAGCCGTTGTCCTACCGTGCCCAGGTGGATCCGGACAAATGTGTGCTCTGCGGCTACTGCACAGCGGACTGCCCAGCATTTGCACTGAAGGTGTACTAAAGCTGAGGAATATGGATGCAAAGCTGGCATTTGCACTGAAGGTATACTAAGGCATAAGGCACACTGTAGGGAACGGTCTTGACCGTTCCGAAACAATCCACTTGCTCAAAGCTGTAACCAATCAAACAAACCGTAATGACATCTGGGTCGTACACAATATTACCAAACAAGAAAGAGGAATCATGCAAATCCTATCCCTGCCTGCCATGACATCGGCTGCGATCTATCCGGAAAACGGCGTATGGGTGCTTGGCTTTTTTGACGGTGTCCATTTGGGACATCAAGCATTGCTGCAGGCTGCCCGTGCCCTGGCAGAAGTGCGGCATACCTTTGTGGGCGTGTGGACCTTTGCGTCTCTGCCCAAAGCAGAACAACGACTGACGGACTCCATGGAGCGTGCGGCTCTTTTGGCAGAACATGGCGTGCAGTATATCGCTATCGAAAAATTCGCCGACGTACAGCAATTGTCCGGCGAAGCATTTTTTCGGGATATCCTTCTGGCAAAGCTGTCACCCTGTGCGCTGGTGTGTGGCTTCAACTTCCGGTTTGGCTATCGTGGTGCCTGCAGTGCCGAGGATCTGGTGCGCTGGGGACAGGAAGTACAGCTTCCGGTGCAGGTGGTAGAGCCGTATCTTTGTGGAGCGGTGCCGGTGTCGTCTACGGAGATCCGCACGTGTATCCGGGAAGGAAATATGGAGAGAGCAGCACAGCTGTTGACAAGACCCTATTCGATCAGCGGCACTGTGTCGCACGGCAAAGCACTGGGGCGAAAGTTAGGGTTTCCCACGGCCAATCTGCGGCTGCCGGAGAAGAAATGCGCACCGGCGCCCGGCGTCTATGCCAGCCTGGTCACACTGCCGGGACAGGAGCGATTTTTAGGTGTCTGCAACATCGGATACCGACCCACGGTCAATGCGGACAAAACCGACGTGACGGTGGAGACGTGGCTGCTGGACTATAGCGGAGACCTGTACGGCAAGGAGATCACCGTGGCGCTGTACAAGAAGCTGCGGGACGAGAAAAAGTTTGATAGTCTGACGGCACTGCGGGACCAGGTCATGGAAGATGGAAAGGCAGTGCGAATGTATTTTGAAGAAAAAATGAAATTGAATGAAGATTGCCATGAACCATAAACGACTCACAGGACTGATGCTGGCACTGGCGCAGCTTGTGCTGTGGCTGGGGATCTCCGTTGGCGGTGCAGCTCCTTCCTCCGGCACGACTGGCGGCGCACCGACGGTGGATCACTGTACCGGTGCGTATTTGTACAATTTCGAGAACGACACGGTGCTTCTGGAGAAGGGTGCGGACGAGAGAGTTTATCCCACATCCACGGTGAAGATCATGACGGGTATCGTTGCCATCGAAGCCTTGGGAGACGACCTGACAAAGCAGGTGGTCATCACCAACGAGATGCTGAACCAGGCGGCCGGGAACAACATCGGTCTGCGTTCCGGGGAAGCGGTAACGGTGGAGCAGCTGCTGTATGCTACGCTGGTCAATTCTGCCAACGATTCGGCCATCGCATTGGCCTATGCGGCCTATGGGTCGGTGGAAGCATTTGTGGCAGCGATGAACGAAAAGGCCACCTGGCTGGGCGCTTACAACACCTATTACGCCAATCCTACGGGAATGCACAACGATGCCATGGTGACCACCGTCGCCGATACAGCCATCATTGCCAAGTATGCCTACAGTCTGCCCTTGTTCATGGAGATCGTTTCCACGTCCAAGTACGTCATGGAAGCCACCAACATCAGCGATTACCGGAATATCTACAACCGAAACTGCCTGATTTCCAAGTATTATAACGTAAACTATTACTACAGCCGTGCCATCGGTATGAACGCCGGGAGCACGCCCCAGGGTGGTTACGCCATTTGCGCTGTGGCCGAGGACGCTGCCTCCGGCCTGACCTATCTGGCTATCGTCATGGAAGCGGAGGAAGTGGACGGCAATCTGTATAACTATGTCAATACACTGCGCCTGTTTGAGTGGGCGTTCAGCTCGTATACATATGTAGAAGTTCTCCGTGCCGACAAGATCATCTGCGAGCTGCCGGTGAATCTTTCGTCCACGCTGGACTACGTGACCCTGGTACCAGAGACGTCCATTACGGTCTATCTGCCCTCAGACACCGTGGTGGAGACGGACGTGCGGTATAGCTACAATACCTTCACCGATGCCCTGGATGCCCCTGTGGAGACCGGTCAGGAAGCCGGCACGATCACGGTACTGCTGGGCGACCGGATCCTAGGCAGCTGTGCCCTTGTGACCACCTCCAGCGTAGCACGCAGCGAATTCCTATATTTCTTAGCCAGAGTCCGCAGCTTCACAGGAGGCCGATTCTTCAAGGCCTTTGTGGTGTCGGCGATCTTATTTACCATTGCGTACATCCTGATCAACGCCCATATGCGGGAACGCCGGCTGTGGAAACGACATCGATAAAAATGAAAATGCTCTCTTATCTTTTGAAAAAAGACGACAGAGCATTTTTTCTGTTGTCGGCAAAACGAAAAAGCAGTAGCAAAACACCACTGCTTTTCGGGTAAACGCCTATATTCCTTACGCCGTTACGATCCCGGCAGCTTCTTTGAATTCGGGCAGATTCTTGGCATCCTCCCGCATCTTGTACTTCAGGATCTTTCCGGCCGCATTCATTGGGAACGAATCCACGAAATTGATGTACCGGGGCACCTTGTGCTTGGCCATGTGATCCATCACGTACTGCTTCAGCTCGTCGCCGGTGATGGTGGAGCCTTCACGCCGGATCACGCAGGCCATGATCTCTTCGCCGTACTGCTTGTCCGGGACGCCAATGACCTGTACGTCCTTTACATCCGGATGGGTGTAGAGGAAGTCCTCGATTTCCTTCGGGTAGATGTTTTCCCCACCACGAATGATCATATCCTTGATCCGGCCGGTGATCTTGTAGTTGCCGTCGGGCAGCCGTCTTGCCAGGTCGCCGGTGTGGAGCCAACCATCCTTGTCGATGGCAGCCGCAGTGGCTTCGGGCATCTTGTAGTAGCCCTTCATAATATTGTAGCCTCTTGCCACAAATTCGCCATCCACATTGTCCGGCAGATCTTCCCCCGTCTCCGGATCCACGATCTTGCATTCCACCCCATAGAAGGCACGACCTACGGTGTTCACACGGGTCTCGATGGAGTCATCCGTAGAGCTCTGCGTGCAGCCCGGTGCCGCTTCCGTCTGCCCATATACGATGGTGATCTCGGACATGTGCATTTTCTCCACCACTTCCTCCATGACCTTGACCGGGCAGGGAGAACCCGCCATGATCCCGGTACGCATATGGGAGAAGTCGGTGGTGGCAAAATTCTCATGCCCCAGCATGGCAATGAACATGGTGGGCACGCCGTGGAAGCAGGTGATCTTTTCCTGGTTGATGCAGGCCAGCCCCTTTCTGGGAGAGAAGGCGGAGATGGGCGACATGGTCACACCGTGGGTCATGGAGGCGGTCATCGCCAGCACCATGCCGAAGCAGTGGAACATGGGCACCTGAATCATCATCCGGTCGGCGGTGGACAGATCCATCCGGTCCCCAATGGACTTACCATCGTTGACGATGTTGTAGTGGGTCAGCATAACGCCCTTGGGGAAGCCGGTGGTGCCGGAGGTGTACTGCATATTGCAAACGTCGTGCTTGTTGATCAGCGCAGCCCGACGGTACACAGCTTCAATGGGGGTCTTTTCTGCCTGTGCCATGGCTTCGTCCCAGGTCCAGCAGCCCTTCTGCTTGGAATCCACCGTGATGATGTTCCGCAGGAAAGGCAGCTTCCGGCTGTGGATGGGCTTCACTTCGTCATTCTGTTCCAGCTCCGGTACCAGCTGCTTGATGATCCCCACATAGTCGGAATCCTTGTAGCCATCGATCATGACCAGCGTGTGGGTGTCCGACTGCCGCAGCAGATATTCTGCCTCGTGGATCTTGTAAGCGGTGTTCACGGTGACCAGCACAGCACCGATCTTCACAGAGGCCCAGAAGGTGATAAACCACGCCGGTACGTTGGTGGCCCAGATCGCCACGTGGTCACCCTGCTTGACACCCATGGAGATCAGCGCACGGGCAAAGGTGTCCACATCGTCCCGGAATTCGGGATAGGTGCGGGTGTAGTCAAATTCGGTGAACCGGAACGCATACTGCTCCGGGAATTCCTCGCACATCCGGTCCAGCACCTGCGGGAAGGTCAGGTCGATGAGCTGGTCCTTTTCCCATACATAATAGCCGTCGCCCCGCTTGTTCACCTGCAACCGGTTGGATACGGTGTCGTTGCCCATGTACTGGGACATGAAGTGGGCGTAGTGGGGGAACACGATACCGGCATCAGACAGCTCCGGATCGTACTGCTTCAGCCATTCCAGAGAGATGTAGCCTTCATAGTTCAGAGAACGCAGCGCCTTCATGTACTCAGCCATAGGCGGCAGATCCCCTTCGCCCACCAGCTTGTACACCACCTTGCCATCCTCTACCACAGAGTCCTTGATGTGGCAGTGCTTGATGTACGCACCCAGGTTGTTGATGGTCTTTTCGGGCATCTCACCGGCAAAACGATAGGGATGGTTCCAGTCCCACAGGGCACCGACCGCATCCGAACCGATCTGTGCCAACACGTCTGCCAGTCTGGCGGTATCGGAGTACACACCATTGGTCTCGATCAGCAGGGTCACACCCGCCTCTTCTGCAATGGGAGCCAGGACCTTCATCGGAGCAATGACATTCTCGTCCGGGAAATCGGTGGTGATCTCGGCGGTCAGGTCACCCAGCACCCGAATGTAGGGTGTGCCCAGCGCATGGGCTAAGGCAATATATTCCTTCAGCTCTGCAATATTTTCTTCCATCCGATCGGCAAAACGCAGCGCACAACCGGAGGACAGACAGCAGATCTCCAGCTTCAGCCGTTTGAGCATAGCCTTGGTCTCCGGCAGATTTTCCGGCTGGAAGGGAGAGGCGTGAACGGAGAAAATATCGCCGCCCAGTCCCCGCATTTCGATCCCATGGAAGCCAAAGTCCTTTGCCATGGTGTAGATCTCGGTCCAGGAGAGATCCGGCGTACCGAGGGTAGAGAAGGAGAGTTTCATAATAATACCTCTTGAGAAAATGGATTTTGTGGGGATGCGCTGTGCTGTCTGCATATATGTCGGGTCGATAGAATCAAAAAAACCTCGACTCCATCGGAAAATCCGACAGAGACGAGGGCTAAATGCTCCCGTGGTACCACTCTGATTGGCAGAAAATACCCACTTTACAGGCACAACACGATGCCTTTCCCATGTAACGGTAGGAACCCGTCAGACCTTACTTGCATCGCTTTCAGACCTGCTGCTGGGAGACCAGAGGAAGGGAGTGTGACCCACTGCCTTGCACCGTCCGGCAGCTCTCTGTAACGTCAAATGATCCGTTCCGTTTCTCCGTTGTCGCATTTGATTTTTGTGATGCAAAAAGTATACCACAATCCCACGGGAACTGTCAATAGGCAGATTGCACAAAAATTATGCGTATTGATGTGGCTCAATGCATTTATGCAGCTCAATGCGGCGGTCGTGTGGTGTGGAGCGTCAAACACCCCAATGGGATCCGATCGCAGTGGCTGTACGTAGCTACCGTACAGCGACGGAGTCTATAGGCGATTCTCCCGGTGCAGCTGTGTATTTTCCACGGTTCCTCTTGCATTCCTATCCAAAATGTGGTATACTAATACTGTATACAGCAAATCCCCCAAAATTCAAAAATACAGGAGATCCTTTTATGTCTATCCTTTCTTATGACAACAAACAATTTCTCATGAGCGATGCGCATGGTATGGATGGTAAGCCCTATACCGTCCTGTCCGGTGCTATGCATTACTTCCGGATTCCCAGAGAATACTGGTTGGACCGTCTCACCAAGCTGAAGGAATGCGGCTTCAACACCGTGGAGACCTACACCTGCTGGAACCTGCACGAACGCAAGGAAGGCGAGTTCAACTTCACCGGTATGCTGGACATCGCTGCCTACATCCGCATGGCCGGCGAGCTGGGACTCAATGTTATCGTTCGTCCCGGTCCCTATATCTGCTCCGAGTGGGAATTCGGCGGTCTGCCGGCATGGCTGCTGCAGTACGACAAAATGCCCATCCGCTGCAACGATCCTCTGTATCTCTCCAAGGTGAAGCGGTACTATACGGCACTGTTCGACCAGATCGGTCCGCTGCTGTCCACCAAGGGTGGTCCGATACAGATGGTGCAGATCGAAAACGAATACGGCAGCTACGGCAACGACCACGAATATATGCAGGCTGTAGCCGACATCTACCGAGAGCTGGGCGTGGACTGCTGCCTGTTCACCTCCGACGGTGCCTGCGACTGGATGCTCAACGGCGGCACACTGCCACAGTATCTGTCCGTAGCCAACTTCGGTTCCAACCCCAGAGGCAACTTCAAGACCTTAAAATTCTATCGTCCCGATGAACCCTGTATGTGCGGCGAATATTGGTGCGGTTGGTTCGACCATTGGTATGAAGAACACCACACCAGAGAAGTGGACGACATGGTAAATCCCTTCAAGGAAATGCTGGCAGACGGCGCCTCCTGCAACTACTATATGTTCCACGGCGGCACGAATTTCGGCTGGATGAACGGTGCCAACCACGCCGATGTGTACCAGCCCACCATCACCAGCTACGATTACTGCGCCATCCTGTCCGAAGCCGGTGACAGAACCCCTGCCTATTACGCTGTACGGGATGCCATCCGGGACTTCACCGGTGTGGAGACCACACTGACCGCTACCGAATCCAAGAAGAAGGGCTATGGCAAGGTCAACTTCACCGGCAGCATTTCCATGCTGGAAGCCGCACCGCTCCTGGGTAAGTCTGTCAAGCGTCCTGTGCCGGTATTCCAGGAAGAGCTGGGGCAGAACTTTGGCTTCACCATGTACTCCACAACAGTCAAGGGTCCCATCTCCGGCACCAGACTGAACTTTGAAGTGCTCCACGACAGAGCCAGCGTGTACTTTGACGGCAAGCTCCAGGGCATCTTCGAAAGAGACCGCCGGAACCCGGATATCATCCTGAACCTGGGTGTGGGCGAATCCATCCGGGTAGACATCCTGGTAGAAAACATGGGCAGAGTCAACTATGGTCCCATGATGCGTGACCGCAAGGGTGTCACCGGCATTCGTTTTGGCCAGCAGTACCACTTCGGTTGGGAGATCCGGCCGCTGACCATGCCCCAGTACGATGAGCCCAATAACCTGACCGACCTGCCCTATGTGGCCGACACCACCGACACCTTCACCGGCTCTGTGCTGAAAAAGGGCACCATGACCGTAGACGAACCGGCCGACACCTTCATTCGTCTGGATGGCTATCACCACGGCTGTGTATGGGTCAACGGCTTCCACCTGGGTCGGTACTACAACGATGCCGGTCCGCAGAAGACCCTGTACTGCCCCGGTGTGCTGCTCCACGAAGGCGAAAACGAAGTAATCGTGCTGGAGACCGACGGTGCTGAAAACGGCGTTGTCACCGCTCTGGACACCCCGGATCTGGGCTAAGTTATGGAACTGGACAAGCTAAAAGGTCTGCTCACCGAAAGCCGCAATCCACGGTCTGCCCACATCGACACCTGCTCCACCCAGGAGATCGTGCGGATCATCAATGAGGAAGACAAGACCGTGGCAGAGGCCGTTGCACGGGAGACCGACCAGATTGCACTGCTCATCGATGCCGCAGCCCACGCCATCCGGAACGGCGGCAGACTCATCTACATCGGCGCCGGTACCTCCGGGAGACTGGGGGTACTGGACGCCGCAGAGTGCCGACCCACCTATGGCGTAGACGACAACACCGTGGTGGGACTGATCGCCGGTGGACGTGGTGCCATGTTCTCCGCTGTGGAAGGCGCCGAGGATTCCCTCACCCTGGCAGAGGAAGAGCTACGTGCCATCGACTTTTGCAGCCGGGACGTACTGGTGGGACTGGCTGCCTCCGGTCGTACACCCTATGTGATCGGTGGCCTGCGGTATGCTCGATCCATAGGTGCCGTCACCGGATCCATCGCTTGTACCTCCGGTGCGGAAATATCGGCACTGGCAGATATTCCCATCGAAGTATTGACCGGCCCGGAGGTGGTCACCGGCTCTACCCGTATGAAGGCAGGTACGGCCCAGAAGATGGTGCTGAATATGCTGTCCACCGGGACCATGATCCGGCTGGGCAAGGTCATGGGTAACCTGATGGTGGACGTGCAAGCCACCAACGATAAGCTAAAGGCTCGTGCCGTGCGTATCGTCATGGAAGCCGCCGAGGTGGACAAAGGAACGGCAGAAGCTGCACTACAGCAAAACGGCGGCAGCGCCAAAAAAGCGATCCTGTCTCTGCTGGAGGAAAGCCGGACATGAAGACTATTCTTGCCGTAGATGCCGGTGGTACCAAGACCCACGCCGCATTGTTGGACGAGCAAAACCATATCCTGTCCACCGCAGACACCGGTGTCGGCAATCCCACACTGGACTACGCTGGCGCCGTGGAGAATATCGCCAGAGCCATCACGGATTGTATGCCCACGGAGAAAACCTGTGCAGTGGTGATCGGTGCAGCAGGAGCCGGAAGCTGTGGAGAAGCCCTGAGAGCCGATCTGCAAGCCCGTTTTCCCATGTCGATCTTGGTCACCACCGACGGAATCCTTGCCACCTATGGTGCGCTAAAAGACCGGGACGGCCTGCTTTTGATCTCCGGCACCGGTTCGCTGATCCAGGGGAAAAAGCAGGGCGTGCTGTCGAGAATGGGCGGCTGGGGACATCTTTTGGGCGAATACGGCAGTGGTGCCGCCATCGGCTATCGACTGCTTTCAGTTTTTGCAGAATCCATCGATCTGGACAAACCGGTGTCCGCATTGCAGGAAGCTGTGTTTGCAACTTTGGGTGTGTCCGATCGGTATGCCATGACGGCCTATGTGTACAGCCATCCCAAAAGCGATATCGCTCGTCTGGCACCGGTGGCAGATCGGCTTGCCCAAGCAGGAGACATCCATGCCAAAGCTGTACTTATGACCGAGGCCCATACGCTGGCCGGACACACAGCGAACCTGTACCAAAAGCTGGGCTTTACCACCGAGGAGATCCACGTGACCGGCGGCTGTATCACCCATCTGACCTGGTTCCGGGAGCAGTTTGCCGCATTCGTTACGGAAATGCTGCCCACGGCTGCCCTGTGTCTGGAACCGGTGAAAGCGGAGCTTGGTGCCTGGGCCTATTGGCGTGCAGTGAAAGGGAAGGGAGAAAACGATGTTTGAGAAAACCATAGCCTGTGTACAAAATGGCATCGATGTGGGCTACCCCTGTGCGGCCGTGGCGATCGGCCGTGGGTACACCGTGTACCGCCGGGACTTTTTCGGCAGACGACAGATCCAGCCCACGGAGCTGCCCATCACCGAGCATACCCTGTTCGATCTGGCATCTCTGTCCAAGCTGGTCTCCACCACCATGGTGGCACTGCGGTTTTTGGAGGACGGCAAGCTCTGTCTCCGGGACAACATCGGGGCGTACCTGCCCGATCCCGGCAACTTCCGTGGTGTGCAGATCCGGCATCTCCTGACCCATACCTCCGGCATCTCGCCCCATCTGCCCCTGTACACCCTGTGTCCACGAGAAGACGGTACTGCCGCTGACCCCATCGAGACGATCTTACATTCCAAGCCAGTCTGCGGTGTGGGCGAAGAGGTATATTATTCCTGCATGGGATATATCACCTTACAACGGATCTTGGAAAACATTGCCGGAGAGGGACTGGACGTGCTGGCGAAACGGCTGGTGTTCGATCCGCTGGGTATGCCCGACACCGGTTACAATCCAGCCTCCGACGATGTGGCTGCCGGGGAAATGAGTCCCCATTGGCACAAATGGACCACCGGCTTTGTCCACGACGAAAATGCTCACTACTTAGGTGGCGTCTCCGGCAACGCTGGCGTGTTCACCACCCTGGACGACATGATCACCTTTGCCGGGATGCTGTCGAACCATGGGCAAGCCAAGGACGGCAGTCTGTTTCTGACCCGGCGTGTCTTCGATCTGGCCATCCGCAACTATACGCCTACCCTGGACGAATCCCGTGGACTGGGCTTCCAGCTCATGGGAACACAGTGGTCGCTCATGGGAGATCTGATGGCGCAGGGCAGTTATGGCCACACAGGCTTCACTGGTACCAGCTTGTACGTGGACAGCGAGACGGGGCTGTGGGGCATATTCCTGACCAACTCCGTCCACTACGGCAGAGACAACCGGGACGCATACTATCCCATCCGCAGACGATTCTATAACCTGATGACCACCGAATACGAACGCCATTTGGCAGCAGGAGAGATTGTATGAAGCATACCGTTTTGTGTGGTGCAGACGTTTTGGCAAGAGATGGCGTCACGATGCTGCCGACGCTGGGCAAATGCGGTCTGATCACCAATCCCACCGGCGTACTGAAAAACATGACGGCAACGGCCGATATGCTGCGTGGACTTTGCGACCTGACAGCACTGTTCGGACCGGAGCACGGTGTACGAGGAGACGCCCAGGCCGGTGCAGCCGTTGCGGATCATATACTGGACAAATCGACTGGTCTGCCGGCCTACAGCTTTTACGGCAGTGGACAGGCAGAGGCCGAAGGGATCATGGCAGGGCTGGACACCGTATTCTTTGACATCCAGGATGTGGGTGCCCGGTTTTATACGTACCAATACACCATGACCGATGCGATGCTCCACTGTGCCAAGCATGGTGTACGTTTCGTGGTGCTGGACAGACCGAACCCCATTGGCGGCACCAAAGTGGAGGGCACCCTACTGGATCGGCGCTTTGCCACCTTTGTGGGTCGCTATCCCACGCCTACCCGACCGGGACTGACCATTGGCGAATTTGCCCGGTGGATCAACGAGACCGAGCACATGGGCTGTGACCTGTACGTGGTCCCCTGCGAAGGCTGGAAACGAGAGATGGATCTGGACGATACCGATCTGCTCTTTGTCCAGCCCAGCCCCAATCTGCCCACAGTGGACACGGCCTACAGCTACATTGGCACGTGTATATTCGAAGGCACAAACGTCTCCGAAGGTCGTGGTACCACCAAGCCTTTTGAGCTGATCGGCGCCCCGTGGCTGGACGTTTCGACTGTGCTGGATCGGATCGGATCGCAGCCCGGTGTGTACCTGCGGGAAGCCTATTTTACGCCGACCTTCTCCAAATACGCCGGCGAGCTGTGTCACGGGATCCAGCTCCATGTGTACGACCGGGAAGCCTATACCCCCTTTGCCACCGGTCTGCGGCTGTTCTGCGCCATACGGGAAACGCACCCGGATCTGCTGACCACCCGTTCCTTCCTGTGCAATCTCCTGGGAGATGATGCCATCCAGCAGCCGCACTTTGCGGTGGAAGACTACATCGCAAGGGAAGCGGAAAAGGTGGCAGCGTGGCAGGAACAAACAAAGAGAATCTGGCTGTACGATTGATGCAGCGGAAGGCGACTGCGCTTGGATATCTCGTCCGAGGGCAGCCGTCTTTTTCTGCGCATAAAATTTGGTATTTTCGCCAGAAAGAATGAAAAACGCCTTGCAATTTCCGGCATAATGGTGTATAATAAAACAAGAGTCTGAGCGTTCTTATTATTTTCTGGATAACAAGGAGTGTATCGTTTTATGAAAAAGCGCATGATCCTGTGCCTGTTGGCTTGTCTGCTTGTGACCTCTATGGCGTCCTGCAGTGGTGGGACTGCCGAAACCAAACCGGTGTCCGAAGATACGCAGAGCGAATCGATCGCCGCCGAGACCGAGTCCACTATAGCGCTGGGCATTCCCGAAGAAGACAACCAGGGTCGGGATTTCCATATTTTGGTGCCCATCGAAAAGGCCTACGAATTTGCCGAGGAAGCCACCGGTGAAGTGGTCAACGATGCCATTTTCAACCGAAGCGTCGCCACCGAAGAGCACTTCAACATCACATTCAGCTACCAGCAGGAATCCGGTGACTGGGACGTGCGGAACACCTACAACAGCTTTATTTCCAATTCCGTGATCGCTGGGGACGCCACCTACGACCTGACCACCGGCTACATTGTGTGTACGCTGCCCATCTTTGTCAGCGGCAACTTCATCGACCTGACCACCCTGTCGGCGCTGAACCTGGACAATCCCTGGTGGATGGCGAACCAATATGACAACCTGAATATCAAAGGCAAACAGTTCTGCTGCTTTGGAGACGCAAACCTGTCGGTGTACAAGGACTGCGCCGTGGTGTATTTCAATAAGCAGGTGCTGCACAATTTCGGCTTAGAGGATCCCTACGAGCTGGTGCATGACAACGAATGGACCATGGAGAAGTTCTTATCCATGTCGGAGATGGCTGTGGTAGACCTGGATGGTGACGGCAAGATCGACCCCAAGGTGGACGCTGTAGGTGCCTATCTGCAGCACGTGCCGCTTCGTGCCATCCAGACGGCCACCGATACCCGGATGTTCACCATCGATGAAAACGGCGACTATCACACCACCGGACTCAACGACCATATGCTGCAGGTACACGAATGGATCCAGCTCTTTGGCAAGCGTGACGACCTGTACAAGGAAGGGAATGCCGTGGATTTCCAGGCCTTTGCGGAGCTCTTTACCTCTGACCGGGCCCTGTTCCAGCTGTCCTATCTGTACGTGCTGGAAGGGGAGCTGATGCGGAACATGGAATCGGACTTCGGTATCGTGCCCTATCCCAAGTTTGACAGCGAGCAGGAGCTGTACAAGACCCAGATCGGCACCTCCTCCAACGTGAACTTCCTGCCGCTGACCTGCTCGGATCCCGATCTGACCTGCCGTGTGCTGGAGACGCTGGCGTATCACAGTATGCTGGACGTGATCCCCACGTACTACACCGTGGCACTGGAAAGCAAATACACCCGGGACAGCGACGTACAGGAAATGCTGCAGCTCATCCGGGACGGCATGACCATGAACTTTGACTTTGCCTTCTCCACCTGCCTGAGCCCCATGCCCAACACCGCTCTGCTGGATGCGAAGGATAATCTGTCCTCGTACCTGGCGAAAAACGAAGCAAGCTGGAACACCCAGATCGAAAAGCTCTGCGAAAATCTGGACTAATATAGACTATAACACCACACCATTCCTGGAGGAACGCTATGTATCTTCGCCATTTATTTCCCACCCCGAAAAGCTTTACCGAAAACGAATCCATCCGATATACCTTTGGCAGTACGGTCACCGCACGAGTCAGCGGTCTGACACCATCGCAGGTGGAACGTGTACAGACCCTGTGGTATCGCTTCTCCTGTGACGCCTGTAAGCTGCACGTGGTACCCACGGAGGACGGCTGCCAGTTCGTCATCGGAGAGGCTGCCTGTGACCTGACCGACGCCGATCGGTATGCCATCCATGTGGACGCTGCCGGTGTGTGCGTGAGAGCCCATGAAGCCGCCGGACTGCTGGATGGGATCAAGACCCTGGTGCAGCTCATTTGCCCGGAGGAGCTGGCAGAAGGGAAGGAAGCCTTCTATATCTCCGCCGCTGACGTACACGATGCCCCGGCAGTCAGCTTCCGTGCCGTGCATCTGTGCATTTTCCCCGGCAGTACACTGTCTTCGCTGGAACAGGCCATCCACGAAGCCGGATTCTTCAAAATGACCCACGTGATCTTGGAGTTCTGGGGCGTATATCCCTATCGTTGCCTGCCGGAGCTGTCCTGGGACGGACGGCATTTCGACCGGAAGGATTTCCAGCGGCTGGTCGCCCTGGCCAGAAGCTACGGCATGGAAGTGATCCCCATGGTGAACCACTTTGGGCACGCCACCCAGTCCCGCAGCTGCAACGGCCGCCACGTGGTGCTGAACAAGAATCCCCGGCTCACCAAGCTGTTTGAGCCCGACGGCTGGACCTGGTGCCTGTCCAATCCCGACACCTACAAGCTGCTGGCCGAAATGCGTGCCGAGCTGATGGAGTTGTGCGGAGAGGGCAGCTATTTCCACCTGGGCTTTGACGAGGCCTATTCCTTTGCTACCTGCGACAAGTGCCGCAAGAGAGTCCCCCATGAGCTGCTGGCCGAATATCTGAACCGGCTGACGGAGGACCTCGGCAAGGATGGTCGTACCCCCATCATCTGGCACGACGAGCTGATCCGCCGGGATGCCTTTGGGGAAGGTCCCATCGTGGCAAACGGACAAAATCACGCCACCGACAAGGCACTGGATCTGCTGGATCGTCGGATCATCATCGCCGACTGGCAGTACGACTACCGGAACGGCTTCAATCCCACCACGAAATATTTTATGGATAAAGGCTTCAAGACCGTGGTCTGCCCCTGGGACAATATGGAAAACATCCGCTCCCTGTCCGCCGATGCCAAGAAGCTGGGCGCATACGGTGTGCTGTACACCACATGGCACCATCTCCCGGCATTCCTGCGGCAGGCTGCCTATTGGTCCAACTGCACCTGGATGGCCGACGAACGTGTCCCCGGCATCGCCGATACGGAAGCCGCCTGCCTGCTGCGGAGACTGTATGACACAGAAGGCGCCTTTATTCCTTCCGGCTGGCGCACCTGTGAAGTGGAATTCTAAGAAGAATACGACTTAAGTAAACGCTGATCCAGGTGTAAATTCCCATTCATCAGCGTTAACATAAAAAGACAGCAGAGCGAAGCTGTGGCGTACCACAACAACCGCTCTGCTGTCTTTTGTTATGCAGTAGAACTACACCAACGGTTGTACAATTCTACTGCACTATGCTACTCTCTGACTTCTGACTTCAAACTTCTAACTTCTCCTTCAGATACCGTCCCGTCCAGGAATGTGCACAAGTGGCCACTTCCTCCGGCGTACCGGCAGCGATCACCTGACCGCCATTGTCGCCGCCTTCGGGACCCATATCGATGATGTAGTCGGCTGTCTTGATCACGTCCAGATTGTGCTCGATCACCACCACCGAGTTGCCTTGCTCCACCAGCCGATCCAGCACCGCCAGCAGTTTTTCCACATCCGCTGTGTGCAGCCCTGTGGTGGGTTCGTCTAAGATATAGATGGTGCGCCCTGTCTGCCGTTTGGACAGCTCTGTAGCTAACTTCACCCGCTGTGCCTCGCCGCCGGACAGGGTCGTGGAGGATTGCCCGATCTGCACATACCCCAGTCCTACGTCACAAAGCAGCTGCAGCCGGGATGCGATCTTCGGGATCTCCGAGAAAAACGCCACGCCTTCCTCCACGGTCATCTCCAGCACATCCGCAATGCTCTTGTCCTTGTACTTGACCTCCAGCGTCTCCCGGTTGTATCGCTTCCCGTGGCAAACGTCGCAGTTCACATACACGTCTGCCAGAAAATGCATCTCGATCTTCTTGACCCCATCCCCTTCACAGGCTTCGCATCGTCCACCTTTCACGTTGAAGGAAAACCGTCCCGGCCCGAAGCCACGCATTTTGGCACCCGGCGTTTTGGCAAACAGATCTCGAATGTCGTTGAACAGACCTGTGTAGGTGGCAGGATTGGAACGGGGCGTGCGGCCGATGGGGCTCTGGTCAATGGCGATCACCTTGTCCAAATGTTCCTCACCATCGATCCGGGTGTGTGCACCGGGATAGGTGATGGCACGGTTCAGGTCGTGGGCCAGCCGTGCGTACAAAATGGAGTTGATCAGCGAGGATTTTCCCGAACCGGATACCCCGGTCACGCAGACAAAGCACCCCAGCGGAATGGTCACATCGATGTTTTTCAGATTGTGCTCTCTTGCCCCCACAATGGTCAGGCTCTTGCCGTTGCCAGCTCTGCGCACCGATGGAACGGGAATGGATCGTCTGCCGGAGAGATAGTCGCCGGTGAGGGAATGTTCGTTCTGTGCCACTTCCGCCGGTGTGCCGTACGCCACCACTTCACCACCATGGATACCGGCACCGGGACCAATGTCAATGAGGTAGTCGGCAGCCAGCATGGTCTCCTCGTCGTGCTCCACCACAATGACACTGTTGCCCTGATCCCGGAGCATTTTCAGCGTGTCAATGAGCTTGGTGTTGTCCCGTTGGTGCAGACCAATGGAAGGCTCGTCCAGGATGTATAGTACCCCTGCCAGCGAAGAACCGATCTGTGTTGCCAGCCGGATCCGCTGTGCCTCACCACCGGACAAGGTGCCAGCCTGCCGGGATAAAGTGAGATAGTCCAGCCCCACACTGACTAAGAAGGATAGCCGGCTTTTCAGCTCCTTCAGAATTTCCCGGGCAATGGTCATCTCCATGTCGGAGAAGGTCAATGACTGCACAAAGGCCAGCGCATCCGTGATGGAAAGGGAACAGAACTGGTGGATGTTATTTGGCGGTACACTACCGCCACCCACCGTTACCGACATGGCCTCTTTGTTCAGCCGGGCACCGTGGCAGTGGGGACACTCTGTATCTGTCAGAAACTGTTCGTAATACTCATGGTTGTAGCTGCCGGGTTCTGCTCGATCGGCCACCATTTTCACCAGTCCCTCGAACCGGGTGGTCTGCGTCTGGCTCCGATCCCCAAAGACCCGCACAGCGGTCACCGGTTCCGGATAGCCGTAGAGCAGGGCATCGTAGGCTTCCGGCGGAAAATCTTCGACAGGTGTGGTCAGATCCACGCCAAAATGCTTGAGCACTTCATAGATCACCGGCCCGTTCCAGCTGTCCTCGGTCAAGGTCTTGAATCCATTGACGCAAATGGCACCGCTGTCCAGGGAAAGGCTCTTGTCCCCAATGATTTTATCCGGCGATACCGAACGCAGTACTCCCAGACCCGTGCATTCCGGGCAGGCACCAAAGGGATTGTTGAAGGAAAACATCCGTGGTTCCAGCTCGCCAAAGGAAATGCCATGCTCCACACAGGCATAGTTGGTGGAAAACTCTACCACATCCGCTTCGGATTCCGGCTTGTCACGATCCACCAAAACCACATTCACAAAGCCGTCGGACTCCCGCAGTGCCGTTTCCACCGAGTCGGAGATACGTCCCCGGATGTCGCCACGGATCACGATACGGTCGATGACCAGCTCAATGCTGTGCTTTTTGTTTTTGTCCAGCTCGATCTCTTCCGAAAGGTCGTACACGATGCCGTCCACTCGCACCCGGACAAACCCATTCTTCCGGGCATCGGCCAGTACCTTCTCGTGCCGCCCCTTTTTACCACGTACCACCGGAGACGCAATGATCAGCCGCTGTCCCTCCGGATAGGCTGCGATCTGGTCGATGATGGTGTCCGTGGTGGTCTGCCGGATCTCCTTGCCGCAGATCGGACAATGGGGCACACCCAGCCGGGCATACAGCAGCCGCAGATAGTCATAGATCTCCGTCACCGTGCCCACTGTAGACCGTGGGTTCTTGGACGTGGTCTTCTGGTCGATGGAAATAGAGGGAGACAGCCCCTCAATGGAGTCCACGTCCGGTTTGTCCAGCTGCCCCAGAAACATCCGGGCATAGGAGGACAGAGATTCCACGAACCGCCGGTGTCCCTCTGCATGGAGCGTGTCAAAGGCCAATGAGGATTTGCCGGAGCCGGACAGGCCGGTGATGACCACCAGCTTGTCCCGTGGTATGGTCAGGTCGATATTCTTTAGGTTGTTCATCCGTGCGCCACGGATCACAATATTTTCAGGCATGGTCAATCCTTTCTTTTTCTGCGTCCATGTGGGCAGAGGAAGCCGCATAAGCCGTCTCCGCTATAGCGATCTGCCGCAGTCTGGGGACAAATTCATCGCTGCGGAGCTTGTCGTCCCGATAGGCTTTTCGCAGCAGGGCAGAGGGAATGCATTCGTCGTATTTTTCGTAGACCGGCGCTTCGTTTTCGCCAATGAGGGCAGCCAGATCCACGCCTTCCCGGTCGGCCTTTTCCGACAGATACCGGATCAGGGACGGACCGTCGCCGCCTTCCAGCTTGAAGGTCATGTAGTAGCAGCCTTCGAATTCCAGTCCGGTGAGTCGGAATTTCCCGGCATTTTGCTTCAGATACCGCCGCAGTGTCCGGAAGGAGCGTGTGCCCAGCCAGGGGAAGAATGCCCACGTGGAGCCACCCAGACACAGGATGCAGTGTTCCGTCAGTCCCGTGTTTCGTGCCACATTCCGTGCCACCCGCAGCCGCCGCAGTGCACCTTCTTTGAGATAGGGATATTCCGTATCCTCGCAAAGCACCTGCCGCATCCGTTCCAGGATCCGTGTGTGTACCTCACCGTAGTCACCCGGCCAGGCCACCTCCATTTTCCCCTTCACCGGCTTCACGTAGATCAGGTGCCGGGGCAGATCCAGCTCTTCCACTTCCCAGACCCGGCCAGCCAGCGCAAACCGATCTCCCACCGGCGGCGGAGAATTCAGCACCCCGATCTCGTCCGATTCACACCGCACCGTATAGTCGTCCGTATCCTTGAAGACCGCATAGAACTTGAAGGAATTCACCAGCCGTTCCCCACGCAGCCCCAGGATCAGCTCCCGTTCCTCCGTCATTTCCAGCCAATCGTTCTGGATCATGGACAGCATCAGGGTCTTATAGTCCTCTTTTTCGATGTATCGGAACGGCGGCAGCGAGAGTACCCGTTCGGCCAGCATCGCCGGAGACAGCGCACCTGCTGCTGCCAACACCGACAGTGTCTGCTGGAACAGGAGACTCAGTGGCTGCTTGCGAATATTCGGTGGCTCAATAAACCGTTCTTCGATATACAGCTGTACGATGGCAATGGCCTTCAGCAGCTCCCAGGGCATCAGCTGGGGCAGCGGCGTGTTGGGCAGGGGATTTTCTTCCCGGAACACCATCATCATCTCCGGTGGATCTCCTCGTCTGCCGGAACGACCCAGCCGCTGCAAAAAGGACGAAACCGTGTTGGGTGCGTTTTGCTGAATGACCCGTTCCAGTCGGCCAATGTCGATGCCCAGCTCCATGGTGACGGTGGCACAAACGACCGCACGCACCTCGTCGTCCTTCATCTTCAGCTCTGCGTCTTCCCGGATCGATGCCGACAAAAAGCCGTGGTGGATCAGGAACACGTCCGGTTCTCCCCGGTATTCGGCGATCTGTCGCAGGGTGGCTGTGATGTACTCCGTCTCCTCACGGGAGTTGGAGAACACAATGGCCTTCCGGTCTCTGGTGCAGTCGTAGATGTACTCGTACCCCGGATCCAGCGAAATGGTGGGATCACTGCGTATCTCGGCCGTAGGCACCTCTGCCACATCCTTTTCCACCACATAAAAATGCTCCATGCCCAGCCGCCAGCGGATCTTCGCCGGTGTGATCTGTGGTACCACCGTGTCCCGTCCACTGGATGCACCCAGCCAGTTGGCAGCGGTCTCCATGTCGCCAATGGTGGCAGACAGACCGATCCGCCGTGGCGATACCCCTGTCCGCTCCCGGAGTCGGGCAAGCTGGCATAAGATCTGGTTTCCACGGTCCGTGCCGGTCAGGGTGTGGATCTCATCGATGATGACGTAGCGCAGATCCCCAAAGAGCCGCAGCAGGTCGGTGTTCCGGTGGATCAGCATCCCCTCCAGCGATTCCGGCGTGATCTGCAAAATGCCCTGTGGATGCTTCATGACCTTGTTTTTGTGAGAGGCCGCCACGTCTCCATGCCAGTGGTACACCGGAATGCCGGTCTGGTCGCACAGCTCTGTGATGCGCCCAAACTGGTCGTTGATCAGGGATTTCAGCGGCGCAATGTAGATCACCCCAATGGTCTGCGGTGGATCCTCATAGAACTGGGACAATATGGGAAAAAACGCCGCTTCTGTTTTGCCGGAGGCCGTTTGAGAGGGCAGCAGCAGATTGCAGTCCCGGTGGAAGATCACGTCTGCCGCCGCCACCTGGATCTCGTTCAGATGATCCCAGCCCCGGCTGTAGATAAATTCCCGGATAAAGGGAGAATATTCGTCAAAAACCTGCATAGTATATCCTTAAAAATTCAGATCGTCCAGCGTGATCGCAGCCGCATTGGCAGCATGGGCCGGCTTGCGAAGCTCGTCTATACCGTTCTCAGGTGCAGTGGCCAAGGCATCGTCTGTTGCGGTGGAAACGGTGCTGTGCTGCATACCGCCAACGATGTCGTCGAAGCTTTTGTCCGGATTGGACAGCAGCAGATCCAATAACGTCACATAATCCCGGATGATCTCTCGTGGTGTCACCATGGTGTCTGCACCGGCACGGGACAGGGAATCGGTGAGAAAGGACTGCATCTGTTCGTCGGTGACCGTGGGCGTGTAGCCGTGGTATTCGCCGTGCAGTGCCGTCAGTCGCATGACCAGTGCCAACAGCTCACTGTCGGACAGTCGCTTCAGCCGCAGCACCGGAGAAAGCAGGCTCCGCAGACCATCCGTCCCAAATCGTCCATCCGCCAGACGACTGCGCAGGGCCTCGTAGCTGAACAGTCCCCGACGTGTGTCCTCCAAAAACTGGGGTGTGCCCCCAAACACCAGCATCAGTCCCGGTGCTCGCCCCTGCATGGTATCGTTGAACATGGCAAGCAGCTTTTCATAGTTGTTCTCACGGGAAATGCGGTTGGAGATCTTGTATAGGTTCACGCATTCGTCGATGCATACGCATAGCCCCTTGTAGCCTACCAGCCGTGCAAAGGCCGTGATCAGCTTCAGGTGGTCGTACCAGTTGTCGTCGTCGATGATGGACAGAGACCGCAGACCGGTGGCGTTTCGGGCTTCGGTGCGGGTGTTATATTCCCCACGGAACCAACGGAGACACGCCGACATTTTTTCCTCATCCTCTGCCTGGTAGGCACTGTAGTACTCTCGCATGACCAGGGCAAAATCAAAGCCGCCCACATCGGATTCCAGCTCCCGTACCGTGTGCAGGATCTCCTTGCCAAAGGCCGTATCATAGGCAGGCGAATCCACCGCAATGCCACGATCCACCAGCGTATCCCGGATCTTGCTGAACCAACGGCTGATGATCACCGGCAGCGCACCACCGTCCGGCTGGGTCTTGCAGGCTAAATTTTTCACCAGCTCCCGATAAGTCGCCAAGCCTGCGCCGCCGGTGGCAGACAGCTTTCGTTCCGGAGACAGGTCGCAGTCGGCCGTCAGAAAGCCCTTGTCCAAGGCGAACCCACGGGTCAGCTGGATGAGAAAGCTCTTCCCGGAGCCATAGCGGCCAATGATGAATTTGCAGCTGCCTTCTCCGTCTGCCACCCGTTCCAGCGCACCGGTCAAGGCTTCGATCTCGTCCAACCGACCAATGGCCAGATACGGCGCACCGGAACGAGGAACGACCCCGGCAGACAGCGCACCCAGCAGCGTTCCCAAAATGCGGCGTGGTACTTTTTTTACGTTTCCATTTTGCTCCATGCTTCTGCATCCTCTCTGTAATCTTCGATCAAGCTATATCGATTGCCGTCTGCTTCTACCAAAATGTCGCCGGTCACATCCAGAAAGACCTCATTGATCTGCTCTGCCACCTTACCGGGGAACAGTCCATGTGCCCGACAATAGCTCTCGAACTGTCCACCCAGCAGCGCCAATACAGCATCCCGCACAGAAGGCTCCGCTGTGACCTGAGCCTTTTCCTCCACCGGCACTTGCATTGGTTGCGCTGCGACAGGCACATTTTCTACCACCTCTTGCGCAGCCGGTTCTTCTGCGATAGGCATTTCCGGCACCACAGGCTCGCCTGGTTCGGCAGCGGTCAGTCGATCGGTGTTGCGCCAGGAAGCGTCTTCGATCTGTTTGGCGGCAGAAAAGTCAAAGCCGGTGGTGTCCGCATCGTACAGCTTCAGATAGGCTTCTTCCTCCACCATTTTCTTTTTGGCAACCGGCAGCTCCTCCGGTCCAAAGTAGGCATCCACCTGCGCCTTGTCCTCCGGTGCAATGTCCGCAGCACTGAGCTTGGATTTGATCTTCAGCTTGCCCCGGAGCCGATTCTCTGCATATTTGACGATCCCGGTCACAAAGCGTCTGGTGTCCGGCGAACGGATACAGGAGTGGAACGCCACATCGATCCGTCGTTTGTTGCCCGTGTGGATGATCGCACCGCAGTAGGAATCCCGGGTCAGCCGATACAGCCGATCGGTGGCGAACATACCTCGACCATCGATATAGGCCTGTTCCAAAGCTGCCGTCAACGCCTCCGGAATGCACTTGTCGTAAGCCGCCTGGTTGCCACCGGTGTAGTATCGACTCAGGGTGTAGTCGTAATCCGAATAGGTCTCCAGCAGCACCCCGGCCAGCACCGCAATGGCACGATGGCTCAGCTTGCCGCCTGGGGGACACATATTGTCAAGGAAGAACTCTTTGAATTGCGCCTTGCGTACGATCTCCGACAAAAACGGTTCCAGCACACCGGGCAGTGCCACCCCATGGATCAGCGCATAGTCCGGCACCCATTCGCACAGGTACGCATCCAATTTGGGATATGCCTTCCGGTAGTGGGCCCACAGCCTGCAAAGCTGCTCGATCCCATCCACCGGCGGTATTTGCTCCGGCAGATTCAAAATCTCGTAGATGTACAGCAGCACATAGGCGAAGTCCGCTTCCAGGTAATTCCCATTCTTTGCATTGTCCCGGAACCAGAGATAATAGGCAAGCTGCCCATTGTTCATCTGGGAATATTGGGGCACAAAGGACGAATAGGGCACCGGCTCGGCAGGACACCCCACCTTCTGATGGCTGACCATGGCATCTCTGCCAAAGGTGGCATAGAAGGAAAAGTCGTTGATCCAGCGACGCACCGTCACGTGTCGGATCAGCCAACCATCGCCGTCCCGTTCCGCCACCGTGCTGCCGCTCTGGTTGACTGCAGATCGTTCGTCCGCAGCAGCCAGATCCTCGGCGGAAAACCCCAATCCGCTGTCCTTCATGCGATTCTGATATCCCTGGGACGTGCCATAGACAGACGTGCGGTAAAGCCGGTCTCCGGTAGGAAGACAATCTTCTGTAGGAAGTCGATCTTCTGCAGGAAGATGGTCGGCCGGCCTTTGTGGAGGAGATACGGTTTCCGGTGTATCGGTTTTATCTCTTGGCGGTATGCTTTCCTGGCGTACGGTATCCGGCTCCTCGACCGTAACGGGAATGGTATCGGTGCTGCGTCCATTGCTGGGTGGACTGTAGGTCTTTTTGGCAACAGGCGGCAGATCCCAGAAGCCATCCTGTTCCCATTCCTTTTTGGGCACAAAGATCACCTCGCATTAAACATTCGTTCGTAATACCTCATTATACCACACTCTGTCAATGCTGTCAATGTGTTTTTGCACTTTTTTTGAGAAAATTCACTCGAATTCTATTGACAGTCACGTGAACGTGTGATATACTATATATACCGGATGGAAAGAAGCTTACAAAAAACGGTTCGTAGGGGATTGCATTTTTTCAGAAAAAGTGTTACAATGGGTAGGAACATACGAAGCCGTATCAAGGAGCGTGCCACCCGGTTGCGGGCAACTCAGTTGTCGAACCACAAAGAACGGAGGACGCATATGAAAAAATCAAGTGTGGGGAAAACCATCATACCGGTGCTGCTGGCTGTGTTGGCTGTTGGGATCGGGTATTACATCACGCTGCCGCCGCTGTCGGTCTATTCCGGTCAGTTCTGGACATTCGTATTTTACGTATTGGCTGTGATCGGCGGCGCCGGACTGCTCATACGCTGGAGTAAACAAAGAGTGGTGATCGTGGGCAATGCAAGCGGTATGCCACGCTTTATCAAGGTACTGCTTGGCATCGGCGCCGGTATCCTGGCACTGCTGCTGGTCATCTCCGTTTTTTCGTCAGAGCTGTTCCGGGCTAAGACCTACAGCTCGCTGATCGACATCGAGACCTGCGATTTTGCCACAGACGTGCCCCAGACCGAGGTGGTGACGGATATTGCTCTCATGGACTCCGCTTCTGCCCGGATCATCGGTGCCCGGACACTTGGTTCGCTGTCCGATCTGGTGTCTCAGTACAACGTGGCAGACACCTATACCCAGATCGCTATGGAAGGCGTGCCCTATAAAGTGGCGCCGCTGGAATACGCTTCCTTCTTCAAATGGCTGCAGAACGGCAGTGCGGGTATCCCCGGCTACGTCCAGGTGGATCCGGTGGCGTTCGATGCCCAGTTCGTACGCCTGGAACAGTATATGAAGATTTCTCCGTCGGCGTATTTTGGTACAGATCTGATGCGTGTGCTGCGGTTTGCCGATCCCACAGCCATCTGGGGCTCTGTCTATTTTGAGATCGACGACGATGGACATCCCTATTGGATCGCTTCCGCATTGAAGCCACAGGCCGGTTGGTTTGGCGCCTACGACGTGGACAGAGTGGTGGTGCTGGACGCTTGTACCGGTGACGCTGCGACCTATGCCAAGGACGAGATCCCGGCGTGGGTGGACATCGTATACACCGGTGACCTGATCTGCCAGAAGTACGACTGGTACGGGATGCTGGGCGGCGGCTACTTCAATTCCATTTTCAGCCAGACCGGCTGCGTGGTGACCACCGACGATTTCGGCTACAAGATCATTGGCGACGACGTGTACGTGTTCACCGGCGTGACCTCTGTATCCAACGATGAGGCCAACATTGGTTTTATCATGGTGAACAGTCGTACCGGCAAATATACCTACTACGTGGTGCCCGGTGCTGAGGAACATTCTGCCATGGACGCCGCCGAAGGTTCCGTCCAGCAATACGGTTACACATCCTCTTTCCCGACGCTGATCAACGTCAACGGCGAGGCCACCTACATCATGGTGCTCAAGGACGCCAGCGGCATCGTGAAAATGTACTCCATGGTCAACATGTCCAACTACAATCTGGTGGTCACCTCCGAGAGCCAGACAGAGGTGTTCCAGAAGTACAAGGCAAAGCTGAGCCAGAACGGTGTGGAGCTGGCGGTAGGAGATATGCAGACCGAGACCATCACCGTGGCAGAGATCCTGTACATTCCCACCGACGGCAACACGACCGCCTATATCCGTTCGGATACAGATGAGGTCTACAAGATCGCCTTTGACGAAGCACTGCTGCTGGTGCGACCGGGAGATAAGCTGACCGTGTCTTATGCCACCAAGGATGCGATCACACAGCTTGTTTCGTTTGCAAAAAAATCATAAAGGAATCGATACATATGGCACAGAAGAATAAGGCCGCTTTTACGGCAAGGATCGATGAAGAACTGCTGAAGAAATTTTACGCCGTGGCAGAAGCAGAAGGACGCACGCCCAACAACCATTTTCTGCATCTGCTCCGCACAAACGTAGCCTACTACGAACGGATCCACGGCAAGATCGATGTCTCTAAGGTACAGCTGCCTACGGAGACGGAAAACGAGGGAAAAGAATAAATTGAAACAAGGGGGGATATGTATGCTTGCCATCACATATGCAGCGGCACTGTACGGCATCGATGGATTTACCGTCACAGTAGAATGTGCCGCCAAACGGGGACTGGCTTCCTTTGAGATCGTAGGTCTGCCGGACACAGCCGTCCGGGAATCGGAAAAGCGGATCTACACCGGCTCTGCCAACTGCGGCTTTCCCCTGCCGGATATGGAGGCCGTGGTGAATCTGGCGCCTGCCGACCGGAAAAAAGAGGGTACCGCACTGGAAATGGCGATCCTGTGTGCCCTGTACAAATCCTGCGGCATCCTGTCGGACGAGTGCGTGCTGGAGAATAAATGCTTCATCGGGGAGATCTCCTTCTCCGGTGAGATCCGACCGGTGCGTGGGGTGCTGGGTATGACCACCGCTGCCATCGCCGCCGGAAAGACCGAGATCTTTGTGCCCATAGCCAATATTCGCGAGGCTTCTGTGGCAGAAACGCCGGGCGTCTCCATCTATGGCGTGCCGGACATTCCCACGCTGTTGGCCCATCTCAACGGCGGTGAGACCATGGAACCCAGCCATGACGATCCCCTGTCCCATATGGAATCCCCTTTGTTCACCGAAGATTTCTCCCAGGTCAAGGGGCAGTTCCGTGCCAAAAGAGCCATGGAGACTGCTGCCGCCGGGGGACACAATATTTTGCTCATCGGCCCACCGGGTTCCGGTAAATCCATGCTGGCCAAGCGACTGCCCACCATCCTGCCGCCCCTGAGCCGGGAAGAAGCGCTGGAATCCACTAAGGTCCACTCCTGCGCCGGGATGCTGACGGAGGAGATCCCCTTTATCCGCAACCGGGTATTTCGGTCACCACACCATTCCCTGAGCACCGCTGCCCTGGTCGGTGGCGGCAAGATCCCGTCTCCCGGTGAGATCTCGCTGGCACACAACGGCGTACTGTTCTTGGACGAGTTTCCGGAGTTTCGTAAGGACGCCATGGAAGCCCTGCGTCAGCCATTGGAGGACCGCAAGGTGACCATCACCAGAGCGGCCGGCCGGGTGACCTATCCGTCTACGTTTATTTTGGTGTGCGCCATGAATCCCTGTCCCTGTGGCTATTACGGCAGCCGCAGCGAAGTCCATCCCTGTACCTGCACCCAAAAGGCCATCCACAGCTATCTGGAAAAGATCAGCGGCCCTATGCTCGACCGGATCGATATCCAGATCGAAGTGCTGGCACTGAACTTCACGGAGCTGTCGGAGACCAAGCCCGGTGAGCCATCCGCCGAGATCCGCCAACGTGTCACCGCCGCCAGAGCATTGTCTCAGAAGCGCTTCCGGGAAGCCGGCTTCGATCATGCGGACACCCTGTGCAACGGCGTCATGGAGACCGAAGCCTTACGCAAGTTCTGTGCCCTGGACGAAGACTGCACCAAAATGATGGAAGACGTGTTCCAGAAAATGCAGCTCTCAGCCCGTGCCTACGACCGGATCCTGCGTGTGGCAAGAACACTGGCAGACCTGGAAGCCATCGGTGGTGGGGCAGAGGAGCAAAGCGGCATCATCGGCGGTCCCATTCAGAAGCATCACCTTTTGGAGGCCGTACAGATGCGTGCCCTGGATAAAAAATATTTTGGTTAAGTAAATGCAGATCAACTGAATAAGGAAAACGTCCCTCTGTGATCACACGGAAGGACGTTTTTTGGTATGTTTTTCAGAATGCAATATCGGCCCACACCGGCAAATGGTCGCTGGCGATACCGGGACGAATGCCACAGTTTTCGATCTGCACCCGCTTGTTGGCAAAGATGTAGTCGATCATGATGCTTGGGTCGTGAGAGGGGAAGGTCTTCTGTCCGGCCAGCCGCACATTGGCAGAATCAAAATCCCGAAATAGCGGAGCCAGCAGCGGACAATCCGGTTCCACGTTGAAGTCCCCCATGAGCACAGCCGGCAAGGGTTCTGCTGCCAACAGCTGATGGGCCAGTGCGGCGGCGTGTTCCTGCTCCACCTGGTTCAGACCAAAGTGGCTCTGGTAGACCACAAAGCCGCCACCAATGTCGAACCGGCACCGCAGGATGGAACGGGTCTCCACCCAGTTGGACGGACCAGCATAGGTGGGATCGGGAATGTGGATCACCTGCATTTCCTCAATGGGATACCGGGATACGATGGCGTTGCCGTAGGGT
Organism: uncultured Ruminococcus sp.; assembly: GCA_964558485.1. Classification (GTDB taxonomy): domain Bacteria; phylum Bacillota; class Clostridia; order Oscillospirales; family CAG-272; genus UMGS1696. The sequence goes on along the minus strand of CAZLED010000011.1, from coordinate 6,657 downwards.
TCTGTGCCACCCACATACACAGATCGGCCAAACACACCATGCCAGCCCAACAGCGCCGCCATTGTTTCCGTCTGTGCCGTGTAGCCTGCCGACTGTCCCAGACCCCGTACTTCGTTCAGACCGCAGATCACCGGCGCCACGTCTTCGATCACGGCGGTCATGGTGGCAGGATCGATGCACTCCGGCTTCTTGTCCAGCGAATTCTGGTGCCGGGCACAGTGCTGGATGTTAAAGGTCATAATACGCATATTCATAAATCATTCTCCTTAAAAACAGCTTACAGGGTGATGGTGCAGCGCTCTCCCAGCGCACCACTGCCTAAGATCGAACCATCGTCCCGGATCACCGTATAGCCACCACTGGTGACCTGCACGTGGAATACGCCACCGTGGGCTCGGATGTTCTGCATGGTCAGATGGTCTAAGCCTGCAGGCAGACGGGGACAAATGGTAAAGCGGTGCAGTCCGGCAGGTTCCAGACCCAGCATCCCTTCGGTGAATACCTTGCAGTACAGAGCCGATTCCCCGGACAAATGCCGTCTGCCACCTTCCGGATACGCTTCCACCGGATAGGGCACCCGTTCGCCCAGCAGCCGGTTTTCGCTGTAGATTCCCAGGCATTCCGTGGCCTTTTCCGTAAATCCGGCCGCATACAGACCACGCAGTGCATACAGGGTAGAGCGATCCCAGATGGTCCCGTTGTCTTCGGTGGTCAGCATCCCATCGGTGCGGAACAGGTAGTCGGAGGTCAGCGCATCCACGGTTCCGGCAGCCCGATCGTAGATCCCGGCACACAGCGGCATACAGATCCAGGAACGCAGTACTTCGCAGCCATCGTGATACCGATAGGTGTGATACCCATGGATGTCGGCACCAAATACCGTTTCAATGGCCTTTTCCAGTTCGGCAGCTTCGGCCTGGTATTGGTCGGCCAATGCAGCCATGCCCAGTTCCCGACACAGGATCGACGCATACCGATACCCGGCCAGTGCCAGACAGGACGTGTTCAGGTTGGTCTTGCCGCTGGTGAATCGATTTTCCAGCTCGTCCGAATCGGAGGCGATGACTCCATCTGCGGTTTTCTGCCGTCTGCAATATTCTGCACACCAACGAATGGCAGGCAGCAGCTCCCGTGCCCAGTCCTCGTTTCCGGCTGTCAGCACAAAGCGAGACGCGCCGTAGAGATACATGGCAGCGTCCCCACGGTCACCGGCGCCGTTCCAGTAATCCAGACCTTCCGCAATGACCGAGGACGGAATGGGACTGTAGGCGTCGCTCATGAAGGGAATGTACATCCGGTACGCATTCATGCTGGCTTCCAATAGCTCCTTGTCTCCGGTGTAGGCAAAGTAGGGCCCGGCATACTCCACCTGGTCGTTGCACCACGTTGCCGCATAGTAGGACTTGCCGCCGGGAGAATGCACCCGTCCAAACTTCGTGTCAAAGACCGATTCTCCGGCACGCAGCTTGGCAAAGGTGAACATCGTATCCAGCGTGGTGTCCCCGGTGTCGATGGTCATGGGAGCGGTCAACTCACCTGTGCGACGGAGTCGTGCTGCCAGATCTTCGTCGGCCGTGTTGGTGGGCACCGGCTCATTGGACAGCCGACCGCAGTACATGATGTCAAATTGGGTCTCCACATCGGTGGCAGAAGCGGCAAACCAGCATTCGGCAATGTTGATCCCCATGGGACCCATGACTTCCTGGTGCTTGCCAAACACACCGGTGTCGATGGAAATGGAGTACCACGACGGGTGCCGGATCAGAATCTGTTCATAGGACGCCCGTTTGACAGCCGCCGGAAACAGCGTCCGCTCCACCGTGATGTCGCCGTCGTGGCTGTAGAGCCGGAGAATGCCGCAGTCGATGACCACCTTGTCCAGCACCTCCGAAAGTGCTGCGCCGTCAGCCAAGATCGCCGGGGACGCCATGTCCAATTGATAAGAAGCGTTGGTGTTGTTGGGTCGCAGACGCAGGGTCGGGAATACCGGATGATGCGACAGGATCAGCTTGCCGTTCTCGTCCACTCCATAGGTCACCGTATCCGAGCAGCCGAACCCGGCCATCTCGATATCTTCCACGTGTTTTTCGCCCGGTGTGGGGATCCATTCCGTGGCTTTTTTATTTTCCAAAATATGCCAGCGTGCCATAATTGTTATATCCTTTCCGCATATAGAAATGTGTGGATATACTATTATGCCATATTTTCCACCAAAATACAAGCCTTTTTTGGTGAAATCCCGACTTGGGAAAAAGCTGTACGATGGATTTGTGCAAGGTGCCATAGAAGTATGCGTAAAAATTCCTGTATCCCGTCGCTATGCCTATTGACAATTGAGCCGTGGTTCAACTATAATATAGGTACAACAGTTGAAGCGAAATTCAATTGAATGTATACGCAACGGAGGAAACGAACATGAAGAAAACCTATCTGCTGGAAGGACTGGACTGCGCCAACTGTGCCGCCAAGATCGAAAAGGGTGTTGCCGAATTGGAAGGCGTGCATAGCGCATCGGTCAGCTTTTTGACCACCAAAATGGTGCTGGATGTGGACGAGGACAAAATCAAGGACGTAGAAAAGGCCGCCGCCAAGCTCATCCGCAAGCTGGAGCCGGACACCCACATGAAGGCATTGTAAGAGCGACGACACGCATAACGACAGAAAGAGGAACAATAGTATGAAAAAGCGGTGGTGTATCTGGGGCATTGGTGCGGCGCTGTATGCCGTGGGACTGGTGCTGTCCGGTGTGGTGCAGGAAACATGGATCTCCATGGCGGTATATGGTGCCGTGTGGCTTTGGATCGGCTGGAAGGTTGTGTGGAAGGCACTGCGGAATATCGCCCACGGACAGGTCTTTGATGAAAACTTTTTGATGATGGTCGCCTCAGCCGGTGCCTTTGCTATCGGCGAAGGGGCAGAAGGTGCGGCGGTCATGCTGTTCTACCAGCTGGGCGAGATCTTTGAATCCATGGCCGTGGCAAAGTCTCGCCGGTCTGTGACCGAGCTGATGTCCATTCGCCCGGATACCGCCACGGTACTGCGAGAGGGACAAGCGGTCACCGTGGAACCGGAAGAAGTTGCGGTCGGTGAGACCATCATCGTGGCGGCCGGCGAAAAGATCCCTCTGGACGGCGTGATCCTGACCGGCTTCTCCTCGTTGGATACCGCAGCCCTGACAGGGGAAAGTATGCCCAAGGACGTATCTCCCGGGGAAACGGTGTACAGTGGCAGCATCAACGGCGGTGGCGTGCTGACCATCCGTACCACAGGCACCTACGGCGAATCCACCGTGGCGAAAATTTTGGACATGGTGGAGAACGCCGCCGCACGCAAATCCCGGTCGGAAAACTTTATCACTCGCTTTGCCGCCGTGTATACGCCCGTGGTCGTGTGTGCCGCCGTGGTGCTGGCGATCTTGCCGCCACTGTTGTTCCACGGTGCCTGGAAGACCTGGATCTATCGAGCACTGGAATTCTTAGTCGTATCCTGCCCCTGTGCGCTGGTGATCTCCGTGCCCCTGAGCTTCTTTGGCGGCATCGGCGGTGCGTCACGACAGGGCATATTGGTGAAGGGTTCGGCAGGTCTGGAGCAGCTTTCCCACACCAAGATCGCCGCCTTTGACAAAACCGGTACCATCACCGAGGGTGCCTTCCACGTGAGCCGCATTCAATCGCTGGCACAGGGCAGGGAAGACGAACTTCTCACCATGGCGGCCATCGCGGAATCCGGCTCCACCCATCCCATTGCCCGTTCACTGCTGGCGGCCTGCGGCATGGACGCAAACGAGCTGCCCAATACCGATGCGGTGGAGGAAGCCGGCTACGGGATCTGTGCCGCTGTGGATGGACATAGGGTGCTGGTGGGCAACGAAAAGCTGCTGCACCGCCACGGCATCGACTGCACACCGGCACTGACCGAACCGGGGGAGACACCCATTTACGTAGCCATCGACGAGGCCTACGCCGGCTGGATCGGCATCACCGACCGGGTCCGGGACGAAACCCCTGCCATGCTCCGTGGACTCCGGGAAGTTGGCGTACAGAAGACCGTCCTGCTCACCGGGGACAAACAGGCCGTGGGCGAAAAAACGGCGGCCATGCTGGGCATCGATCGGGTGCAAGGCGACCTGCTGCCCGGTGATAAGGTGGCGGCGGTGGAGGCACTGCTGAACGAAAAAAATCCCGGCGAAACCCTGGTATATCTGGGAGACGGGATCAACGATGCGCCGGTGCTGGCAAGAGCGGACGTAGGCGTTGCCATGGGTGGACTGGGCTCCGATGCCGCCATGGAAGCCGCCGACGTGGTGATCATGCGTGACGACCCCGCCAAGCTGGTGACCGCCATCCGGATCGCCCAAAAGACCATGACCATCGTCCACCAGAACATCGTGTTCGCCATTGGGGTCAAGGTGCTGGTGATGCTGGCCTCCGCCGTGGGGATCGCCAATATGTGGCTGGCGGTGTTTGCGGACGTAGGCGTATCGGTGCTTGCCATCGCCAATGCACTCCGTTGCTTGCGTACGCAAGTATAAGGGGCCGTTGCTTTCATACGAAAGCATAAGGAGCCGTTGCTTTCACCATAGACACAGGTCACCATGCGCCATGCCCTGTGTCTTTTTTCTTACTTTTCTTGCAAAAATTTCCGTTCCCCTATTGCAATTTCGTTGGGAATCGTGTATAATAAATGTATGTTATCCACACCATGCAAAGGACAAAAAAACAGGTGTGACGATAAAGGAGTGAAAAATATGAAGAAGCGATATTTTGGCATCCTGTTTGCCGTATGCATGACGGTGCTGCTGCTGACAGTGACGGCCTACGCAGCGGAGTCCGGCACCTGCGGCGCATCGGAAAATGGCGAAAACCTCACATGGACGCTGACGGACGACGGCACCCTGACCATCACCGGCACCGGCGATATGCCCGATCCTGCACCGTGGCAGCCGTTGGAGGAAGCCGGGCTGGTCAAGTGCATCAAAACGACCCTAAACGGCACCACCACCATGGTGCTGACGGAGGATCTCACCATCACCGAGACCCTGCAGATCACCGGCGACACCACCATAGACCTGAACGGCCACACCCTGACCTACGCCGGCAAAGACCCCGGCAGCGTGATCCACGTCAACACCGGTGCGACCCTGACCCTGAACGACTCCAGCAAAGATAAAACCGGCACCATCACCGACGGCACTGGGTTGGAAGTGGTTGATACAGAAATTAAAGTCACTTACTATTACGGCGGTGGCATATACAATGAAGGCACCTTCATCATGAACGGCGGCACGATCAAGGATTGTAAGTTGCCGGATGATAAATATGAGCTTAGCCACGGTGGCGGCGTACACAATAGCGGTAACTTTATCATGAACGGTGGCTCCATCGATACCTGCTCTGCTAAATTTGGTGGCGGTGTATGCAGTGATGAAGGAACCTTCACCATGAACGGTGGCGTGATCAAAAATTGTAGTGCTGCGACCGGATCTGGTGTAGACATACGTAGTAGTGTTGTTTTCACCATGTCCGACCCTGCATGTATCCAGGATTGCCACGGATATGGAGATAGATAATAGTTACACGGTGAGAGTTATTGGTGGCACGATATATGCAGACGGTGGCGTGATAAACGGTGACGTATATTTGCTGGGAGTCTTTGGAATATATGTTAGAATCACCAGAAGCGATGATGCGACCGGCTACACCGCCTTCAACGGCACGATCACACTTGATGCTGATAATGGTATTAGTTATCGTATAACCATCGAAGACAAAGCCTGCCCCTACACCGTGACCTTCCAAACAAACGGCGGCACTTCCGTAGAAACCCAGCACATCCTCAAGGGTCAAAAAGCCCAAAAGCCCGCCGACCCCACAAAGGAAAACTTCACATTTGGCAAATGGTACAACGGCGACACCGCATGGGAGTTTGACACAGTCCTCACGGAAAGCATCACCCTGACCGCCACCTGGAACTGCAACGAACACAATTGGAGCGATTGGGTGAAGGACGAGGGCACAAACACCCACACCCGTACTTGCCGGATCGAAGGCTGTGGCGAGACCGAAACAGAATTCCACACCTACACAAACGGCGTTTGCATTTGCGGTGACCTGCAGTACAACACCACCGTGACCTTTGACGCAAACGGCGGCTCCGTAACGCCCAGATCCATGATCGTCAACGCCGCCGATGGCAAGCTGACAAGTCTGCCCACGCCCACCAGACGTGACTACAACTTCCAAGGCTGGTTCACCAAGGACGGCGCACAGATCACCACCGAAACGGTATTCGAAGCGGACACCACGGTTTATGCAAGATGGTCGATCCAGTCCAGCGCCCTCCTGCCCACCTGGCAAGAATGGGAGCTGATCGACAAGATCGTAGAAGCGAACAAAAAGAAGGATGAAGTAGAAGAACCCACGGAAGTAGAAGAACCCACGGAATCCGAACCGACTGAGACCGAACCCGAAGCACCCGCTGCCCCGTGGAACAATCCCTTCACCGATGTATCCGAAACCGACCCATTCTACGAAGCCGTCAAGTTCGCCTACGAAAACGGCTACATGAACGGCATGTCCGACGATACGTTTGCGCCCAACGATAGCCTGACCAGAGCTATGCTGGTGACGGTGCTGTATCGTGCGGCAGGCTCCCCGG